>CAYZXP010000357.1:0-1508 GCA_964482415.1 uncultured Bifidobacterium sp. | reverse complement strand
GCCGGCACAGGCGCCGACCAGCACGCATTCGACCCATTGCGCGCGCGACAGCTGCGCCCGCGTCGCGCCCAGCGCGCGCAGCAGCGCCGCCTCATGGGCGCGCTCCTGCCGCGACACCATCAGGGCGGCTGCCAGCACCAGCACGCCGGCGGCCAGCGTGAACAGGAACAGGAACTCGACCGCGCTGACGACCTGGTCGATCACGCTACGCACCTGCGCGACCATCGCACCAACGTCGACCACGGTCAGGTTCGGATGGTCGTGCACCAGCCGGTTCACCAGCCCGGCCTGTGCCGGCGGCAGGTGGAAGGCGGTGATCCAGCTGGTCGGCAAGCCGGCGGCGACCGACGGATCGAGGATCACGAAAAAATTCACCTGCATCGATCCCCAGTCGAGCTTGCGGATGCTGGTGATCCTTGCATCGACCGGCACGCCGGCCACATCGAAACGCAAGGTGTCGCCCAGCTTCAGTTTCAGCGTCTGCGCCAGCCCCTGCTCGACCGACGCCTCACCGCCGGCCCGCTGCGCGCCGAACCAGCGACCCTCGACCACGCTGTTGTGGCCGGGCAGATCGGCCATCGTCGACAGGTTGAACTCGCGCTCGACCAGCCTTTGCGCGCGGTCTTCCTTGTAGCTCTCCGGGCCGATGCGGCGCTCGCCGACCTGCACCAGCCGGCCGCGGATAATCGGATACAGCGGCGCGCGGGTGACCCCGCCCTGCGCAAGCAGCTGCGCCACCGGCTCGCGCTGCTCGGGCTGGATGTTGATCACGAAATGGTCGGGCGCATCGGCGGGCGCAGACTGCCGCCATGCAGCGAGCAGGTCCTCGCGGACCAGGGTCAGCAGCAGCAAGGCCATCAGCCCGAGCGCCAGCGACACGATCTGCAGCGCGCTGGTGGCGGGGCGCCGCCGCAACGAGTCCTGCGCGAAACGCCATGCGGGCCAGTGCAAGGGCGCGCGCAGCCAGCGCAATGCGCGTAGCACGCCCCATGAGACCAGCACCGACACGAGCAGCGTGCCGCCGAAGCCGGCCGACACCAGCAGCCCGAGCCGGACGTCGCCGGCCTGCCAGACCAGCAGCGCGACGAAGGCCGCCAGCGCCGTCAGGTAACCGGCCAGCGTGAACGGCTGCGGCGGCGGCTGCTCGCGCCGGATCACGCGGTTGTGCGGCACATTGCGCAGCTGCAGTACCGGCGGCAGCGCAAAGCCGACCAGCAGCAGCAACCCGGTCGCCAGTCCCTGCAGCAGCGGCAGCCAGCCGGGCGCAGGCAACTCGACGGCCAGCAGCGGCCCGAGCCATTCGAGCAGCAGGAAATGTGCACCGAAACCGGCGCACGCGCCGGCCAGTCCGCCGGCCACGCCGACCAGCAGGAATTCGAGCGCGTAGATCTGCGTGACTTCCGCCTGCCGCAGGCCGAGGCAGCGCAGCATCGCGACGGCATCGACGTGGCGCTGCAGGAAGCGGCGCGCGGCCAGCGCGATCGCCAGCGCCGCCAGCATCGCCGTCA
>CAYZXP010000356.1:0-1509 GCA_964482415.1 uncultured Bifidobacterium sp. | reverse complement strand
GCCGCCGGCCGGCGGGCCGCGCCGGCTGTCGTCGCTTTTGCCGCCTCCCTTGCCGTCACCCTTGCCGCCGGCGTCGCCGTGGCGGCCCGCGCCGCCCTTGCTGCCGTCGCGCGCGCCGGGCAGGCGCACGCTGGCGCCGTCAGACAAACGGTCCGCGCCTTCGGTGATGACCTGATCGCCCGCCTTCACGCCGGACAGGATCTGCGTGTTGCCCTGGCTGGTCAGTCCGCGCTCGACCTTGCGCAGCGCGACGGTGCGCTTTTCCGCATTCAGCACGTAGACGAAGGGGCCGTCGGCGCCGTTGCGAACCGCCGCGACCGGCACGGCGGTCGCGCCTTCGATGGTGCGCAGCTTCAGCCGCACGTTGACGAACTGGTTCGGGAACAGCCGGGTCTGCGCATTCTCGAAGCGCGCCTTCGCGCGCACGGTGCCTGTCTGGATGTCGACCAGGTTGTCGAGCGCGAGGAAACGGCCGCTGGCCAGCTGCGTGGTGCGCGCGCGGTCGAAGGCGGTGACGGCCAGTGCGCGGCCGCCGGCCAGCGCATCGCGCACGGCCGGCACGGTGTCCTGCGGCACGGCGAACACCACGTCGATCGGATCGACCTGCGTGATCGACACGATGCCGGCCGTATCGGACGGACCGACGAGGTTGCCGGCATCGACGGTGCGCAGGCCGATGCGGCCGGCGATGGGCGCGGTGATTCGGGAAAATTCAAGGTTCAGCTGGGCGCTGCGCACGGCCGCGCGGTCAAAATTCACCGTGCCTTCGAGCTGGCGCACCAGCGCGGCCTGCGCGTCGACTTCCTGCTGCGCGATGGAATCCTGCGCCAGCAGCTGCCGGTAGCGGCGCTCGGTGACGCGCGCATTGTCGAGCTGCGCCTCGTCGCGCTGCAGCTGGCCGCGCGCCTGCATCAGCGCATTCTCGAACGGGCGCGGGTCGATCACGGCCAGCAGCTGGCCGCGCCTGACCAGCTGGCCCTCGGTGTACAGTACCTGCTGCAGCACGCCGGACACCTGCGCGCGCACGGTCGCGGTCGCCAGTGGCGTGACGGTGCCGAGCGCATCGAACTCCACCGGGAAGTCACGCTGTTCGACCGCTGCCACGCCGACGGTCGCCGGTGGCCGGCCACGCGGCCCGCCGCCGCCGTGGGTGCTGCCGCTGTCCTTGCGCGCCGTCACGTACCAGACCAGGCCGCCGATGAGCGCGATCACCAGCAGCAGGAGCAGCCAGGCGAGGCGCCGGCGCGGTTTGTTTTGTTCGGGGGAAAGGCGAGGGGAAGCGTTGGCCGGCGTCGAGGGTTCGGGTCCCATTTTTTCCTTTGTGTGCGGTGAGGTGGCGCAGCGGCGCCTGCGCGGGATTTTACCTCTGGCCATCGGGGTGCGCCGGGCGCCCCGATGCGGGCAGGCACGGTGCGCGGGACGGCGTGCCTGACGGAACTACGCTTGATCGAAGACCTGCTATCAAAAAAACCAATGTTGCGTCGCAGCAGCTTGCGTACAATGGCGGGT
>CAYZXP010000355.1:0-1516 GCA_964482415.1 uncultured Bifidobacterium sp. | reverse complement strand
TCGCGATGTTCTTGCCGGCGATGTCCGGCGCCGAGCCGTGCACCGGCTCGAACAGGGACGGGAATTTTCGCTCAGGATTCAGGTTCGCGCTCGGCGCGATGCCGATCGTGCCGGTGCAGGCCGGGCCCAGGTCGGACAGGATGTCGCCGAACAGGTTGGACGCCACCACCACGTCGAAGAACTCCGGCCGCTGCACGAAGTGCGCGGTCAGGATATCGATGTGGAACTTGTCGAGCTTCAGGTCCGGATAAGACCTGGCCATCTCGACGACGCGCTCGTCCCAGTACGGCATCGTGATCGAGATGCCGTTCGACTTGGTCGCGCTGGTCAGGTGCTTCTTCGGGCGCGACTGCGCCAGCTCGAACGCAAACTTCAGCACGCGGTCGACGCCGATGCGCGACATCACCGTGTTCTGCATGACGATCTCGCGCTCGGTGCCGTCGTACATGCGCCCGCCGATGCTCGAATACTCGCCCTCGGTGTTCTCGCGCACGATGTACATGTCGATCTCGCCGGGCGCGCGCGGACTGCCGTCGCGCCGCACCACCGGCGCGACAATGCCCGGCATCAGCCGCGCCGGGCGCAGGTTGATGTACTGGTCGAACTCGCGGCGGAACAGAAGCAGCGAACCCCACAGCGACACGTGATCGGGGATCTTCTCGGGCCAGCCGACCGCGCCGAAGTAGATCGCGTCATGCGAGCC
Source organism: uncultured Bifidobacterium sp. (assembly GCA_964482415.1). Lineage (GTDB taxonomy): Bacteria > Pseudomonadota > Gammaproteobacteria > Burkholderiales > Burkholderiaceae_D > Pernthalerella. The sequence goes on along the minus strand of CAYZXP010000355.1, from coordinate 813 downwards.
GATCTGCTGCTTCCAGTCGTCCGGCAGCATCTTGCCGTGCTTCTCGCAATAGTCCCAGCTGGAGAAATCGAAATGGTCGAACTGCAGGTCGATGCCGAACTTGCGCGCGGCCGCGTCGAGCACGCGCAGGCCCTCGGGGATGACTTCCTTGCCGATGCCGTCGCCCGGGATGACGGCGATGCGTTTTGCCATGTCAGTTTCCTTGAAAAATTGGGCGGGCTCAGTAGCCCGAGATCGCGACCTTGCCGAAATGGGCGCCGCTGTCCATGTGCTTGAACGCCGCCTGCGCATCCTCCAGCGCATAGACCGAATCGAGTACCGGCTTGATGCCGTTCTGCTCGATTGCACGGTTCATCTGCTCGAAACGCGTCTTCGAGCCGACCGCAATGCCCTGCACGCGGATCAGCGGGCCGAACAGCTGGCGCAGCGAGATCGTCGCCTCCGGGCCGGCCACAAAGCCGACCACGCCGATGAAGCCGCCAAAGGCGGTCGCCGCCAGCGACTTCGACAGCGTCGCGCCGGCCGTCTCGACGACGATATCCACGCCTCGGCCGCCGGTGATTTCCTTTGCCGCCAGCTCCCAGTCCGGGTTGCTGCGGTAGTTGATGGTCTCGTCCGCGCCGAGAGCACGCGCACGCACGAGCTTCTCGTCGCTCGACGAGGTGATGATGACCTTTGCGCCTGCCGCCTTCGCGAACTGCAGCGCAAACAGCGACACGCCGCCGGTGCCCTGCAGCAGCACCACGTCGCCCGGCTTGACGCCGCCTTCCTGCAGCGTCGACCACGCGGTCAGCGCGGCGATCGGCAGCGTGG
>CAYZXP010000354.1:0-1516 GCA_964482415.1 uncultured Bifidobacterium sp. | reverse complement strand
AGCGCCTCGGCAATGAAGTGATCGAATTCAAGAACGTCAGCAAAGGCTATGGCGACCGCCTGCTGATCGACAACCTGTCGTTCAAGATTCCGGCAGGCGCGATCGTCGGCATCATCGGTCCGAACGGCGCCGGTAAATCGACCCTGTTCCGCATGATTTCGGGCAAGGAGCAGCCGGACAGCGGCGAGATCTCGGTCGGCCAGACCGTCAAGGTCTCGGTGGTCGACCAGTCGCGTGCCGAGCTCGACAACAAGAAGACCGTGTTCGACGACGTGTCCAACGGCGCCGACCTGCTGACCGTCGGCCGCTTCGAAATGCCGTCGCGTGCGTACCTTGGCCGTTTCAACTTCAAGGGCGCTGACCAGCAGAAGATCGTCGGCAACCTGTCCGGCGGCGAACGCGGCCGCCTGCACCTCGCGAAGACGCTGCTCATGGGCGGCAACGTGCTGCTGCTGGACGAACCGTCAAACGACCTCGACGTGGAAACCCTGCGCGCGCTGGAAGATGCGCTGCTGGAGTTCGCCGGCAGCGTGCTGGTGATCTCGCACGACCGCTGGTTCCTCGACCGCATCGCGACCCACATCCTCGCGTTCGAAGGTGATTCGCAGGTGGTCTTCTTCGACGGGAATTACCAGGAATACGAAGCGGACAAGAAGAAGCGCCTTGGCGAAGAAGGCGCGAAGCCCAAGCGTATCCGCTACAAGCCGCTGCGCGCGTAAGCGATGTTCATTGCCGCGCTCGATATCGGCGGCACCAAGATGGCCGCCTGCATCGCCGATGCCGGCGGCCCTTTAATTCGGGTCACCGAGCCGACGCAAAAGTCCGGCGCGCCGGACACAATTGCACGGCAGGCACTGCGGCTGATTGATGCCTGCTGCGCGCGGCTGCAGCGCGATCCGGCCGATGTGCAGGACGTCGGCGTCAGCAGCTGCGGCCCGTTCGAGTGGCGCGACGGCGCGCTCGGCTTCGTGCCGCCGAACCTGTGCGGCGGCCTGCCGAACGGCGACGACCTGCCGAATGACTGGACCTTCCTGCCACTGGAATCGGTGCTGCGCGAACGCTTTGCCGTCGTGCGCATCGCCAATGACTGCGTGGCTGCGCTGCACGGCGAACGTGCGTTCGGCACGGCGCCGGCCAATTCGGTGTACGTCACCTGGAGCACCGGCATCGGCTTCGGCCTTTGCGTCGATGGCCGCATCCTGAACGGCAAGGCCGGCAATGCCGGGCATGCGGGGCACATGCTGCTGTCCGACACGGCCGATGCGCTGTGTGGCTGCGGCAACCGCGGCGACCTCGAAGGCATGATCGGCGGGCGCAATTTCGGCAAGCATCTGGGCAAGCCGCTGGCGGCCATCTTCGACGATGCAAGGCAGGGCGACGCGGCCGCCGTCGCGCTGGTGCAGGAAGCCGCGCGCTGGTTCGGGCGTGCGCTGTACAACCTGACGGCCATCCTCGATACCGAAGCCATTTTTGTCGGCGGCAGCGTCTGGCGGCACAACGCCGACCTGCTCGCGCC
>CAYZXP010000353.1:0-1518 GCA_964482415.1 uncultured Bifidobacterium sp. | reverse complement strand
CCCAATGGTGGATCGATCCATGGCGACAACCAAAAAACCCGTTAAGAATTCTGCACCGAAGGTCAAGCCCGCGAAGGCGGAGTCTGCGCGTTCAGCTGCGGCAAGCGCAAAGAAGCCCGTGAAGGCCGCCTCGAAGACTGCGACGAAAAAAGCGACGACAGCCGCGGCCAAGCCGAGCGCCACAGCCGCCAAGGCGGCGAACAAAGGCGCCGCCAAGACTGTCTCAAAAGCCGGTACCGCAGCCAAGCCAGCGCTGAAAAAGCCTGTGAAGGCCGCCGCTGCTCCGGCCAAATCCGCGGCGAAGACAACGGGCAAGGCTGCGGCCAAGACCGCTGTCGCGCCTAAAGCACCAGCAAAGAAAGCCTCTGTGACAACCAGGAAAACCGAACCGAAAGTAGTCGTGGTGAGGAAGGCCACCAAGACGTTGGTCAAACCCGAACCGAAACAGGCCGAGACCAAGGCCGACCACAAGATTCTGTCGGTCAAGCAGACCACGGACGCGGCCGCGCTGGCTGCGATCGATACCTCCGGCTATGTGCTGCCGGCCGTGAAGGTGCCGGGTCGCCGCGGCCGCAAGCCGCGCGATTTCCAGCCCGAGAGCGATGAAATTGCGCAACTGAACGCCGTCGAGCGCGCCGAACAGCTGAAGGCCGCCGACAAGGCGAAGGCGCGTGACCGCAAGAACAAGGAAAAGCAGTTCCTCAAGGATGCGTTCTCTTCCGATTCGGAAGCGAGCGAGGAAGAACTCGAACGCCGCCGCCAGAAGCTGAAGACGCTGATCAAGCTCGGCAAGGACCGCGGCTTCCTCACGCATTCCGAGATCAATGACCACCTGCCGGAGAACATCGTCGATCCGGAGGCGATCGAGGGCATCATCGGCACGTTCAACGACATGGGTATCGCGGTCTACGAGCACGCGCCCGATGCCGAGGCGCTGCTGCTGTCGGACAACGTGGCCAACGTCGCCAACGACGACGATGCAGAAGCGGCCGCCGAAGCGGCGCTGCAGACCGTCGATTCCGATTTCGGCCGTACCACCGACCCGGTGCGCATGTACATGCGCGAGATGGGCTCGGTCGAGCTGCTGACGCGCGAGGGCGAGATCGAGATCGCCAAGCGCATCGAAGGCGGCCTGAAAGACATGATCCAGGCAATCTCCGCCTGCCCGATGACGATTTCCGAAATCCTCGAACTGGCCGAGCGCATCGAGAAGGACGAGACCAAGATCGACGAGATCGTCGACGGCCTCGTCGATCCGAACGCGCCCGATGACGCGCCGGTCGCTCCGCCTGTGGTGAAGGCAGCCGCCGACGACGAGGACGACGAGGACGAGGAAGAGGGCGAAGAAGAAGGGGACGAAGAGGAAGAGGGTTCGTCTAACGGCGGCGCAGCCGGCTTCTCGGCCGAACAGCTCGAGCAGCTCAAGCGTGATTCGCTGGGCAAGTTCGCGACCATCGCCTCGCAGTTCGAGAAGATGCGCAAGGCCTACGAGAAGGAAGGCTACAACTCCAAGCCCTA
>CAYZXP010000352.1:0-1545 GCA_964482415.1 uncultured Bifidobacterium sp. | reverse complement strand
GTCGAGCGACAGCGGATCGGTGATGCCGACGCGCGCAAAGGTCAGCCTCTCCTGTCGCTTCAGGAAAGGCAGCTCGTCGGTCTTGCCGAGGAACAGCCGGTGCGCACCGCCCGTGGTGAAGCCTGCATCGAACAGCGAGGCCACGTCGCCTTCTTCCACCGGGCCGTATGCGAGGCGCACGCCGGCGTGGTCCACCTCGACCAGCGGCTCCAGCCAGAACATGCCGCGCGAGCCATTGCGCACCAGCCGGATCGCGATGCCGCGCCGTGCCGCCTCGGCGGTGATCGCAGCGGCGACCTCGTCGGCACCGAGCGCCAGCGCGGTCGAATCGCGCGGGACGAAAACGGTCACGCTCATGCGTCGCTCCTTGCGCGCGCCAGCAGCGCATCGAATTTTTCCGGGGTGATGCGCGCATGCACGCGATCGCCGACCATCATCGACGGCCCGCAAGCGCATTGTCCGAGGCAGTACACCGGCTCCAGCGTGACGCTGCCGTCGGCCGTGGTCTGGTGGAAGTCGATGCCCAGCGCGTTCTTCGCATGGTCGGCCAGCGCGTCCGCGCCGACCGACTGGCAGGCCTCGGCCCGGCACAGCTGCACGACGAGCTTGCCGGCCGGCTCCTTGCGGAAATGGTGGTAATAGCTGAGCACGCCGTGCACTTCCGCGCGCGACAGGTTAAGCCGTTCGGCCACCAGCGGGACAGACTCGGCCGGCACATAGCCATACTCCGCCTGGATCGCATGGAGTATTGGCAGCAGCGCGCCGTCAGGCGCGCCCAGCTGCGCGAGCGCTGTGTCGACACAGGCGTCGTAGGAGGCTGCGGGCATCGGTATCTCCGGTATTTTTATATGCCTGAACAAACATATTGTGCAAAGTTAAAAACCGCTTTGCATTCAATGATTTGCCGGATATTCCAATGCCGGATAGACGATGTCAATATGCTTGAATTAGCCTATTTTGAGGCAAAAAAAAGCCAGCGCCGGACAGCGCTGGCCATGACGCGGGCTGCGCGTCAGTCGTTCTTGATCACGATGCTGGGGAACTTGCTGGTCATGTCCTTCGCCTTTTCGGCGACCTTGACTGCCACCTTGCGCGCGATCTGCTTGTAGATCTGCGCGACCTGCCCGTCCGGGTCGGCGACCACGGTAGGCCGGCCGGAGTCGGCCTGTTCGCGGATGCTCATGGTCAGCGGCAGCGCGCCGAGGAAGTCGACGCCGAAATCGCTGCACATTTTCTCGCCGCCGCCCTGCCCGAAAATCGGTTCCGCATGGCCGCAGTTGCTGCAGATGTGCATGCTCATGTTCTCGACGATGCCGAGGATGGGGATGCCAACCTTCTCAAACATCTTCAGGCCCTTGCGCGCATCCAGCAGCGCGATGTCCTGCGGCGTCGTGACGATCACGGCGCCGGTGACGGGCACCTTCTGCGACAGCGTCAGCTGCACGTCGCCGGTACCCGGCGGCATGTCGACAATCAGGTAATCAAGGTCGCGCCAGTTGGTCTGCTCGAGCAGCTGCTGCAGCGCCTGCGTGACGATCGGGCCGC
>CAYZXP010000351.1:0-1548 GCA_964482415.1 uncultured Bifidobacterium sp. | reverse complement strand
TTCCCGGGGTTCAAGCAAAAGCGCATCCGCACCAGCGGCGCCACCATCAACGTCGTCACCGCCGGTCAGGGCGAGCCGCTGCTGCTGCTGCACGGCTATCCGCAAACCATGGCCTGCTGGCACCAGATCGCGCCCGAGCTGGCAAAGGAATACACGGTGGTCTGCGCGGACCTGCGCGGCTACGGCGGTTCGTCCAAGCCGAAGGGCCTGCCGGACCATTCGAACTACTCGAAGCGCGAGATGGCGCTGGACATGGTCGAAGTGATGAGCAAGCTCGGCCACGAGCGCTTCCACCTGATCGGCCACGACCGCGGCGCGCGCGTCTCCCACCGTCTGGCCAAGGACCACGGCGAGCGCGTGCGTACGCTGACCGTGCTCGACATCTCGCCGACGCTGAAAATGTTCGAGAGCACCGACCTGAAATTCGCGACCGCCTACTACCACTGGTTCCAGATGCTGCAGCCGGCGCCGCTGCCGGAGAAGATGCTGCAGGGGATCGTGCCGTTCAACGTCCTCGGCATGGTCGGCCGCGCCGAACCGGACCTGTCGGCCTTCTCGAAAGAGGCGGTGGCCGAGTACGTGAAGGCCTTCAGCGACCCGAAGGCAGTCCATGCCAGCTGCGAAGACTACCGCGCTGCCGGCACCATCGACCTCGAGCATGACCGCAAGGATCGCCGCCGCAAGCTGAAGATGCCGGTGCTCGCGCTGTGGGGCAAGCAGGGCGTGATCAACCGCCTGTTCAACTGCCTCGAGGACTGGCGCGAAGTCGCCAGCGACGTGCGCGGCAAGGCGCTCGACTGCGGCCACTTCATCCCCGAAGAGAAACCGGCAGAGACGCTGAAGGAAATCCGCCGCTTCATCGCCCAATACCCGCTCTGACACAGGACGGAGACACCATGTCCGCAAACCCCAGGCACAAGAGCGCCGCGCTGCTCGACGGCCCCGACCGCGCCGTCGCGCGCGGGATGATGAAGGCCGCCGGCTTTACCGACGATGACCTGAAAAAGCCGCAGATCGGCGTCGCCCACTGCTGGATCGGCACGATGCCGTGCAACCTGAACCATCGCGAGCTGGCGCAGCGCGTGATGGACGGCATCCGCGCGGCCGGCGGCACGCCGCTGGAGATCAATACCGTCGCGATCAACGACGGCATCACCACCGGCACCGAAGGCATGAAGACCTCGCTGGTCAGCCGCGAACTGATCGCCGACTCGGTCGAGCTGGTTGCGCGCGGCCACATGCTCGACGGCCTGGTGACCATCTCCGGCTGCGACAAGACGATTCCCGCGATGGCGATGGCGCTGGGCCGCATGAACCTGCCGGGCGTGTCGTTCTACAGCGGCTCCATCCTGTCGGGCAAATGCACGAAGCCGTCGACGCTGTTCGAGGGCCGCAAGCTGACCATTCAGGAAATCTACGAAGCCGTCGGCGCCTATAACGCCGGCCGCATCGGCGAGGACGAACTGCGCGACGTCGAGGACCATGCATGCCCCGGCGCCGGCGCCTGCGGCGGCCAGTTCACCGCGAACACGATGGCGACCGCCAGCG
>CAYZXP010000350.1:0-1549 GCA_964482415.1 uncultured Bifidobacterium sp. | reverse complement strand
GTCGTGCGCAACTACATCGACGTGCTGATCGGCCTGCCGTGGAAGAAGAAGTCCAAGGTCAACAACGACCTCGCGCATGCGGAGAAAGTGCTTGAGGACGATCACTACGGCCTCGACAAGATCAAGGAACGCATCCTCGAGTATCTCGCCGTGCAGCAGCGCGTGGACAAGGTCAAAGCGCCGATCCTGTGCTTCGTCGGCCCGCCGGGCGTCGGCAAGACCTCGCTCGGCCAGTCGATCGCTCGCGCGACGAACCGCAAGTTCGTGCGCATGGCGCTCGGCGGCGTGCGTGACGAGGCCGAGATCCGCGGCCATCGCCGCACCTACATCGGTTCGATGCCGGGCAAGATCCTGCAGAGCCTGTCGAAGACCGGCGTGCGCAACCCGCTGTTCCTGCTCGACGAGATCGACAAGCTCGGCCAGGACTTCCGCGGCGACCCGGCGTCGGCGCTGCTCGAAGTGCTTGACCCGGAGCAGAACCACACGTTCGGCGACCACTATGTCGAGGTCGACTTCGACCTGTCCGACGTGATGTTCGTTGCGACCTCGAACAGCTACAACATCCCGCCGGCGCTGCTGGACCGGATGGAAGTGATCCGCCTGTCGGGTTACACCGAAGACGAAAAGCTGAACATCGCGCAGCGTTACCTCGTGCCGAAGCAGATGAAGAACAACGGACTCAAGGAAAGCGAGATCACCATCGCCGAATCCGCGATCCGCGACATCATCCGCTACTTCACCCGCGAAGCCGGCGTGCGTTCGCTCGATCGCGAGATCTCGAAGATCTGCCGCAAGGTCGTGAAGATGCTGCTGCTGAAGGGCGGCGAAAAGAAGGTGACGGTCACCGGTCGCAATCTCGACAAATTCCTTGGCGTGCGTCGTTACGACTTCGGCGTGGCAGAGAAGGACAACCAGATCGGCCAGGTGGTCGGACTCGCATGGACCGAAGTCGGCGGCGACCTGCTGACGATCGAGGCAATGACGATGCCGGGCAAGGGCAACATCATCCGCACCGGCACGCTGGGCGACGTGATGAAGGAATCGATCGAAGCGGCACGCACCGTCGTGCGCAGCCGGGCGCGCGTCCTCGGCATCAGCAACGACGTGTTCGAGAAGACCGACATCCACATTCACGTGCCCGAGGGCGCGACGCCGAAGGATGGCCCGTCGGCAGGTATTGCAATGACGACGGCGCTGGTGTCGGTGTTCACCGGCATACCGGTGCGCGCCGATGTGGCGATGACCGGCGAGATCACGCTGCGCGGCGAAGTGCTGCCGATCGGCGGCCTGAAAGAGAAGCTGCTGGCGGCCATGCGCGGAGGCACCAAGACCGTGCTGATCCCCGAGCAGAACGTGAAGGATCTCGCTGAGATTCCGGCCAACGTGAAGAGCGCGCTGGAGATCGTGCCGGTGCGCTGGATCGACAAGGTGCTCGACATCGCGCTCGAGCGCAAGCCGGTGCCGCTGGCCGAAGAGGAGGCAGCTCCAGCTGCAGCCGCCTCGAAAGAAGGCAAGCCGGAGCCGACGCTGGTCAAGCACTGACGCGACC
>CAYZXP010000349.1:0-1552 GCA_964482415.1 uncultured Bifidobacterium sp. | reverse complement strand
CGGCGCGCGATGCCGGCGAAGCGGCATTCGTAGCGGAACAGGGAAGGCTTCACCGGCTTCATCAGCCCGTCTTCGACGAAGCCGCGCGCGTAATGATCCGGCAGGAAGCCGAGGTAGCGGTCCGACAGGATCAGCGTGGCCACCGACTCCTGGTCGAAGCCGGTCGCATCGCGCCGCAGCCGCTCGCGGTGCGAGATTTCCATATTCGGCGAGTGATACCCGAGGCCGGCGAAATCGTGCTGGCGCAGCTGCGCCCAGCTCATTTTCCTGTTGTCGGCGCTGAACAGCGGATGCGCTGCGCCGCAATACAGCAGCATGGTCTCGCCGAACAGGTCGTCGTACAGCAGGCTGTCCGAGCGCCGGTGCTCGGGGATGATCCCGTAGTGATAGTCGCCGCCGATCACGCCGCGCTCGATGCCGTTGATGGTCGATACATGCAGGTTCAGCGACACCTCGGGCGCGCTGTCGCTGAACAGCGCGATCGCGCGGGCGATGCGCGCCTGCGGATTGCTTGCGGTCTTGTCGAACACCGCAAGGTGGAACTGGCCGGCGATGCGCTGTTGAATGTCATCGACGCTGGCGCGGAAGGCGTCGGTCGAGGCCAGCAGCCGCAGCGTCTCTTCGTGGATGCGCTCGCCCTCCGGCGTCAGCGCGAAGCCGCCGCGCCCGCGCCGGCACAGGGTGAGCCCGAGCCGCGTCTCGAGGTCCTTGATATGCCGGCTGATGGTCGAGGTGCTGATGTTCAGGTCCAGCTCGGCCGCGGCCATCCCGCCGCACTCGACGACGCTGCGGAACACCCGCAGCAGGCGGATGTCGGTATCACTGATCTGGCCTAAAACGGCCTTTTTCTTTACTTGCATGGATCTGCAACCAAACATGGATAATTGAATATTCCTAAAAGTATCAGCCCGGCGCAACAATGCGCGAGCCACTCAGGAGGAAAATCGCATGAACATGCCCGCCCCGCAGTCCCTGGCCGACGCGGCCGTGCGCACCGATGCCGACTGGCTCGAAGCGCACTGGATGCCGTATACCGCCAACCGTGAATTCAAGGCCAACCCGCGGCTGTTCGTCAGCGCGAAGGATGCGTATTTCACCGACGCCGACGGCCGCAAGATTTTCGACGGCCTGTCCGGGCTGTGGACTACCGGCCTCGGCCATTGCCGCAAGGAGCTGGTCGATGCGGTCAGCCGGCAGATGGGCACGCTGGACTTCACGCCGGCCTTCCAGTTCGGCCATCCGCTGTCGTTCGCGTTGGCCAACCGGATGCGCGATTTCCTGCCCGACGGGCTCGACCATGTGTTCTTCACCGGCTCCGGTTCTGAGGCCGCGGACACCTCGCTGAAGATGGCGCGCGCGTACTGGCGCGCGAAAGGGCAGGGATCGAAGACGCGCTTCATCGGCCGCGAGAAGGGTTATCACGGCGTGAACTTCGGCGGCGGCTCGGTCGGCGGCATCGTCGGCAACCGCAAGCTGTTCGGCCAGGGCATCGAGGCCGACCACCTGCCGCACACGATGCTGGAAAAAAATGCGTTCTCGCGCGGCATGCCGG
>CAYZXP010000348.1:0-1571 GCA_964482415.1 uncultured Bifidobacterium sp. | reverse complement strand
GATTGCCGTTCACCACCACGTCGCCGATGAAGCGCAGCAGGCGCGTCGCGCGGTCGCCGCGCTTGGCGAACTTGAACAGCTCCGGCGTGGTGTCGATGAAGCGCGTGGTGCACTCGCCCGATTTGAACAGCGGATGGTTGATCACGTTCTCGAGGAACGGCAGGTTGGTCGACACGCCGCGGATACGGAATTCGCGCAGCGCGCGATCCATCCGCGAGGTCGCCTCGGCAGCGGTCGGCGCCCACGCGGTGACCTTGACCAGCAGCGAGTCGTAATACGGCGTGATCACTGCGCCGGTGTAGGCGGTGCCGCCGTCCAGGCGGATGCCGAAACCGGACGCGCTGCGGTAGGCCGTCAGGCGGCCGTAGTCCGGCGTGAAGTTGTTTTCCGGGTCTTCGGTTGTCACGCGGCACTGCAGCGCATGGCCGTTCAGTTTCACCTCATCCTGCGGCGGTATGCGCGTGCCCTGCTCGTCCGGCTGGCCGATCGCCAGCCCCTCGGTCACGCGGATCTGCGACTTGACGATGTCGACGCCGGTCACCTGCTCGGTCACGGTGTGCTCGACCTGGATGCGCGGGTTGACTTCGATGAAGTAGAACTTGCCGGTGTCGGCGTCCATCAGGAATTCGACCGTGCCGGCGTGCGTGTAATTGACCGCGCGGCCCAGCTTCAGCGCCGCTTCGCACAGCGCGGTGCGGGTGGCCTCGTCGAGGTAAGGCGCGGGCGCGCGCTCGACCACTTTCTGGTTGCGCCGCTGCACCGAGCAATCGCGCTCGAACAGATGGATCAGCTGGCCGTGGGTGTCGCCGAGGATCTGCACCTCGACGTGGCGCGCGCGGCGCACCAGCTTCTCGAGGTACATCTCGTCATTGCCGAAAGCGGCCGCCGCCTCGCGGCGCGCGACTTCGAGCTGCGACGGCAGCTCGGCCTCGGACTCGATCACGCGCATGCCGCGACCGCCGCCGCCCCAGCTTGCCTTCAGCATCAGCGGATAGCCGACCTCCGACGCCATCGCCTTGGCCTTCTCGATGTCATGCGGCAGCGCCTTCGTTGCCGGCACCACCGGCACGCCGGCGGCGATCGCCGCATTGCGCGCGGCGACCTTGTTGCCCAGCGTGCGCATCACCTCCGGCTGCGGGCCGATGAACAGGATGCCGTTGGCCGCGCAGGCCTCGGCGAAGTCCGGGTTCTCCGACAGGAAACCGTAGCCCGGATGGATCGCATCAACGCCGGATTCCTTCGCGATGCGAATGATGTCGTCAATATCCAGATAAGCCGCGATCGGCTTTTTACCCTCGCCGACGAGGTAGCTCTCGTCAGCCTTGAAACGATGGAGCGCGAAGCGGTCTTCGGCGGCATAGATCGCGACCGTCCGGATACCGAGTTCTGTCGCGGCGCGCATCACGCGGATCGCAATCTCGGAACGGTTCGCAACGAGGATTTTCTGGATTTTTTTCATGGGAATTCCAAAGCGGGGGTTGAGGCTACGGCAAATTCAGAACTGAAAAAAACAACGACCCGCCATTGTACGCAAGCTGCTGCGACGCAACATTGGTTTTTTTGATAGCAGG
>CAYZXP010000347.1:0-1591 GCA_964482415.1 uncultured Bifidobacterium sp. | reverse complement strand
TTGCCAGTGCAGGCTTGGTGATCAGCACTTTCTTGAAGAACACCAGCGACACCGGGTCAGCGTGACGCGGCTCGCAAACCAGCACGTTCGGCAGGTTGCGGGAAGCCAGCAACAGGTTTTCGTCCAGGTTGTCGGTAATGACCAGCACCGAGTCCAGGCCCATGCCTTTGAGCTTCTGCGAGAGCAGCTTCGTCTTCGGCGCTTCGACCGACAGCTCTTCGATCACCGACAGGCGGCCTTCGCGAGCCAGCTGTGACAGGATCGAGCAGACGCCTGCGCGATACATCTTCTTGTTGACCTTGTGCGAGAAGTTCTCGTCCGGCGTGTTCGGGAAGGTGCGACCACCTCCGCGCCACAGCGGCGACGACGACATACCCGCACGAGCACGGCCGGTGCCTTTCTGGCGCCACGGCTTTTTCGTGGTGTGCGCGACTTCTTCGCGGTCTTTCTGCTTGCGGTTACCGCTGCGTGCGTTCGCCTGATAGGCGACGACGACCTGGTGGATCAGCGCTTCGTTGTAATCACGGCCGAAAATGGTGTCCGGCGCTGCGACGTTCGATGCGGCTTGACCTTGCGCGTTCAGGAGCGTGAGTTCCATCCCTTAGGCTCCTTTCTTGGCTTTGACCTTGACGGCCGGCAGAACGACGACGTCGCCATTCTTCGCGCCCGGGACTGCGCCCTTGATCAGGATCAGCTGACGCTCAGCGTCAACGCGAGCGATTTCGAGGTTTTGCACGGTGGCAGTAACGTCACCCATGTGACCGGTCATGCGCTTGCCCGGGAAAACGCGACCCGGATCCTGCGCCATACCGATCGAGCCCGGCACGTTGTGCGAGCGCGAGTTACCGTGGGTTGCGCGACCAGAACTGAAGTTGTAGCGCTTGATCGTGCCGGCATAACCCTTACCGATGGTGACGCCCTGGACGTCAACCTTCTGACCAGCCTCGAACAGGCCGACGGCGATTTTGTCGCCCGGCTTGAACTCGGCAGCCTTGGCTGCATCGACACGGAATTCCTTGAGGACGGTGCCAGCTTCGACACCGGCTTTGGCCAGATGACCAGCCGCGGCTTTGCTCACGCGGGAGGCACGGCGCTTGCCGAAAGTGACCTGAACGGCTGCATAGCCGTCGGTTTCAGGCGTTTTGATCTGCGTCACACGGTTGTCAGACACATCAATGACGGTGACAGGAATCGAATCCCCGTCATCCGTAAAGATGCGCATCATGCCAACCTTGCGACCAAGAAGGCCCAGGCTCATGTTTTTCTCCATTCCCACCTGCGATTGGGCGGGGCTGTGTTTAAAAATTCGAATGGCCAAAGTCCACGGACTTCGACCGAGCCGGCGAGTATAACGTGCAAAGGGAACTTACGCAAGTGCGAAGTTCCCCTTTTTCACGATCACGCCATTACGGTATTACTGCAGCTTGATCTCGACGTCCACGCCTGCCGGCAGGTCGAGCTTCATCAGTGCGTCGACCGTCTTGTCGGTCGGGTCAACGATGTCCATCAGGCGCTGGTGGGTACGGATCTCGAACTGATCGCGCGAGGTCTTGTTCACGTGCGGCGAACGCAGCACGTCCCAACGCTGGAT
>CAYZXP010000346.1:0-1606 GCA_964482415.1 uncultured Bifidobacterium sp. | reverse complement strand
GCATGCACCATGACCAGGACATCCGCAACATGGGCGGCCTGCGCAAGTACATGCCGATCACCTGGATCACCAGCCTGCTCGGTTCGCTCGCGCTGATCGGTACGCCGTTCTTCGCCGGCTTTTATTCGAAAGACTCGATCATCGAAGCGGTGCATGCAACGCACATCGCCGGCGCCGGCTTCGCGAACTTCGCGGTGCTGGCCGGCGTGTTCGTTACCGCGTTCTACTCGTTCCGCATGTATTTCCTCGTGTTCCACGGCGAGGAGCGCTTCGGCAAGCCGCAGCTGCACCACGACCATGCGGAAGCCGAGGAAGAGGAGAGCCACGACCATCATCACGGCCTTGCGCCGGGCGAGAAGCCGCATGAGGCGCCGTGGGTTGTCACGCTGCCGTTGGTGCTGCTGGCGATCCCGTCGGTCGTCATCGGTTACCTTGCGATCGGCCCGATGCTGTTCGGTGATTTCTTCAACGGCGTGATCTTCGTCGGTGAAAACCATAAGGCGATGGAAGAGCTGACGCACGAATTCCACGGTGCCGCCGCGATGGGCCTGCACGCGATCAGCACTGCGCCGTTCTGGCTCGCGCTCGCTGGTGTCGCCTCGGCCTACTACTGCTACATGGTGAATCCGAAGGTGCCGGCCTGGTTCCATGCGAAGTTCAAGGGCATCTACACGCTGCTCGACAACAAGTACTACATGGACAAGATCAACCAGGCGGTGTTTGCCGGCGGCGCGCGCATGCTCGGCCGCGGCCTGTCGGTCGCAGGCGACCGCACGCTGATCGATGGCCTGATCGTGAACGGCAGCGCCCGTGCGGTCGGCTGGTTCGCGACCGTTACGCGCACCTTCCAGACCGGCTACATCTACCACTATGCGTTCACGATGATCGTCGCGGTGGCGATCTATCTCGGTTACCTGTTGCTGAAGTCCTGATCCGAACGCGTCCCGAAGCCAGAGAACAACAAACACTATGCAGTCATCTACTCCTCTCCTGAGCCTCGCGATCTGGCTGCCGATCGCCTTCGGCGCGCTGGTGCTGGCGACCGGTGACGACAGCCGTGCGGCGCAGGTGCGCAGCCTGTCCCTGGTCGGCGCCATCGTCAGCTTCCTGGTCACGCTGCCACTGGTCACGGGCTTTGACGCCGCTGCGCATGGCATGCAGTTCGTCGAGAAGGCGCTGTGGATCGAGCGCTTCAACGTCAACTACTATCTCGGCATCGACGGCCTGTCGCTATGGTTCGTGCCGCTGACGGCTTTCATCACCGTGCTGGTCGTGATCGCCGGCTGGGAAGTGATCGAGAAGCGCGTCGCCCAGTACATGGGTGCCTTCCTGATCCTGTCGGGCGTGATGATCGGCGTGTTCTGCGCGCTGGATGCGCTGCTGTTCTATGTCTTCTTTGAAGCGACCCTGATCCCGATGTTCATCATCATTGGCGTCTGGGGCGGTCCGCGCCGCGTGTATGCGGCGATCAAGTTCTTCCTGTACACCTTCCTCGGCTCGCTGCTGATGCTGGTGGCGCTGATCTGGCTGTACTTCCAGTCGGGCAGCTTTGACATCCAGGCCTGGCACCAGCTGCCGATCGCGCTCGGCGCGCAGAAGCTGATCT
>CAYZXP010000345.1:0-1607 GCA_964482415.1 uncultured Bifidobacterium sp. | reverse complement strand
ACGAGTGACGCAACGCCGGCAAGCTGACCCTTGCTTCGCAGCATCAATCTCTTGTGATATTTCTTTCTTGATTGTATTAATATTCATAACGTATATAAATTAAACGACAAATTGGTTTCATAGCCGGCGGTATCCATTCGGCGTTGCCGTCGCCCGTTCACCTGTCTTCGCAGCGGACAGCACATGACGACCCGACCGATTGCCTGGCATCGGCGCAAGCCGAACACCCACCTCTTCGCTTCCGGCGTTGTCTTTCCTTTTTCCTGCCATGCCAGCGACTGAATTCCAGGCCTGGTGGGCGGCGCTCAGCCAGCGCAGAATCTGGTCGCGGGCGCTTGCATGGGTCCTGCTGACAGTTACGCTGATCGCAGCCGGCTGGATCAGCGTCTGGCACCTGGCGGCGGAGCTTCGGCAATCCGGCGTGGCGTTGGCCGAGGCGAAAGTGCAGGCGCGGGCAAAGTCCTACGGGCGCCAGCTTGATGACCTGATCGGCCGGCTCGATCAGGTAGGCAAGGTGCTGGTCGATGAGTGGCGCGAGCATCCGAAGTCCATTGATTTCAACAATATTCTGGCCGGCATCTACCCGCGTGGAATGCCGTTGTATGTCTCTGTCCTTGATGCGCGGGGGAGGGTGACGGCCTCATCTGTCGCACCGGCGACCGCGGCGGGTATCGGCGACGGCCGCGTCGTCGAGCACCATCGCACACATTGCTGCGACGGCTGGCTGGTCACGCCGCCTGAATACTCGCGCACGGCGGGCGCCGAGATACTGCACCTGTCGCGACCGTTGACGGATCGAGAGGGCCGCTTTGCCGGCGTGCTGGTGTTCGGAATGACGCCGGATATCCTGACAGCCTTCGAGGACGAATCCGCGATTGGCCCGGGCGATTTCGTTGACATGCGGCTGGTTGATGGCCCCGTCCTCGCCAGCCAGTTCGGTGCCGGACAAGGGGCACTCGCTTCATATGCCGTGCCTCCGCGGTTTGCGATGGCCCAGGGCGTGCGCCTGGAAGGCGGTCACGCGTTTCGTGACGGCGTGCCGCGCTTTGTCGCATGGCGCAAGCACTCGGTGCTTCCGATCATGGCCATCGCCGCGATCAGCGCAGAGCGCGCGATGGCAGATGATGAAGCGGAAGTTCGGGTCTACTACATAACCGCTTCGCTGGTGACAGTGCTATTGCTCATGTTTTGCGCAACGGGTGTCATGTTCACCGCCCGGCTGTCGTTGCGCAATGCCGCGGAAAATGAGGTGCGCAAGGTCTATCGCACCGCCACCGACGCTGCCAATGAGGGCTTTTACCTGCTGCGCCCTTTGCTGGATGCTGCAGGCCAGCTGGCTGATTTCCAGTTCGACGACGTCAACGAACGCGGCGGCGAGCTGCTCGGCCAGCATCGCAGCCTGCTGCTGGGCCAGTCGGCCAGTCGTGTGTTGCCGAAACCTGTATTTGCCAACGTGCTTGATTTCGTGCGTCGCGCGCTGAAGCACAACGCGGTCGAGAACGAGCACCGTGTGATCGCCGGCAATGGCTTGCCGTCGCGATGGCTGTACTGCCATGCGGTGGCGATCGGTGCCGGAGTGGCGCTGACGCTGCGCGACATTTCGCAGG
>CAYZXP010000344.1:0-1627 GCA_964482415.1 uncultured Bifidobacterium sp. | reverse complement strand
CGCGCACCAGCTTCTGATCGGGCAGCGATTGAGCGGGATTGGTACAGGCAATCCATACAATCTTGATGTCGCCGTTGCGCACCGCCTCGAACATCTCGATGGCGGTCTTGCCGGGCGTTGCCGGCACATCGTCCACGCCCCACAGTGCGGCCACTTCGGCGCGATGCGCGGGGTTGGCCATGTCGCGGTGCGCGGACAGCAGGTTGGCCAGCCCACCGACTTCGCGTCCGCCCATCGCATTCGGCTGCCCGGTCAGCGAGAACGGGCCTGCGCCCGGCTTGCCGATCTGCCGCGTCGCCAGATGCAGGTTGATCAGCGCCGCATTCTTTGCCGTGCCCTGCGTGCTCTGGTTCAGTCCCTGGCAGTACAGCGACAGCGCTGCTTTCGCGCCGCCGAACCAGCGGGCGGCGGTCACCAGGTCTTCCTCGCGGATGCCGCAGGTCTGCGCGACGAAGGCCGGCGTGTAGTCGCGCACGGTCGCCTTCAGCTCGGCAAAGCCTTCGGTGTGCTGCGCGATGAAATCCAGGTCGACACGGTCTTCCCACAGGCAAAGGTGCAGCATGCCGTTGAACAGCGCGACATCCGTGCCCGGCAGGATGGGCAGGAACAGGTCGGCATCGCGCGCCGTGTCGGTACGGCGCGGGTCGGCGACGATCAGTTTCAGGTTCGGGTTCTTCCGGCGCGCGTCCTCGATGCGGCGATACAGGATCGGATGCGCATACGCAGTGTTCGATCCGGCGATGAAGATCAGGTCCGCATGGTCGACGTCTTCGTAGCAGGCCGGCGGCGCGTCGGCGCCGAGCGTCTGCTTGTAGCCGGCAACGGCGCTCGACATGCACAGCCGCGAATTGGTGTCGATATTGTTCGTGCCCAGCAAGCCCTTGGCGAGCTTGTTGAACACGTAGTAGTCCTCGGTCAGCAGCTGGCCGGACACATAGATGCCGACGCTGTCCGGGCCGTGCCGGTGGATCGTCTCGGCGATCTGGCTGGCGACGAAATCGGCGGCCTCGTCCCACGAGGCGTCAACACGCGATTCCGTGCGCGCGCCGCGCATCCGCGGCGCCAGCAGACGTGCCTGCTGCTGCAGTGCCGGCTGCATCGTCAGGTGCAGCGTGCTGCCCTTCGTGCACAGGCGGCCGAAATTGGCCGGATGCTCGGGATCGCCGCGCACCGCAGTGATGGTGTCGCCATCGGCGGTCGCGATCACGCCGCAGCCAGTGCCGCAATAGCAGCAGGTGGTCTTGATTTCCTTCATGCCGCCTGCGACGAATCGGCGTTCAGTTCATTCAGGTCGAGGAAGACCTTGCCGTCCTCGACTTTGACGCTGAAGCGCTGCGTGCAGCCTTCATCGGGCGTGACCGCGCAGCCGGTCGGCAGCTCGATGTTCCAGTTGTGCAGCGGGCAGGCGACACGCTCGCCGAAGACGATGCCCTGCGACAGCGGGCCGCCCTTGTGCGGGCACTTGTCGAGCAGCGCGAAGACCTTGTCCTCGCCGTTGCGGAAGATCGCGACATCGGTCGCGCCGGTACGATTGACCACGCGCGCGCCGAGTACCGGGATGTCGGCGATGGCGCAGATGGGCTTCCATTGTTGGGTCATGATGGTTCCTGCCTGAGTTTGTCTGGTA
>CAYZXP010000343.1:0-1645 GCA_964482415.1 uncultured Bifidobacterium sp. | reverse complement strand
TGATTGGCCGCATCGTCATCGATGGTGATCACGCCGTCTTGCGTCATGCCGAGCAACCACTGGCCATCCTGCTCACCAAGGTCGGCGACCTGCACCATGGGCTTCTTCAGTGCGGACACGTCGAAGCCCTGCTCACTCCACCAGGACAATGCCGCCTTGTACGCCGCCCTGGCCTGAGATGCGCGTATTGCCATCGCGCCGTCACCCTCCTCACCGTCCAGCGTAATCGGACTCACCGGCTTGGGAGCCAGATCGACACCCGCCGCATAGGTTTCGCTGAACACGCTGTTCACGTAGGTCGAGAAATCGTAGTGAGAAGTCGGCCACGCACCAGGGCTGGTTCCTACCGTTGCACCGACTGCCGAGGCCGTGCTGTACTTCACTGAGAGAACGTACATCGTTCCCTCGGCCTCCGGCTTGAAGCTGACCGTCAGATCCCCAAAGTCCGCGCTGAGTGCGTTCTTATTGATCGATATGGTGGTAGCCGGCTTCACAGCCACCAGCGAATCGCCGGCACCCACGGTACCATCACCGTTATCGATGACCTTGTACAGCTGGATATTGCTGTTGTTCAGCGGGTAGAAAGGGTTGATGCTCGACACCGTCCGCGCCTGATCGACCTTGATTTGGATGGTGTCAATCACATTATCGTTGTCGCCGTCCTTGATATCGCCCGATGCGCCGGTGAAGTAGAAGAACACGCCGGGGTTGGTCTGGTTGATCTTGCCGCTCTTAACGCCGTACTGGATATCTCCGCCCTGGTAGGCGTAGTAATCCTGGAAGGTCATTGCGGTTCCATTGATGTATTGCAACGGAGTTGTGCCGGTAGGCGCGATCAACGCCCCAGGCGCTGTAGCGGTGTACGAGCTTGCATCGCTATCATCTACCTCGATGCCACCGGCTGTTCCGGTTGCCGTGCCGACGTTCTGGTAGGTACCGACAACGGCTGTTCCGTCTTCCTCAAAAATCCAGGTCTCGGTGACATCCAGCTTGCCATCCGAATCGGTATCGCCTGAGACGTAAGCCGGATGGAAGTCGTCGGTGGTATCGCCCGGCGTGCCATTGTCGTCACTGACATCCACATCGGACAAAGCGGTGTTGCCTGTATTGCTGACAGCGTACTGCCAGGTAATCGCGTTGCCTGCGATGACGCCGGTCAGGCCATCGCCGGAGTTATTTCCGTAGATCGTTATTTTGTCGATTGCAATCTGAGGATCCTGAATCACCTCAACCGTCGCATCATCCTCGTCCGACGTCGCATCCTCCCCGCTGGCTGTCGCCCAGTTCGTCAGGTCGTCGCCCGCATCGAGCATGTCCTGGTCAACTGTCCGCGTGCTGCTGAAGCTCCAGCTCTCGTCCACGTCCAGCAGGCCATCGCTGTCCGTGTCGCCCGAGTCGTAGGTCGCCAGGAAGTCGTCCGTCGTGTCGCCCGGCGTGGCGTTGTCGTCTTCCACCGTCACATTCGCGATGGCCGCATTGCCCGTGTTGGTCACCACATAGGTGTAGGTGATCGTCTCGCCTACCGTGTCGGCCGTATCGCCCGGCACCGCTGCCGTCTTCTCGATCGCCAGCGACTTGATCTGCTCCACATCAACCGTCGCATCATCCTCGTCCGACGTCGCATCCTCCCCGCTGGCTGTCGCCC
>CAYZXP010000342.1:0-1648 GCA_964482415.1 uncultured Bifidobacterium sp. | reverse complement strand
GCCAGCTTGAAACCGCGGCTGGCGGCGATCGACTGCTGGCGCTTCTCGATTTCTTCGTCGAAGAATTCCTCGACCCGGCCGCAGTCAAGGCAGACCAGGTGGTCGTGATGCGCGCCCTGGTCGAGCTCGAACACGGCCTTGCCGGATTCAAAATGATTGCGTGACAACAGGCCGGCCTGCTCGAACTGCGTGAGCACGCGGTAGACCGTTGCCAGCCCGACATCAAGATTTTCGGCGAGCAGCAGCTTGTAGACGTCTTCCGCCGACAAGTGTCGGACTTGGCTGTTCTGGAAGATCTCGAGGATCTTCAGTCGAGGCAGCGTGGCCTTCAACCCGCTGGATTTCAGGTCGGCGTGATTCGGCGGCATGATTTCGTTTGGAGGGACGGGAACTGCTTTATCATATGGCGTTTTGAGCAAGCGGGTATTCTACCTTCGTCATCATGTTCCTGCTGTCCGATCGCCTGCCCACCCGTTCCGCTGCCGCGATAGCGCTGGCCGCGGCTTTCCTGCTGTCTGGTTGTGCAGTAAAGGATCTGTTCACGAAGCGCGACGAGCCGCTCGTGCCGGTGGCCGCTGGCGTCACCCAGACGGTCGAAAGCCCGAAAATGTTCGGCGTGCTGCCGATCTACCGGCCAAACGTACAACAGGGGAATTTCGTTTCCCGTGAAATGGTCGACCAGCTGAAGGTCGGCATGACGCCGGAACAGGTGCGCTTCGTGCTCGGCACGCCGCTGATCGTTGACGTTTTCCATGATGAACGCTGGGATTATCCGTTCCGCATGAAGCGCGGCGACGGTACCGTCACCAGCAGCCATGTGGTCGTCCGTTTCAAGGAAGGCCGGGTCGTGAGTTTCGACGGCGGCCAGGTGCCCGCGGAGAACCAGTACCTGAAGCTGATCGCAGCGCCAGAAAAAAAATAACCGGAATCCCCACTCCATGAATGCAATGAATATCGCCGTGGCCGGCGCGTCCGGCCGCATGGGCCGTATGCTGATCGAGGCGATCGTCGCCGATCCGGATGCGCGGCTCGCCGGCGCGCTCGACATCCCCGGCGCGCCCTGCCTTGGCACCGATGCCGCCGTTTTCCTCGGCCAGCCGGCCGGCGTCCCGATCGAATCCGATTTCGGCAAGGGTCTTGCCAACGCACAGTTCCTGATTGATTTCACCCGCCCGGAAGGCACGCTGAAGCACCTCGAGTACTGCGCCGCGCACGGCATCAAGATGATCATCGGCACCACCGGCTTCGATGAAGCCGGCAAGGCCGCCATCGCCGAAGCGGCGAAGAAGACCGCGATCGTGTTCGCGCCGAACATGAGCGTCGGCGTCAACGTCACGATGAAGCTGCTGGAACTGGCCGCGAAGAGCTTCTCGCACGGCTATGACATCGAGATCATCGAGGCGCACCACCGGCACAAGGTCGATGCGCCGTCCGGCACCGCGCTGAAGATGGGCGAGGTGATCGCCGATGCGCTTGGCCGCGACCTGAAGGAAGTCGGCGTGTTCGCGCGCGAAGGCGTGACCGGCGAGCGGGATCCGTCGTCGATCGGTTTCGCGACCATCCGCGGCGGCGACATCGTCGGCGACCACACGGTGCTGTTTGCCGGCATCGGCGAGCGCATCGAGATCACGCACAAGTCGTCCAGCCG
>CAYZXP010000341.1:0-1652 GCA_964482415.1 uncultured Bifidobacterium sp. | reverse complement strand
AACGCGAAATTCTGCGGCGAAGTGATCGCGCCGCTGAACTGGACCGGCGACCAGCAGCCCAGCCACTGGCATGACGGGCAGGTGACGACCACGCCGGGCTTCAAGGACGCATTCAAGGCCTTCGGCGAAGCCGGCTGGCAGGGGCTGCAGCATCCGCAGGAATTCGGCGGCCAGGGCCTGCCGAAGCTGCTTGCGACGCCGTGCATCGAGATGCTGAATTCGGCCAACCTGGCATTTGCGCTTTGCCCTTTGCTGACCGATGGCGCGATCGAAGCGCTCCTGACAGCCGGCAGCGACGAGCAGAAGGCGCTGTACATCACGAAGATGGCGTCTGGCGAATGGACCGGCACGATGAACCTGACCGAGCCGCAGGCCGGCTCCGACCTCGCGCTGGTGCGCTCGCGCGCGGTGCCGCAGGGCGACGGCAGCTTCAAGGTGTACGGCACGAAGATCTTCATCACCTACGGTGAGCACGACATGGCCGAGAATATCGTGCACCTCGTGCTGGCGCGCACGCCGGATGCGCCCGAGGGCGTGAAAGGCATTTCGCTGTTCATCGTGCCGAAGTTCATGGTCAACGCCGACGGCTCGCCGGGCGAGCGCAATGACGTGCATTGCGTGTCGATCGAGCACAAGCTCGGCATCAAGGCCAGCCCGACCGCGGTGCTGCAGTTCGGCGACCACGGCGGCGCAGTCGGCTATCTGGTCGGTGAAGAAAACCGCGGCCTCGAATACATGTTCATCATGATGAACTCGGCGCGTTTCGCGGTCGGCATGCAGGGCATTGCGGTGGCCGAGCGCGCGTACCAGCAGGCGGTGCAGTATGCGAAGGACCGCGTGCAATCGCGTGACCTCGCCGGTTCGGCCGGCCCGGTGGCGATCATCCACCATCCGGACGTCAAGCGGATGCTGATGAGCATGCGCGCGCAGACCGAAGCCGCGCGCGCGCTGTCGTACGTGGCGGCCGCTGCCAGCGACGCCGCGCATCATCATGCGGACGAGGCGACGCGCAAGGCGAACCAGGCGTTCTACGAGTTCCTGGTGCCGATCGTGAAGGGCTGGTCGACCGAACTGTCGATTGATGTCGCGTCGACCGGCGTGCAGGTGCACGGCGGCATGGGCTTCATCGAAGAAACCGGCGCCGCGCAGCATTACCGTGATGCGCGCATCCTGACGATCTACGAAGGCACCACCGCAATTCAGGCGAACGACCTGATCGGCCGCAAGACCGTGCGCGACGGCGGCGCAGTCGCCAAGCAGATCATCGCGCAGGCGCGCGTGACGGCCGATGCACTGACCGTGTCCGACTCGGCCGACCTGGCCGCGATCGGCCGCCGCCTGACCGTGGCGCTGGACGCGCTGCAGCAGGTGGTCGAGTACGTCGCATCGACCATGAAGGCCGACATCAAGGCGGTGTTTGCCGGCAGCGTGCCTTACCTGAAGATGGCCGGTGTGGTGCTCGGCGGCTGGCAGATGGCGCGTGCAGCGCAGATCGCGCAGCAGAAGCTGGCGTCGGGCGAAGGCGATGCGTCGTTCTACAAGGCGAAGATCGCCACCGCGCGCTTCTTTGCCGACCATTACCTGTCGACGGCGACCGGATCGCGCGATGCCATCGTCGAGGGCAGCGCGGGTGTGCTGGCGCTGACGGAAGA
>CAYZXP010000340.1:0-1663 GCA_964482415.1 uncultured Bifidobacterium sp. | reverse complement strand
CCGCCGCCAAGACCACGGCAAAGACCGCAGCGAAAAAGGCGCCGGCAAAGAAATCGGCCGCATCCGAACCGGCAGTAAAGGCGCCGGCAAGGAAAGCCCCGGCGAAAAAGGCCGCGGCCAGGACGACCACGGCGCGCAAGACCGCCGCCAAGACGCCTGCAAAGGCAGCCGCAAAGAAGGCTGCGCCGCGCCGCAAGGCCAGCGAAGACTGACGCCGCACCGGCGATGCAACTGATCGTTGCAGCCGTCGGGCACAAGATGCCCGACTGGATAGAGACGGGCTTTCACGAGTACGCGAAGCGAATGCCGGCCGAATGCCGGCTGGTGCTGAAAGAGATCAAGCCGGTCGAACGTTCGTCCGGCCGCAGCGCGGAAACCGTGATGGCACAGGAACGCACCCGCATCGAGGCCGTGCTGCCCAAGGGCGGCCGGCTGGTGGCGCTGGATGAGCGCGGGCTCGATGTGACCACCATGCAGTTGTCGCAACATTTGACTCAATGGCAACAGCAAGGCGGGGATGTTACATTCGTCATCGGCGGCGCCGACGGACTGGATCCGGCCCTGAAAAAACAGGCCGACATGCTGCTGCGCATCTCGAGCATGACGCTGCCGCACGGGCTGGTCCGCGTTATGCTCGCGGAGCAGTTATACCGGGCTTGGTCGATCACGCGTAATCACCCCTACCACCGTGCCTGACCACGAATTTTAGGAGTTGGGCGCATGATGCACGCGGACCAGAAAATCTACCTTGCCTCGAAAAGCCCGCGCCGCCGCGAACTGCTGCGGCAGGTCGGCGTCGAGTTTGAAATCCTGATGTTGCGCGAGACGCCCGGCCGCGAAGGCGCGGTGTCGGAAGACCCGCTGCCCGGCGAAGCGCCGGACGTCTATGTGAAGCGCATCGCGCACGAGAAGGCTCAGGCCGGCTGGGCCGCGGTCGGATTCCGCCGGCTGCCGCTGCGGCCGGTGCTGGCCGCCGACACCACGGTCACGATCGACGGCCTGATTCTCGGCAAGCCGGCCGGCATCGACGATGCGCTGCAGATGCTGCGCCAGCTGAACGGCCGCACGCACGAAGTGCTGACGGCCGTTGCGGTGATCGTGAACGGCGAAATCAATGAAGCTTTCAGCCGTTCCCAGGTCACGTTCGCGTCCGTCGGCGACGACGCGCTGCGCAAGTACTGCGAATCCAGCGAGCCGCTGGACAAGGCCGGCAGCTACGGCGTGCAAGGGCACGCCGCCCAATTCATTTCCCATATCAGCGGCAGCTACTCCGGCATCATGGGACTGCCCTTGTTCGAAACCGCCCGGCTGCTGAACCTGGCCGGCATCAGGACCCTATGACAGAAGACCTGCTCGTCAACATCACACCGCAAGAGACGCGCGTCGCGCTGCTCCAGCAGGGCGCCGTGCAGGAACTGCACGTCGAGCGCACCGCATCGCGCGGGCGCACCGGCAACATCTATCTCGGCCGCGTCGCCCGCGTGCTGCCCGGCATGCAGTCGGCCTTCATCGACATCGGTCTCGAACGCGCCGCCTTCCTGCACGTGGCCGACATCTGGGAAGCGAAGGCGGCCGCCGGCAACGGCGCCACGCCGCTGCCGATCGAGAAGCTGCTGTTCGACGGGCAGGCGGTGCTGGTGCAGGTGATCAAGGACCCGATCGG
>CAYZXP010000339.1:0-1692 GCA_964482415.1 uncultured Bifidobacterium sp. | reverse complement strand
GTTCCGTGCCGGCGACAGCCGCAGGAAACACCTCGCACACCGGACGTCCGAGCACGTCATCCCGCTGCAGGCAGCGTGCGGACAGGAAAGACTCGGTCACATCGGCGATACGCAGGTCTTCATGCAGCAACAGCAAAGGCTTCGCTATTGCGCGAAACCGCGACAGAGTTTCATGGGCTCGAACCATCGGCTGTACCAGCGAAGTTTTCCCGGCGTTGGGCAGGGCGTCCCGTCCGTCGATGCAAGGCACTCGACCAGCGTGCGAACGGCGCTTTTTATGCATGCCGAATCGCAGCACGAGCACAACCGGTGTGCTGCGGACAGTTGCCTGTCCATACCGATTCCTCGCGGCACAACGCTGACCCGCACCACCGGGCGGAAATTTGTTTTGACCTTCGTTCGCTGCGCTTGTTACCGGCGCCACGCAAAGGGACGGCCGTAATTGCCGCGCCGTCGTCACGACGGCCGAGGCCATTCGCAGCCCGCGTCGCCGGTCCGGATCTTGCGAACCAGCGACGTCGTCGAATGCCCCGGCAAAAAGTCGATGATGCGCACTTGCCCGCCGGCGGCCTTCACGCAATCGCCGCCGACGACCTCGTCCTCGGCATAATCGCCGCCCTTGACCAGGATGTCCGGCAGCAGCCGGCCAATCAGGCGCTCCGGCGTGTCTTCGCCGAACGGCAGCACCCAGTCGACGCAGGCCAGCGCCGCCAGCATCCGCAGCCGGCTGGCAAGCGGATTGACCGGGCGCTCAGCCCCCTTCAGCCGGCGCACCGAGTCGTCGTCATTGACCGCAATGACCAGGCGATCGCCCAGCGCGCGAGCCTTTTCCAGATAGTCGACATGGCCGGGGTGCAGGATATCGAAGCAGCCGTTCGTCATCACGATCCGCTCGCCGCGGGCGCGCGCGGCAGCCATCCGCATCGCCACTTCGTCTTCGGTGTACCCCGCTTGCCGACCGCCGGCGGCGCTCGCCTGCAGCGCCTGCGCCAGCTCGGCCGGCGTGACCGTGGCCGTGCCCAGCTTGGCCACCACGATACCGGCGGCGATATTGGACAGCACGACCGCGTCCTTCAGCGACATGCCCGCACCAAGCGCTGCACCGAGCGTGGCGACGACCGTATCGCCGGCGCCGGTGACGTCGTAGACGTCCTGCGTGCGCGTCGGCAGGTGCAGCGGCGGCTGGCCGCGCTCGAGCAGGGTCATGCCCTTCTCGCTGCGGGTCACCAGCACGGCGTCGAGCTCGAGGCGCTCGCGCAACGCGATGCCGCGCCGTTCGATCTCGGCGTCGCTGTCGCAGGGCCCGACGACGGCCTCGAATTCGGACAGGTTCGGCGTGATCAGGCTGGCGCCGCGATAGCGTTCGAAATCGTCACCCTTCGGATCGACAATGACCACCTTGCCCGCCTTGCGCGCTGCGGCGATCAGGTCGCGCGAGCGGCGCAGCGCGCCTTTGGCGTAATCGGACAGGATGACGACTTCGACTTCGGGCAGGCAGCGGCTGAAATCGGCCAGCAGCGCCTGCGGATCCCAGCTCGGGAAATGGTCTTCGAAATCCAGGCGGATCAGCTGCTGGTGGCGCGACAGGATGCGCAGCTTGGTGATGGTCTTGCTGTCGGCAATGCGTTGCAGCTTGCAACGCACTTTACGCTCGGAGAGCAGGGATTCGATCTGTTCTGCCGCCGGATCTTG
>CAYZXP010000338.1:0-1695 GCA_964482415.1 uncultured Bifidobacterium sp. | reverse complement strand
ACGACGATGGACTGCGCGTCGATCATCTTGCCCATCACGCCGCCCGACGAGTTGGCCGCGGCCATCAGCACCGGGTTCAGGCCGAGCTGCTCAGCCGACGTCTTTTGCAGGCCGCCGAACAGCACGTTCGACGCGGTATCGGAACCGGTCAACGCAACGCCGAGCCAGCCGAGCAGGGTGCCGAAGAACGGATACAGCACGCCGGTGTTCGCGAAGGCGAGGCCGAGGGTCGAGTCGACGCCGGAGTAGCGGGTGCAGTAGCCGAGCGCAAGCATTGCGGCGATGGTCAGCAGCGAGTACTTCAGCAGCTTCACGGTATCCCAGTAGACGGCCAGCATTTCACGGATGCGATAGCCCATCAGGAAAGCGGAGATCACCGAGGCGATGAAGATGCCGGTGCCGGTGGCCGACAGCCAGTTCAGCTTGAAGATGGCTTCTTCGATCTTCGGCACGGCTGCGACCGGCGGCATCTTCTGCACGAGGTTGTGCAGGTGGGCCCATTCGATCTTGATCAGCGAGATGCCGTCGAGCGCCTTCTTCCACTCGGGGATGCCCCACAGCAGGACGATCAGCGAGAGGATCAGCCACGGCGTCCATGCGGTCATCACTTCCTTGCGGGAGTAATTGTGGCCGCCGCCCGAGGACGCGCCTGCCTGGTTGCCGCCTTCGAACTTGCCGTTGGCCGAGGTCATGATGTTCTTCGGCTTCCATACCTTCAGGAACAGCGTCAGGAACACCATCGACGACACGGCTGCGCCGACGTCGACCAGCCACGGGCCGTGGAAGTTGGAGATCAGGTACTGCGGAATCGCGAAGGCCGCGCCGGCAACGAGAACCGCCGGCCAGATCGCGATCATGCCGCGGAAGCCGCAGAAGGCCCAGACCAGCCAGAACGGAACGATCAGCGAGAACAGCGGCAGCTGGCGGCCGACCATGCCCGACAGCTGCAGCATGTCGAGGCCGGTGACGCCGGCCAGCGCGATGATCGGGGTGCCGAGCGCGCCGTACGCAACCGGCGCCGTGTTCGCGATCAGCGACAGGCCTGATGCGGCCAGCGGCGCAAAGCCAAGGCCGATCAGCATCGCGCCGGTGACGGCCACCGGCGTGCCGAAGCCGCCCGCGCCTTCAAAGAATGCGCCGAACGAGAACGCGATCAGCAGCAGCTGCAGGCGGCGGTCGCCGCTGATGCCGGCGATGCTCTCGCGCAGCACCTTGAACTGTCCTTTGCGGTCGGTGAGCTGGTACAGGAAGATCACGTTCAGAATGATCCAGCCGATCGGGAAAAGGCCATAGGCCGCCCCGTAAAGCGCTGCGGACAAGGCCGTGTCGGTCGGCATGGTGAAGCCGACGATCGCCACCACCAGCGCGGACACGAGGCCCATGAGCGCGGCAATGTGTGCCTTGATGTGGAAGAATGCCAGCGCCGCCAGCATCACGACCACCGGTATTGCCGCTGCCAAGGTGGACAGCCAGACGTTGTTGAACGGGTCATAAACCTGTGACCACATGATGAATCTCCCCGACTCTCGTAGGTGTTATATAAGGAGCCTGCATCATATTGAACGCCCGAAACCTTGTCCACGCGTTTCAGGCGGCCTGCCGGGCCGATTCGGCACCCGGCAGGTGAAAACTTTTTCCTGCCGCTCTGAAAATATTTTGCTTGCCAATCCGGCCGGCGAAGATTGGATCGTGCCG
>CAYZXP010000337.1:0-1704 GCA_964482415.1 uncultured Bifidobacterium sp. | reverse complement strand
GGAAGGTGATCGAGGCCAGCGTCTGGTTCTCGTTCTGGATGCGCGCGCCTTCCTTTGCCTCGACGGCCTGATGCAGGCCGTCGGACCAGCGGCGGCCCGCCATCAGGCGGCCGGTGAATTCGTCGACGATCACCACTTCGCCGTTCTGCACCACGTACTGCTGGTCCTTGTGGAACAGCACATGCGCGCGCAGCGCCGCGTACAGGTGGTGGATCAGCGTGATGTTCGATGCGTCGTACAGCGATGCGCCTTCGGCCAGCAGGCCCATCTCGGTGAGGATGCGCTCGGCCTTTTCATGACCGGCCTCCGTCAGCAGCACCGTGTTGGCCTTTTCGTCCTTCGTGTAGTCGCCCGGCACCTCGACCTTGCCCTTGCCGTCGGACGTCTCCTCGCCGACCTGCAGCGTCAGCATCGGCGGCAGCGCGTTCATCTTGACGTACAGCTCGGTATGGTCCTCGGCCTGGCCGGAGATGATCAGCGGGGTGCGCGCCTCGTCGATCAGGATCGAGTCCACCTCGTCGACGATCGCGAACGCCAGACCGCGCTGCACGCGCTCGGCGGCCGTGTAGACCATGTTGTCGCGCAGGTAGTCAAAGCCGAACTCGTTGTTGGTGCCGTAGGTGATGTCGGCCGCATACGCGCCCTGTTTCACGTCATGCGCGGCCTGCGACAGGTTGATGCCGGTGGTCAGGCCGAGCCAGCCGTACAGGCGGCCCATCCATTCGGCGTCACGCTGCGCGAGGTAATCGTTGACCGTGACGATATGCACGCCCTTGCCGGTCAGCGCATTCAGGTAGGCCGGCAGCGTGGCCATCAGCGTCTTGCCTTCGCCGGTC
Organism: uncultured Bifidobacterium sp.; assembly: GCA_964482415.1. Classification (GTDB taxonomy): domain Bacteria; phylum Pseudomonadota; class Gammaproteobacteria; order Burkholderiales; family Burkholderiaceae_D; genus Pernthalerella. The sequence continues at coordinate 868 of CAYZXP010000337.1, read as the reverse complement.
GCCATCTCGGCGATCTTGCCCTGGTGGAGCACCATGCCGCCGAGCAGCTGCACGTCGAAATGCCGCATCTTCAGCACCCGCTTCGACGCTTCGCGGCAAACCGCGAAGGCTTCGGCGAGGATGTCATCGGTGGTTGCGCCGGCGGCCAGCTTCGCCTGCAGCTCCGGCGTCTTCGCCTTCAGCTCGTCGTCGGACAGTTTCTCAAGTGCCGGCTCAAGCGCATTGATCGCTCGGACGGACTTTTGCAGCTGCTTGAGCAGGCGCTGGTTGCGGCTGCCGAAAATCTTGGTCAGTAGGGACATGCCAAATGTCGAAAGTGTCAGGGCCTTGCGGCGGTTAAGGCGCGCCTTCGTGCGCGCACGGGCCGGCGTCGGCCAAAGCCGCGATTCTAGCATGTGCCCCCTTCTTGACAGACTGCCACTTCAGGCAGCGTTGACGCTGTGCTAAGGTTGCCGGATGGCGAAAAATCCCCCGAACTTCACGCCGGCCCGGCGGCCCGGTCCGCGCCCCGGCGCGAAGGAGGCCTTCGAGTTCCTGCAGTCCAGCGACAAGCTGGCCGGCCTGCTGCCGGCCGCGCGCCGCGTCGGCCAGCTGCAGGCGGACTGCGAACGGCTGCTGCCGACCCTGTTCGCCAATTGCCGCGCGATGCAGATTCGCGAAGGCCAGCTGCAGGTCGCGGTGCCGAATGCGGCGCTGGCGACGCGGCTCCGGCAGATGTTGCCAAAATTGCAGGAAGGCCTGCGTGAAAAAGGCTGGCCGTTGGAAGGCATCCGGCTGAAGGTGCAGCTGATGCCGGCCGAGCCGCAGCGGCCGGTGCACAAGCCAGTCACGCACGACCTGCCGCGCGATGCGGTCAGTTCATTTGCGG
>CAYZXP010000336.1:0-1712 GCA_964482415.1 uncultured Bifidobacterium sp. | reverse complement strand
AAGCCTGTTCAGCGCGCCTGTGCTGCGGCCGATCGCACCGGCCATGCAATGCTGCACACGCTCTATCAGCAGAACGTGAAGGCCCGCACGCAGTTCTTCGTCGAGTGGATGGCGCTGGACCTGCTCCGCAACGACAGCGGCGACGTGGTCGGCGTGACAGCGCTGGAGATGGAAACCGGCGAGCTGCACATCCTGGAAGCCAAGACCGTGCTGCTGGCCACCGGCGGTGCCGGCCGCATCTTTGCCGCCAGCACCAACGCCTTCATCAACACGGGCGACGGTCTGGGCATGGCCGCTCGCGCCGGCATCCCGCTGGAGGACATGGAGTTCTGGCAGTTCCACCCGACCGGCGTGGCCGGCGCGGGCGTGCTGCTGACCGAGGGCTGCCGGGGCGAGGGCGCGATCCTGCGCAACTGCAACGGCGAGCGCTTCATGGAGCGCTACGCGCCCACCTTGAAGGACCTGGCGCCGCGTGACTTCGTGTCCCGCTGCATGGACCAGGAAATCAAGGAAGGTCGCGGCTGCGGCCCGAACAAGGACCACGTGCTGCTGGACCTGCGCCACATCGGCGCCGACACCATCCGCAAGCGCCTGCCGTCCATCCTCGAGATCGGCCACAAGTTCGCCAACGTCGACGCCACCAAGGAACCGATCCCGGTCGTGCCGACCATCCACTACCAGATGGGCGGCATCCCGACCAACATCCACGGCCAGGTCGTCGCACCGAAGAACGGCTCGCAGGAAGTGGTCAAGGGCCTGTACGCGATCGGCGAATGTGCGTGTGTGTCGGTGCATGGCGCGAACCGCCTCGGCACCAACTCGCTGCTCGACCTGCTGGTGTTCGGCCGCGCGGCCGGCAACCATATCGTCGCGTCGAACCTGAAGGCACAGAGCCACCAGTCGCTGCCGGCCGACGGCGCCGAGCGCGCGCTGGACCGCCTGAATCGTCTGGAAACCTCGACCGGCTCGGAGCGCGTGCAGGACGTCGCCAACGACATTCGCAAGAGCATGCAGCAGCACTGCGGCGTGTTCCGTACGCAGGCACTGCTGGACGAAGGCGTCAAGAAGATCATGGAGCTCGACGAGCGCCGCAAGCACGTTTCGTTCAAGGACAAGTCCAAGGTGTTCAACACCGCGCGCGTCGAGGCGCTCGAACTGGACAACCTGATCGAGACCGCGAAGGCGACCATCGTGTCGGCTGCCGCGCGCAACGAATCGCGCGGCGCGCATGCGCACAGCGACTTCCCGAACCGTGACGACGAGAACTGGATGAGGCACTCGCTGTGGTTCTCCGAAGGCAACCGCCTGGACTACAAGCCAGTCGTGACCAAGCCGCTGACCGTCGAGACCTTCAAGCCGAAGGCACGTACTTTCTAACCGCAGGACATCGAATACCATGCCACGTACAGTCAAATTCCAGATCTACCGCTACGATCCGGACAAGGATGCGAAGCCCTACATGCAAGACCTGACGGTCGAGCTGCAGGACACCGACAAGATGCTGCTGGATGCGCTGCAGCGTATCAAGGCCGACGTTGACGACTCGCTCGCGCTGCGCCGTTCCTGCCGCGAAGGCGTGTGCGGCTCGGACGCGATGAACATCAACGGCAAGAACGGGCTGGCCTGCACGACCAACCTGAACGAGCTGTCAGAGCCGATCGTGCTGCGTCCGCTGCCGGGCCTGCCGGTCATTCGCGACCTGATCGTCGACA
>CAYZXP010000335.1:0-1718 GCA_964482415.1 uncultured Bifidobacterium sp. | reverse complement strand
CATCGGCTGGTCGGTACGTGCCTTCCAGACGACCTTGCCGGTGTCGATGTTCACGGCGGTCACGTTGCCGAACTGCTCTTCACCCGGGATGTTCTTGAACGCACCGCCCAGCCACAGCTTGCCGCCCGGATAGGCTGCAGCTTCGACGTGGTAGGTCATCGGCTGTTCGAGGTTCACTGCGAACGCGAGACGCAGTTTCGGGTTGTAGGCCATCGGCGACCATTCGACGCCACCGTTTGCACCCAGCGACATGCGTGCGCCTTGTGCGGTCGGCAGGGTCCACAGGCCTTCTTGCGACACCATCGGCTCCGAGAAGCGGATCAGGCTGCCGTCGCGACGGTCATGAACGTAGATGTGACCGGTCTTGCCGCCATGGATGACGCCCGGGATCATCTTGCCGTTCTTGTCCTTCACGTCGACCAGGATCGGCGGGGAGACAGCATCCAGGTCCCACACGTCGTGTGCGACGTACTGGTAGTGCCACTTGTACTTGCCGGTCTCGAGGTCGACAGCGACGATCGAGTCGGTGTACAGGTTGTCGCCCGGACGCTCTGCGCCGTACAGGTCAGGCGACGGGTTGCCGACCACGAAGAAGACGGTCTTGGTCTTGGAGTCGACCGCCGGGGTCATCCAGACGCCGCCGCCCAGGGTCTTGTAGAAGTCGCCGCCATTCTTGGCCAGCGCTGCCTTTTCTGCAGCGATGTCACGCTTCATGTCGCGACCGGTTGCGTCGTTGGTTGCCCAGACGCCTTCGTGACCCTTTTCCGGGATCGTGTGGAAGGTCCATGCGAGCTTGCCGCTGTTGGCGTCATAGGCCTTCACGAAGCCGCGCACGCCGTATTCGCCGCCGTTGGTGCCGATCAGCACCTTGCCGTCGACGACGGCCGGAGCCATCGTTTCGCTGTAGCCGAGTTCCGGATCAGCGATTTCGGTTTCCCACAGCAGCTTGCCGGTCTTGGCGTCGAGCGCGACCAGCTTGGCATCCAGCGTGCCCATGAAGAGCTTGCCTTCGGAGACAGCCACACCCTTGTTGTTCGGGCCGCAGCAGTAGGTCGACACCGGGCCGATCTTGTGCTTGAAGTGCCAGTACTGTTCGCCGGTGGTGGCGTTGATCGCGTACACGTGGTTGTACGAGGTCGTGACGAACATCACGCCGTCGACGACGATCGGTGCGGTTTCCATCGACTCGACGATGCCGGTCTGGAAAACGAATGCCGGACGCAGCTTGGCGACGTTGGCGGTGTTGATCTGCGCGACCGGGTAGTGACGGGTCTGCTCGTAGTTGCCGTTCGGGTGCAGCCAGTTTTTGTTGTCTTTGCCGGAGTCGTTCAGCATCGACTGCGTGACGCTCGTGAACTTCGGCATCGGATTTGCCTTGATACCGGCGCCCGCGATCGGTTCCTGCGCGTAAGCCGAGCCTGCGATAACGAGGCTGGTTGCGGCAAGCGTCTTCAGCATCTTGTTCAGTGCCATTTGCTTCCTCTCTTGGTGGATTTCACTCTTATGCCCAGCGAACTCTTCCGGTTCGCTTCGGCCGTGCGGCGCAGGGTCAGACTTGTCTGCGCCAACCGCAGTTTACGGTTGCCACTGGGCCTTCTTATTGATCGCAATAAAAAACACCTTATTATTGCGCCCGCAGATCGTAGTCCCTGTTCCGCCATATGGCAATATGAAATCCCCTGTTTCAGGAATTTTCACATGAATTTTCTCAACAAGAC
>CAYZXP010000334.1:0-1737 GCA_964482415.1 uncultured Bifidobacterium sp. | reverse complement strand
TACCCGTATGCGTCGCTCAAGCCGCTGCGCGACCTGCTGCGCAACCGCGTGCAGGGCGACGGCAGCGAAGAGTCCGACATGAAGTGGCGCAACGAGCTGACCGCCGCGGTCGGCGACTCGCCGCTCGAGATCCAGGTGCTGCTCGGCACCGTCTATGCGCACTATGCGCGCGTCGAACAGCTGAAAGAAGGCGACCTGCTGTTCTTCAAGAAGCCCGAACTCGCCACCATGCTGGTCGGCGGACTGCCTGCGTTCGAATGCCAGGTCGGCATGTCCGGCCCGAACGTCGCCGTCCGCATCGAACAGGCGACCAGCCCCGAAACCCTCTAACGACCGAGGAACCTCATGAGTGACACGACACTGCACGCCCCTGCCGTCGCCGAGCCGCAGGCCGGCGCGATGCCGAACCACCAGATCAACCCCGAAGTGCTGCAAAATATCTCGGTCGCGATCAAGGTCGAGGTCGGCCGCACGAAGATGAAGATCCGCGACCTGCTGCGCCTGACCCAGGGCAGCGTGGTCGAACTGGAGCGCATCGCCGGCGAGCCGCTGGACCTGCTGGTCAACGACACCGTCGTCGCACAGGGCGAGGTGGTGCTGGTGAACGACCGCTACGGCATCCGCCTGACGCGGGTGGTGCCGGCGTCGGACCGCATGAAAAACCTGTGACGGCCCCTGCGCACAGATCCACAGAAAACGGGAAACCACGGCATGCACACCACTGACTGGCTGTCCTTCGCGGCGAGCTTCGGAATCGTCCTCGCCCTCCTCGGTGCGCTGCTGTACGTGCTCAAGCGCATGCAGAGCGGCAGCCTGCTGGGCCTGCCGCAGCGGCGCATCCGCATCCTCGAAAGCGCGTCGCTCGGCCCGCGCCAGAAAATCGTGCTGCTGCGCGTGAAAGACCAGGACATCCTGGTCGGCGTGTCGGTGCAGCAGATCAGCACGCTGGCCACCTTTGCGCTGACCGACGAGGAAGTGGTGACCGAATCGATGCCCTCCCCCGCCCCGGCCGACGGCGGCAATACCCTCACGCCGCTGGCAAAGCGGCTGTCCGAGATGCTGAAGGCCGCACAGAACGGCAAGGGCAAGTCATGATCGTGTTGCGACGCTTCCTCCCGCTGCTGCTGCCAGCACTGCTGCTGGCGCTGCCGGCGCTCTCCTTCGCGCAGGGCCTGCCGGCCGTGACCGTCGAGGCCGGCAAGGGCGGCGCGCAGGCCTACAGCCTGACGCTGCAGCTGCTGGCGCTGATGACGGTGCTGACGCTGCTGCCGTCGATGCTGCTGATGATGACCTCGTTCGTGCGCATCATCATCGTCTTCTCCATCCTGCGGCAGGCGCTCGGCACCGGCCAGACGCCGCCGAACCAGGTGCTCGCCGGCCTCGCGCTGTTCCTGACGCTGTTCATCATGCAGCCGGTGATGAGCGACGTGTACAACAACGCGATCCTGCCGTACATGAACAACGGCATGCCCTTCGAACAGGCGCTGTCGGCCGCCGAGAAGCCGATCCGCGGCTTCATGATGGCGCAGACGCGCGAGGAGGACATCGCAATGTTCATGGAAATCGCGCGCGACAAGACCGAACTGGAAGGACCGGAGTCAGTGCCCTTTACCACGCTGGTGCCGGCCTTCGTTACCTCGGAACTGAAGAGCGCGTTCACCATCGGCTTCCTGATCTACATTCCGTTCGTCGTGATCGACCTGATCGTGTCGTCGGTGCTGATGTCGATGGGCATGA
>CAYZXP010000333.1:0-1750 GCA_964482415.1 uncultured Bifidobacterium sp. | reverse complement strand
CGAAGGTCTCGTAGCCGCCGACGATGACCATGATCAGCAGGTTGGAAATCATCACCACGTCGATCAGTCCAAGCACCACCAGCATGATGGTCGTCTCGGTGAGCTTGGCTTCGGCCGGCGCGATGCCGCCGACGCTGGTGGCCTTCAGGATGTGGTCGAGCGAATCGCCATGACCCATCAGCGCGCCCAGCAGGTCGACCAGCTCCACCCAGAAGTGGTAGACGTAAATGCCTTGCGCGAGAATCAGCCCGAGGTACAGCGGCAGCTGCAGCCAGCGGGTCATGAATATGAAATTGGCAAGAGTGGGGATCTTTTGGGCGACCTGTTTTTGCTCTGGCATCATCGGAAATCTCGGTGAAACAACGGGTTTCCGCACGTAAATCGTGCAGCGCGACATTTTACACGCAGCATTGCCCGCGATTACCCTCCGGGCGGAAGAAGCTGCAGGAATGGGTAGTTATGTAAGGGTTGAGTAAGAGAGTCCCCTTATCTTTTACCGAAAATTACTATCACCATGGAGACGCCATGTCCGAGATTGAATCTCTGATGCACGAGCATCGTGTGTTCCCCCCGTCTGACGACTTTGTCAAAGGCGCAGCCGTGTCCGGCATGGACGCGTATGCGGCGCTGTGCCGGGAGGCCGAGCAGGACTACGAAGGCTTCTGGCGTCGGCTGGCGATGGAAAACCTGGAATGGAAAAAGCCGTTCACCCGCGTGCTCGACGAGTCGCAGGCGCCGTTCTACAAATGGTTCGATGACGGCGAACTGAACGTTTCCTACAACTGCCTCGACCGCAACCTGACCAACGGCAACGCCGACAAGGTCGCGATCATCTTCGAGGCGGACGACGGCACCGTCACCAGGCTGACCTACCGCGAACTGCATGCGAAGGTCTGCAAGCTGGCCAACGGCCTGAAGTCGCTCGGCATCAAAAAGGGCGACCGCGTCATCATTTACATGCCGATGTCGGTCGAAGGCGTGGCCGCGATGCAGGCCTGCGCACGCATTGGCGCGACGCATTCGGTGGTCTTCGGCGGCTTCTCCGCCAAGTCGCTGCAGGAGCGCATCATCGACGCCGGCGCGGTCGCGGTCATCACCGCCGATGAACAGGTCCGAGGCGGCAAGCATCTGCCGCTGAAGGCCATCGTCGACGAGGCGCTGGCGATGGGTGGTTGCGAGGCGATCAAGAACGTCGTCATTTACCAGCGTACCAAGGGCAACATCAATTTCGTGGCCGGCCGCGACCTGTGGCTGCACGAGCTGGCTGACAAGCAGGCCGAGCAGTGCGAGCCGGAGTGGGTCAGCGCCGAGCATCCGCTGTTCATCCTTTATACGTCCGGCTCCACCGGCAAGCCGAAGGGCGTGCAGCATTCGTCCGGCGGCTACCTGCTGTGGACCATGCTGACGATGAAGTGGACCTTCGACATCAAGCCGTCCGACATCTTCTGGTGTACCGCAGACATTGGCTGGGTGACTGGCCACAGCTACATCGCCTACGGCCCGCTGGCGGTAGGTGCGACGCAGATTGTTTTCGAAGGTGTGCCGACCTATCCGAACGCGGGCCGCTTCTGGGAAATGATCCAGCGCCACAAGGCGACGATTTTTTACACCGCGCCCACGGCGATCCGCTCGCTGATCAAGGCATCGGAAGCCGACATGAAGGTGCATCCGCAGCACTTCGACCTGCGTTCGCTTCGCCTGCTGGGTTCGGTCGGCGAGCCGATCAATCCGGAAGCCTGGATGTGGTACT
>CAYZXP010000332.1:0-1762 GCA_964482415.1 uncultured Bifidobacterium sp. | reverse complement strand
CGGGTGGTCAGGGGCAGGGCCAAGGGCAGGGCGGAAAGCGCCAGCAGCGGTCGCGCCAGCCGGATCCGCTGCAGACCGCGCTCGGCTTCCCGACTGCCGCAGGTCCGGGACGGCAGCGTCGCGGGAATGCGGCCCCGGCATCCAACTGGGGCGTTGCCGATCGCTTCGGCAGCGGGCCTGGCCAGCGCCGCCGGCGCGGTTGAGTCGCATAAAAGGGTAATGGGCTTGTGCGTTGCGGCGCACGGCCCAATCGAATATAATCAGGGACTTAACAAAGCCGCCGCGTAGAGCAGGCTGGTTTTGCCGGTGCGCCAGCGCGTGGCCGGCAGGGAGTATAAGAAGATGGGCAGATGCCCATTTTTTTTTTCCCGAACGAGTCGCAGCCCGCGCCGGACGGAAAGTCCGGCTGCCGCTGCGCGCTTTGTATTTTCGTTGCTTTTGGAGTGATGTCTGGTGCTGTCCGCGCTGATAGAAAAAACCGTGACTGGCATGGGGTACGAGCTGGTCGATTTCGAGCTGGCCGCCCGTGGCCTGCTGCGCGTGTACATCGACACGCTGCCTGAGGAAGACCGGCCGGTAACGGTCGACGACTGCGAGAAAGTCACGCACCAGCTGCTGCATGTGCTGACGGTCGAGAACGCGAACTATGAGCGGCTCGAAGTGTCGTCGCCGGGACTGGACCGGCCGCTGAAGAAGTTTGCCGACTACGTGCGCTTCGCCGGCCACGAGGCCATGGTGAAGCTGCGCATGCCGATGCCGGGTGCTGCCAATCGCAAGTCCTTCCAGGGTGTGCTGCACGAGCCCGAGGGCGAAACGCTGAAGCTTGAATTCGAAGGAAATGAAGGGCCCGCGATGCTGGAGTTTTCGCTGGCGGAAGTGGACAAGGCACGCTTGGTGCCGAAAGTGGATTTCAGGAGCCGTAAATGAGTCGCGAAATTTTGTTGCTGGTCGATGCGCTGGCGCGTGAGAAGAACGTCGACAAGGAAGTCGTGTTTGGCGCGCTGGAGCAGGCATTGGCCCAGGCCACCAAGAAGCGCTATGAAGGCGAGGTTGATATCCGCGTGTCGATCGACCGCGACACCGGCGAATTCGAGTCCTTCCGCCGCTGGCACGTCGTGCCCGACGAGGCCGGCCTGCAGCTGCCCGACCAGGAAATCCTGCTGTTCGAAGCGAAGGAGCAGATCGACGACATCGAGGTCGACGACTACATTGAAGAAGCGATCGAGTCGGTCGAGTTCGGCCGCCGCTTCGCGCAGGACACCAAGCAGGTCGTGCTGCAGCGCATCCGCGACGCCGAGCGCGAGCAGATCCTGCAAGACTTCCTCGAGCGCGGCGACGCGCTGGTGACCGGCACCATCAAGCGCATGGAGCGCGGCGATGCCATCATCGAATCGGGCAAGATCGAAGCGCGCCTGCCGCGCGACCAGATGATCCCGAAGGAAAACCTGCGCATCGGCGACCGCGTGCGCGCGTACATCCTGCGCATCGACCGCAATGCGCGCGGCCCGCAGGTGATCCTGTCGCGCACCGCGCCCGAATTCATCATGAAGCTGTTCGAGCTCGAAGTCCCCGAGATCGAGCAAGGCCTGCTGGAAATCAAATCGGCCGCCCGCGATCCGGGCGTGCGCGCGAAGATCGCCGTGCATACCAGTGACAAGCGGATCGACCCGATCGGCACCTGTGTCGGCATGCGCGGTTCGCGCGTGCAGAGCGTGACCGGCGAGCTCGGCGGCGAGCGCGTCGACATCGTGCTGTGGTCCGA
>CAYZXP010000331.1:0-1795 GCA_964482415.1 uncultured Bifidobacterium sp. | reverse complement strand
CAGCCAGGTCCTTGTTGGTGGCGCAGCCAGTCATCAGACCCGACAGAACGACCATCGCAGACAGTCCGGCGACGCGAACCAGAGTTTGTTTCATCTTGCAATCTCCTATGCAGTACTAACAGTAAATTAGAAATCTTATTGAACTGCGCGCAAAAAATTTTGTTGCCGAATGGCGCTTTGCCGCATGCGCAACATATTATAAAACCTTGAATCTATCAACGATTTTCAGGGATTTGGCCGGTGGCGAATGGGAAAACGTACTGCCAGACTGCCCCGGCGCGACCGATAATCTGCGGGGTTTGACATTGGAATTTAATTGCATCTTTCCGACAAGGCGCGCGGACTGATTTTCTCGATAGCGGCCGCATAAAATCTCCCGTTGTGCCAGTTCACGGTCCGGCAACGGAGAAAACCTGCGGGCTCACGAATGCCGCGATTTTTCGCGGCATTTTCTCCGGTCAGGAAGCACGCCGGCGGCCCGCCTAGTCCTCCGCCCGCAAACCAATGCCCGGCCCCTGCCCGACCGACGCCGGGACAGCCGCCCGCCCAACAAAACTTCGTTTTTCCCGATACTTCTATCTCAATCAATCTGCTTTTACGGAAGCCTCATTCTCCCCATGATTAGCGAGCTGGCGATGCCAGTGAATGTTGCGCCAGCACAACAACGGAGTTATTCAGCCATTCTTGGAGGGAACTTTGGAACGACCCAAAAGCATCGCGATTGCCCGCACCGGTACGCTGCCGGCACGTACGGGCGCTTTTTCCGCATTGCCGACGGAGGCACAGCGGGTACTGCGCAATACCTATGCGCTGCTGTCGCTCACCTTGCTGTTTGCAGCGGCGATTGCCACGGCCAGCACGGCATTTGCTCTGCCGGCACCGGGGCTGGTTCTGACGCTGGTCGGTTACTTCGGCCTGCTGTTCGCGATTCACCGCCTGAAAAACAGTGGCTGGGCGCTGCCTGCGGTGTTCGCGCTGACAGGTTTCATGGGTTACACGCTCGGTCCGCTGCTGGCGCGCACACTGAGCCTGCCGGGTGGCGCCGGCACGATCGGGCTGGCGCTCGGTGCGACCGGCGTGACCTTCCTCGCACTGTCGGGATGGGTGCTGGCGACACGACGTGATTTCAGCTGGATGGGCGGGATGCTGTTTGCCGGCATGGTGGTCGCGATCCTCGCCGGCCTGGCGGCGATCTTCTTCCAGATGCCCGCGCTCGGCCTGGCCGTGTCGGCCATGGTCGCGCTGCTGTCGGCTGGCCTGATCCTGTACGAAACCAGCGCGATCGTGAATGGCGGGGAGACGAACTACGTGCTGGCGACCGTCAGCCTGTTCGTGTCGCTGTTTAACCTCTTCACCAGCTTGCTCCACTTGCTTGGCCTTGGCGGGCCGGGTGAATGAGCGCAGAGGACAAGGAAAGGAGGAACGCGAGATGAAATGTCCGGCATGCCCCGACACCCTGCTCGTGATGAGCGAGCGACAGGGAGTGGAGATCGACTATTGCCCGCATTGCCGGGGCGTCTGGCTGGATCGCGGCGAGCTCGACAAGCTGCTCGAACGGGCGGCGCAAGCCACACCGCCCGAGCGCAGCGCCGAGCGGCGCCCAGCGCCGTATCCGCAGGAACGCCACGAGATGCCGCGCCATGACTACGGGCACCGGCGCAAGCACAGCTCGTGGCTCAGCGAGATCTTCGACTGAACCTTGCCGCACTGGTGTGACGGCAGCGAGCGGCTCAACCGAGTCCGTTCGCAGTCCGATAAGCATTCATGAACACTTCGGGATCCACATTATCGAGTT
>CAYZXP010000330.1:0-1804 GCA_964482415.1 uncultured Bifidobacterium sp. | reverse complement strand
ACGAGTGACGCAACGCCGGCAAGCTGACCCTTGCTTCGCAGCATCAATCTCTTGTCAAACTACAGGGCTACCTGTTCTCCGAGCCGCTGTCAGCCGAGGACTTCGAGCCGTTGCTGCGGCAGCCGCGCACGGACATTGCCGACTGGATCGGCGTCGCTGCTGCGTCGGTTTCGGGCTGACGCAGCAGTTCGCATGGGATGCGTACTGACTGCGCAGGCCTTGTCCTCAGCGCAGCATTCCAGCGGTTGCCAGTCAACGAGACGCATAGCTTCCCAAAGAGTCTGGTTGGTATAAAGTATAGTATATTTCCTTGTGGCAATTAGCTTTCGCAGTAATAGTCGGTTGTCCTGATGACGTGTATCTGGCAGTTGCCTGCCCGTTAGTCTGCTCACCCGAACCTGAAGATATTCAATCCCTGAGGGTGCATCTGCGCCGTGGTGCCCTCGACAGACCCCGGCGATGTCGACTCTCTCTACTGCACGTCCCCGCGCTTGGTGGGCGGCTTTCATTCAACGAGCCTTCTGGCCATGGCTGGTCACGTGGGTACTGGTCTTTGCTGCTTTGATTGTGTTTGGCTGGTGGGTGGTCATCCACATGGTGGAGGACCATCGCGAGTCTGGTGCCGCGCTTGCAGAAGCGCGCGTGCAGGCGCGGGTGAATTCTTACGGACGCCAGCTTGACGACCTGACGGGACGCCTCGACAGGGTCGGACGGGCATTGATGGCTGAATGGTCCGATCATCCTCATTCCGTCGATTACCTGAAGTATCTGGTTGGCTTCAATTCATGGGGCAAACCTTTGTATGCAGCCTTGCTGGACGAGCAGGGCCGAATCAGTTCCGCCTCTTTTCCTCCTGACACAGCCAGGGACATACGCGGCACTTTCTTCAAATATCACCGCGAGAATTGCTGCAAGGGTTGGCATGTCACGCCCGTAGAAAATTCGGCACTCACCGGCGCCGAGATGCTGCACATGACCCACGCGCTGGCACAAGCGGATGGCCAGCTTGCCGGTGTCCTGGTGTTTGCCATGACGCCGGACTTTCTGGCGGCTTTCGAAGACGATTCCTTCATCGGGCAGGACGATTTCGTCAGCGTTCGCCTTATCAATGGTCCTTTGCTGTCGACCAGGCTGGCTGCCGGCCGCTCGCGACCAATCCTTTACCGGGGAACGCCGCATTATGACGCCGTGCAAGGCGTGCGGCTGGAGCCGGGTGAGATGTTCAGCGATGGCATCGCACGCTATGTCGCATGGCGCAAGCATGAGTTGATGCCGATCGTCGCCGTCGCGGGGATCAGTCAGGCCGATGCAATGGCCGATGCCGAACATGAAGTGCAGGTGTATCACACAGTGGCTTGGCTGATGACCAGCTTGCTGGCATTGTTTTGTGCTGCGGGCATCGCGGTTGCGGGCAGGCTGTCGCTGCGGCGTGCGAACGATGATGAAGTGCGACAGGTCTATCGCACCGCCACCGATGCAGCTGATGAAGGCTTTTACATGCTTCGCCCGTTATGGGACGGCGCGGGCCAGCTGGTTGATTTCCAGTTCGAGGACGTCAACGAACGCGGCGGCGAGCTGCTCGGCCGGCACCGCAGCCTGCTGCTGGGCCAGCCGGCCAGTCGTGTGTTGCCGGGACCCGTATTTGCGACCGTGCTTGACTTCGTGCACCGCGCGCTACGGCACCGGGTGGTGGTGGATGATCATCGGGTGCTGGTCGACCTCGGTTTGCCGTCGAGGTGGATGCACCGTCATGCGGTGGCGATCGGTGCCGGAGTGGCGCTGACGCTGCGCGACATTTCGCAGG
>CAYZXP010000329.1:0-1807 GCA_964482415.1 uncultured Bifidobacterium sp. | reverse complement strand
CCGTTCGCAGTCCGATAAGCATTCATGAACACTTCGGGATCCACATTATCGAGTTCGATGATGGCTGAAATCCCGCTGCCGTCGAGGTCATAGGCAATGTAGGTCTTGTCCTGCACGAGCGATCCGCCCACCAGCACGCCGGTGACGGGTACCGCATCGTCGCCGCCGCTCGTGTTGAAGTGCGCCAGAGCAGAACTCGTGAAGCCGCCCAGCGTCGTCGTCACGCCGTCTGCCGCCTGAATGCCTTGCAGGCTGCCGAAGTGCAGCGAATCGGCCGTCGTGCGGAATCCCGACAACTTGACGACCGGAATGGCACTGGCGGTCACATTGTCCTGATCCACATTCAGGTTGACGACCGCATGGCCAAGCTGGCCGGTGAAATCAATATCGATCACCTCGACGAACTGGTTGCCGATTGCCGGATCTTCTCCCTTCAGCGTCAGCTCCGCCGTGCCGAGCTGGCTGGTTCCGCCGAGCTTGACGGTTCCGCCGGCGCCGCCCAGCTGCAGCGAGACTTCCGCGTGGTCGTGTAGCTGCATCGCATTCATGAACAGGTCGACGCTCGCGCTGCCGAACTTTCCGAGCTTCAGGTCGGCCGTCGCATTCGCACCGGTCACGGCGTCGGCGGCGCTGTCGGCGGTAAGCCGGATTTGCCCGGCCACCGCAACCTCCGAACCCGACGCCTGTGTCAGCGTGAGATGGACCTCGCTGCCGTCGGCCAGCGCCATTGCGCGGACGTCCTGCGTGATCGACAGGCTCGCGGAGCCCGTGGCGAGCTCCGCGCTGACATGGCTTGCGTCACCGCTGGCGATCAGCGATACGCCGCCATTGACGGTCAACGGGCCGGCAGAAGATGACAGCGTCGCGTCGGCCGTGCTGCCAAACGCGCTCGCCTGTACCTCGATGCCGCCCTGCGTCACGCTCAGGCTGCCGGACGCCGTCGCATGAAGGACTGCCTGGCTGTCGGTGCCGCTGGCCAGCATCGACAGCCCGCCGATCGACACATTGCCGAAACTGGCGCTGAGCGTGGCCGTGGCGGCGCTGGAAATGGACGAGGCAGACAGCCGCACCCGCTCGGCCACGATGACCTCGTTGTGCTCGGTCAGGTTCGACACGTTGGCCGAGGCCAGCACCAGATTCGCCGTCGCACCCGCACCATCGGCACTGACGCTCGCGCCCTTCGCGATCGCCACACCGTTATACGGATTGGCACGAAGCGCAATCTCCGACGAAGCATCCGTTCCGGCGGCCTTCACGGCCACATTGCCGGCAACACTGATCCGACCGGGCAAGCCGGACAGGATGTCGAAGATGAGCGTTTTTGTACTGCTGACCTGCAGCTGCGCGCTGCTGCCTTCGCCGGACGCCTGCGCAGTGAGATCACCACCGAGATTGATGTTGGCATAGACGCCGGTCAGCTCTCCCACGCTGGATGCGCGTTCACCGGTGGCCTGCAGGCCGACGCTGCCGCCGACGCGCAGTTCGCCTCGTCCGGACGTCAGCCTGAGATTCGCGCTGGCATCCGCATTCGACGCCAGCACATCGACGTTGCCGCCGACGGACAGGCGCACGGGCGGAAGCGCGCCGGGATTGAGCACATCGGCCAGGGACAGGTACTCCGAGCGGGCCTCTGCCTGCATCGTGGCGCTGCTGATCTCGCCCGCGGCGATGACCTTCAGCGAAGCGCCAAAACTGAGGCTGTCGTTAATGGATTCCAGATTGGCCGTCGCGACGCCCTCTGCGCCGGTCGCCTGCACCAGCGCGTCGCCGACGACGCTGACCTTGCCCGCGCTCGCACTCGCGTTGA
>CAYZXP010000328.1:0-1813 GCA_964482415.1 uncultured Bifidobacterium sp. | reverse complement strand
GCGCGAGCACGTTCAGCAGCACCTCGGAATCCGAATCGGTATTGATGTGGCGGCGGTCGTTCTTGAACAGCTCGCCCTTCAGCAATTCGGCATTGGTCAGGTTGCCGTTATGCGCGAGCGTGATGCCGAACGGCGCGTTCACATAGAACGGCTGCGCCTCTTCCTCGCTGGACGAGCCGGCCGTCGGGTAACGGCACTGGCCGATACCGGAATTGCCCGGCAGCGAACGCATGTTACGGGTGCGGAAGACGTCGCGCACGAGGCCGTTGGCCTTGTGCATGCTGAACATGCGGCCATGATTGGTTGCAATGCCGGCAGCATCCTGTCCGCGATGCTGCAGCAGCAGCAGCGCGTCATAGATGAGCTGGTTGACAGGACTGTGGGAAACGACGCCGACGATGCCACACATGGTGGGCTCCTTCAAAAAAAACAGGCCGGCCGCGAGGCCGGCAGAACTCATAAGGGTTGAACCGTGCCGGACAGTCCCAGCAGGGCGAGACGGCCGCGGATGCGGTCTGCCTCCTCGCGGCTGGCGAAGGGGCCGACGCGAATGCGATAGCGCTCGCCGTCCTTCGTGCTGACTTTCTGCGAATAGGATTTGATGCCCGCCTTTTTCAGGCGGTTCTGCAGATCTTCCGCCTTCGCGTGCGATGACACGGCGGCGACCTGGATGATGAAGCGTCCCTTGCCGGCATCGGCCGGCTTGTCGGACGGGCGGACAGCCGCGACCGTACTCTCAGCCTTGGCGGCCGTCTTCGGCGCAGCGGATTTCTTGTCGTCGACGACGGGCTTTTTCTCCGTGCTGGCCGGCTTCTTCTCGTCGGCTGCAGGCTTTTTCTCTTCAGCGACCAGTTTTTTCTCGGTGCCTGGGGACTTTTTCTCGTCGGTGGACGGCGCCTTCACGGCGGCGTCGGGCGCGGGCTTGCTGGCGGAAGGCTTGACTGCCGGCAGGTCCACCGGCGCATCGGCTTTCGACTCGTCCGGCGCAGCATCAGGCGGCAGCGGCATCGGCCGCGACGCGGCGGGCTCGGTCTTGTCACGCGAAGGAATCTGGATCTCGATGTCGTCCGACAGCGGCTTGGGCTCGGAATCGAAGACCATCGGCAAACCGATCACGGCGGCCAGCACCAGCGCGGTGGCGCCGATCAGGCGACGGCGCGCACGCTTTTTCTCCGGCAGCATGGGATCGAGAGGTTCGTCTTCCTGCGCCTTGGCCGCGCGGCTGCGGCGCGGCTTGACCGGCACGTCCAGGTCGTCGCCGGGTTCCTGCGGTTTCTTGCTGAACAACGAGAACAAGCCCATAGAGAAGTGCTTTGGTTCCGGAAAATGTGCGACGCTCAGGCAGGCTGCCTGGCCGACATCACGCCCGCGACGGTGAGGAATGACCCAAAGACCGCAATTCTATCATTCTCGCCGGCATGATTCCGCGCCGCCGCATAGGCGTCGGCCGGCGACGCGAAGCGCCGGATCGAACGCTCTGCGCCGGCCTGCGCGCCCTCGTTGAAACCACGGGCGCGCAGCAGCGCCTCCAGCGATTCGGCCCGGGCCGCGCGCGGCAACGGCAGGTCGCACAGGTACCAGTGATCAATGCGGTCACCAAGCTGCGCAAAGATGCCGGCGATGTCCTTGTCGGCCATCGCGCCGAACACTGCGAAGGTATACGGATGGAAGCCCATGTTGTCGAGGTTCTGCGCGAGCGTGGCGGCCGCATGCGGATTGTGCGCGACGTCGAGGATCACCGCAGGACGGCCCGGCAACACCTGGAAACGCGCCGGCAGTTCGACCAGCACGAGGCCGGTGCGCACTTCCTGCG
>CAYZXP010000327.1:0-1817 GCA_964482415.1 uncultured Bifidobacterium sp. | reverse complement strand
TGCACCAGCGCGTCGCCGACGACGCTGACCTTGCCCGCGCTCGCACTCGCGTTGACGAAGAGATTGGTCTGGTTCAGCGCCCCGGCCTTCAGCGCAAGGCTGGCCGATCCTGCCGAGGCATCGACGCTCAGACTGCCGACGCTGACATCGCCGTTGAATGCGCTGAGTTCGCCGATGGTCTCGGCACCGAGCGCACGCGCGTTCACGGCAACGCTGCCGGACACCGTGAGGTCCCCTTCGCCGGACACGCCTGTCGAGCGATTCTGGTCGTTCAACAAAAGTTTGGCGACCTCGACCGTAACCCTTGCCTGGCCCTGCACGCCCGACGCATCGACCAGCAGCGCGGGCAACAGGCAGGCGCCGGTCAGGGTGGACAGTTCAATGCTGGCCGAGCTCTGGTAGCCGCTGGCCGCCGCCGTGACCAACCCGCCCAGCGTGAGGTCGGCCTTGCCGGCGGAGGACAAGGTCGTCGATGCAGATGACCGTGCACCGCTGGCCTGCACCTGCAGCTGGCCGCCGGTGGAAATTTTTCCTACCCGCGTCTCGTCCACTGGCGGGTTGAGTTCGACCTCGACCCGGGCGGCAGCGCCGGTACCGGTTGCGTGCACCAGCAGGTCGGTGCCGAACGCGACATCGCCGGACTGCACATGGTCAATCACCGTCGCCCTGGATTCGTCGCCCTCGGCATCGACCCGCATCGTGCCGGCCACCGACAGGCCGCCGAGGGGCCCGTGGATCAGTTCGAGCATGACCTCCGAACCCATGCCTGCGGAATTCAGCGAGGCGGCCGACTGGAAGTCGGCCACGGAACCCTGGCCAGGCAGCTCCGGGCCGCGGTAAGTCACATTCACTCGGCTGTAAGCGCCGAGTGCCTCCAGCCCGAACGTGCCATTGACCTGGAAGCGCGTGCCCGCGTTGAAGAGCATCACATTGGCGAACGATTGCGCGCCGGCAGCGATGGCCGTGAAGTTGCCGGTGATAAGGGCAGCGGCCTCGGGGAAGAAGTCGACCTCGGCGGTGCTGGCGAGGCCGTTGGCCAGCACTTGCAGGTTGCCGCCGACCGTCACGTTCGCGGCCGTCCCGCCGGCGTTCAGCAACGCAATCGCACAGCCGCGATAGGCATCCGTGCCGACCGTCAGGTTGCCGGTACTGACCTGGCCGGCCGACGCCGTCAAATCCAGTACGTTGCGCTGGAGCGCGCTCGCGGAAACCACCAATGCACCCTTGCTGATGTCACCGGAGGGCATGGACAGGGAATTGGGGTCGGAGACGTCCGTCAGCGGAGCCGTGTCCAGGTGCAGGTCGCCGTCTTGCGGAACGGCCACGGTGGCAGCCAGCAGGTTGCCGGGCACCGCGCCGTTGGCGCCATTGACGAGTTTGATCAGCCCCGTCACGCCCACGCCATCGTAATCGAAGGCGACGTACTCATCCTGCCCGATCAGGGTCGCCACGAACGCGCCCTCCGTAAAGCCACTGAGCTGGTACGCGGCCTTCTGCAGGAATTCGTCCAGCTGCGCATCGGCGGTGCCGGGGCCGACGCTGACATTCCCTTTCCATGCGTTGTTCGGCGCCTGCGTGAAACTGAAGCTGAACTTGTCGAGGCCCTGGCGGAATCCCGCCAGATTCATCATCCCGGCCTTGAGCTCGCTGCCGCTGAGGTCACCGTCCTCCATGGAGAGCGCAACGAATGCGCGCCCGAGGCTGCCTGCGATGTTGACCTGGTCCGGCAGCGCACCGCGCAGTTTCAGGTAAGCCTCGCCCTCACTGCCATTGCTGCCCAGTTGCACGCTGCCGCCATGGATCGGCGACGAGAGGTC
>CAYZXP010000326.1:0-1825 GCA_964482415.1 uncultured Bifidobacterium sp. | reverse complement strand
TGTGGCCGCCGATCTTCTGGTACACCGGGCAGTGGTTCATGCAGGCGCCGCAGCGAATGCAACGAAGCATCTCTTCAAACTCGGTGCCGACCAGGCCGGTGCGTCCGGCATCGACCAGCACGAAGTACATGTGCTCGGGGCCGTCCACATCGCCCTTGCCGCGCGGGCCGGTCAGCAGCGAGAAGTAATTCGAGATCGACTGACCTGTCGCCGAACGCGGCAGCAGCCGCATCACGGTCGCGAGGTCGGACAGCGTCGGCAGCACCTTCTCGATGCCGGTGACGACCACGTGCACCTTCGGCGGCACGATCGTGCACATGCCCTCGTTGCCCTCGTTGGTCACCACCGCGACCGAACCGGATTCGGCGATCACGAAGTTGCCACCGGTGACGCCCATGTCGGCCGACAGGAAATGTGGGCGCAGCACTTCACGCGCCTCGCGCGTCATTTCCGGAATCTCGGTCAGGCGTGGCTTGTTGTGCACCTTCGCGAACAGGTCGGCAATCTCGTCCTTGTCCTTGTGCACCACCGGCGCAATGATGTGCGACGGCGGTTCGTTGTCGTTGATCTGCAGGATGTACTCGCCGAGGTCGGTCTCGACCGAGGTCACACCGATGGCCTCGAGGGCCTTGTTCAGCTGCATCTCCTCGGACACCATCGACTTCGACTTGATGACCTTCTTCACCGCGTGTTTCTGCGCAATCTCCACCACCAGCTTCGACGCTTCTTCGGCGGTCTGCGCAAACAGCACGGTTGCGCCGCGGCGGGTCGCTTCCTGCTCGAAGGTGGCGAGCCAGACATCGAGGTTCTTGATCGCGCGCATGCGCCGTTCGATCGCGGCGTCACGCGTGCCTTCGAAATCATCGAGCTCCGTGATGGCGGACGCGCGTGCATTGACGAACTTGGTAGACAGCTTCTTCAGATTTTGCTGCAGGCGGACATCGGCGAGCTTCTGGCCGGCGCGCGCCTTGAAATGCATCGACTGGACTTGCATCATGCGTCTCCCGCGAGTACCTGGGCGACATGCAGCACCCGGGTGGTGTGGTCTCCGGTGCGGCGCAGCCGGCCTTCGATATTGAGCATGCAGCCGAGGTCGCCGAGCACGACTGCGTCGGCGCCGCTGGCATGGATGTTTTCGCACTTCTCGTCGACGATGGCTGTCGAAATGTCGCCGTACTTCACCGCGAACGTGCCGCCGAATCCGCAGCACTGGCGCGCGTTGTTCATCTCCGTCAGCTCGACGCCCTCGCGGCGCGCGATCAGTTCGCGCGGCTGGCGCTGCACGCCGAGCTCGCGCAGGCCACAGCAGGAATCGTGGTAGGTGACCGTGCCCTTGAACGCACCGGCGGCTGCGGCCGGCAGCTTGTCCAGCTTGACGACGCTGGCAAGGAAATCGGTCAGTTCGTAGACGCGTTCCTTGATCTTTGCATACCGGGCAAGCAGCGCGGGATGGCCGGCGAGTATGTCGTCGTAATGGGTCTTGATCGTGCCGCCGCAGGAACCGGACGGAATCACGACATAGTCAAAGCCTTCGAATTCATCCAGGAATTTCGCGGCCAGGTCGCGCGCCGCATCCTTGTTGCCGCCGCTGTAGGCGGGCTGCCCGCAGCAGGTCTGGTTCTCCGGAACCACCACCTCGCATCCGGCTGCTTCCAGCAGCTTGAGCGTCGAAAAGCCTATCTCAGGACGCATCACGTCCACCAGGCAAGTCACCAGCAGTCCAACACGCATGAAATATCCCTATGGGTATGCAGTTTCAGATAGCCGGAATTATCCGATGAATGTGCTGATATCTGTACTGCTGTCAGGGATGAAATAAATTTGT
>CAYZXP010000325.1:0-1841 GCA_964482415.1 uncultured Bifidobacterium sp. | reverse complement strand
GCATGTTCTCGCCGAAGAACTGGTGGAACATCTGCCCGATCGGCGACTTCAGGAAAGCCACGCCGCCCGAATGGCCGGGACAGTGCCACGAGTACGATCCGTCCTGCGCGTAATGCACCATCGCGCGGAAGAACGGCGGCGCGAGGCTGTCGAGGTAGGAGCGCGCCTCGCGAATGATGTGGCGCGCGACGAACTCCGGCGTGTCCTCGAACATGTGGATGAAGCCGTGCAGCTCGCGCAGGATGTCGTTCGGGATATGCCGCGAGGTGCGGGTCTCGCCGTACAGGTAGATCGGGATGTCGGCGTTCTTGTAGCGGATTTCCTCGACGAACGCGCGCAGCGACTTCAGCGCCGACTCGGTCTCCTCGGGGCTGCCGCCGCCGAATTCTTCATCGTCAATCGACAAAATGAATGCCGACGCGCGCGACTGCTGCTGCGCGAACTGCGACAGGTCGCCGTAGCTGGTCACGCCGACGACTTCCATGCCCTCGTTCTCGAGCGCGTTGGCGAGCGCGCGGATGCCGAGGCCCGAGGTGTTTTCGGAGCGGAAGTCCTCGTCAATGATGACGATGGGGAAGCGGAATTTCATGCGGGATCTCCCTGTACTGAAGGGCTGGCCCCGGCTTGCCGGCCGGGGCCCGAAAAACGAAAGCGCGATTGTCGCAGATTAGGGTGACAGGGTGGTGAATTCAGCAGGACAGGTCAGCGGCGCCGGTAAATGACAAAAGAATAATCCCAGCCGTTGGTGGCCGAGTGATGGCGCTCGCGCGCGACCTCGACCCAGGCTGCCGTATCGATCGCCGGGAAGAAGGCGTCGCATGCATGGTCGGCGTCGATCTCGGTGACGATCAGCTTGTCGGCGACCTTGATCGCATCGACGTAGACCTGCGCGCCGCCAATCACGAATACCTCGCCGTCGCCGGCGATCTGCGCGGCCTCGTCCAGCGAGCCGGCACTTTCGACGCCTTCATGCGACCAGCCCGGGTTGCGGGTGACGACGATGTTGCGGCGATTCGGCAACGGGCGGCCGATCGAGTCGAAAGTCTTGCGGCCCATGATGATGGTGTGGCCGGTCGTGGTTTTCTTGAAGAACGCGAGATCCTCCGGCAGGCGCCAGGGCAGCGTGTTGTTGATGCCGATGCCGTGCTTGCGGTCGATGGCAACGATCAGGGTCAGCGAGGAGCTCATGGTAAGGGCCAATTCGGAGGGTGATTCGGGTTGGATTCTCAGCTTCGCATGATAGCGGCGCGCTGCGGTCGCGGGGCATTTGACGGGCAATGACTGCCGCCGATGAAGGCTTTCCGGTAGTGGATGAAATCCGACACACGGGTGTTGCTGGTTGGGGAAGGCTTAGTGCATTTGCCTTATTGATAACTTTTCGCTGCGCGGCGCATGCTGGTCATCCTCAATGCCGGCGGGCTGCGTATGGTGCGCGGAGGCTGGCTCTACATGCCGGAGCATGCCATGTCGACTGTCGCCAATACCGCCCCGTCGGGAAGCAACCTGACCTACAACGTCAACGAAGGCGTCGAGATCAACTACAACCTGCTGGCCGGGTTCACCGATGCCAACGGGGATCCGCTGAAAATCTCGCTGGTCGGCATCACGCACGCGGGCACCGGGGTGAGCGTGCCGGTCGACTATGCAAACAACCCGTGGTCGCTGACGGCGGACGGCAATTTTTACTACACCGCCAACATGCTGAACCTCGCGGCCGGGGTGACGACGACCGACATTTTCCAGTTTCGCGTGTGGGACGGCCTGACATGGAGCCCGCTGCAGGTGACCGTGAATGTCAATGGCGTCGGTACCGCGCCGGCAGCGCCGGCCGATTATGCGGT
>CAYZXP010000324.1:0-1875 GCA_964482415.1 uncultured Bifidobacterium sp. | reverse complement strand
TGGCCGACTGCGGCGGGTTGATGATCGGGGTCGACAGCATCGAGCCGAACACGCCGCCGTTGGAGATCGAGAAGGTGCCGCCGGTCAGTTCGTCGAGCGTCAGCTTGCCGTCCTTGGCCTTGGTGCCGAACTCGCCGATTTTCTTCTCGATGTCGGCGATCGACATCTGGTCGGCGTTGCGCAGAATCGGCACGACCAGGCCGCGCGGCGAGCCGACGGCGATGCCGACGTCGAAGTAGCCGTGGTAGACGATGTCATTGCCGTCGACCGAAGCGTTCAGGATCGGGTATTTCTTCAGCGCGGCGACCGCCGCCTTCACGAAGAAGGACATGAAGCCCAGCTTCACGCCGTGTTCTTTCTCGAACTTGTCCTTGTACTTGTTGCGCAGGTCCATGACCGGCTGCATGTTGACCTCGTTGAAGGTCGTCAGGATCGCGTTGGTGGCCTGCGACTCGAGCAAGCGCTCGGCGACGCGCGCACGCAGGCGGCTCATCGGCACGCGCTGCTCCGGACGGTCGCCGAGGTCGGCGCTGACCGGTGCCGGGACAGCCGGCAGTGCGGCGCGTGGCGCGGCCGCCGGTGCGGCCGGCGCCTTCGCAGCCGGCTGTGCCAGCGCGTTGATCACGTCACCCTTGGTCACGCGACCGTCACGGCCAGTGCCCTGCACGGTGTCCACCGACATCTTGTTCTCGGCCAGCATTTTCGCTGCAGCCGGCATCGCGATCGCGCCGCCGGTGGCAGCCGGCGCTACGGCCGGTGCCGCTGCGGGCGCAGCTGCCGGTGCCGGCGCTGCAGCAGCAGGAGCAGCCGCCGATGCGGTCGCTTCGGTGTCAATGCGCGCGATGATCTCGCCCGCGACCACGGTGCTGCCGTCGGCTTTCAGGATCTCGATGATCACGCCCTGCGCAGGCGCGGGCAGCTCGAGCACGACTTTGTCGGTCTCGATGTCGATCAGGTTTTCATCGCGGGCCACGGCCTCGCCGACTTTCTTGTGCCACTGCAGCAGGGTCGCTTCAGCGACAGATTCAGACAGTTGCGGGACCGGGACTTCAAGGATTGCCATCACATTCTCCGTTTCGGGTTTGTCACACAAAGCGCCGGCATCCGGCGCAATGCGGGGTCATTATTTGGTCAGCACGAAGCCCTTCAGCTTCGAAAATGCGGTATCGATCAGCGCCTTCTGCTGCGCATAGTGCTTGTCGTAGTAACCGACGGCAGGCGATGCGGAAGCAGGACGGCCGGCATAGGCCAGTTTCTGACCGTCTGCCATGTTCTCGAAAATGTTGTGCTGGATCTGGAACCACGCGCCCTGGTTCTGCGGCTCGTCCTGCACCCAGACGACTTCGGTCGCGTTCGGGAAGGACTTCAGCTCCGATGCGAACGCCTTGTGCGCGAACGGATACAGTTGCTCGACGCGGATGATCGCGATGTCATTTGCGTCACGCTCCTTGCGCGCATTGACGAGGTCGAAGTACACCTTGCCGGAGCAGGCCAGCACGCGCTTGACCTTCTTCGGATCGATCTTCGCATCGACCTCGCCGATCACGGTCTGGAACGAGCCCTTGATCAGCTCGGACAGCGGCGAACCGGCATCCTTGTTACGCAGCAGGGATTTCGGCGTGAAGATCACCAGCGGCTTGCGGAACAGGCGAATCATCTGGCGACGCAGCAGGTGGAAGATCTGCGCGCCGGTGGTCGGCTGCACGACTTGCATGTTGTTGTCTGCGCACAGCTGCAGGAAGCGCTCGACGCGTGCCGACGAGTGCTCCGGACCCTGGCCTTCGTAGCCGTGCGGCAGCATCATCACGAGACCGGACGCACGGCCCCACTTCACTTCGCCGGAGCTGATGAACTGGTCGATCACGACCTGTGCGC
>CAYZXP010000323.1:0-1885 GCA_964482415.1 uncultured Bifidobacterium sp. | reverse complement strand
GGTTGCGTCTGTCACCCCGCGTCGATCGACTCGGCCACTCCTTGCTCATACCAGCCCTTGCTGGCATTGACGATCTTCACGACAACCAGCATCACGGGGACTTCAATCAGGACCCCCACCACGGTAGCCAGAGCCGCGCCCGATTCGAATCCGAACAATGCGATGGCGGCCGCGACAGCGAGCTCAAAGAAATTCGACGCGCCAATCAACGCAGAAGGGCAGGCGACATTGTGCTTTTCGCCTGCGCGTCGGTTGAGCCAGTAGGCCAGCCCGGCGTTGAAGAAAACCTGGATCAGGATCGGCACCGCCAACAGCACGATCACCAGCGGCTGGCGGATGATCGCTTCACCCTGAAAGGCAAACAGCAACACCAGCGTCGCCAGCAGCGCCACGATCGATCCGTGTCCGACCGTTTCCATCACGCGGTCGAAATGCGGCTGGCCGCGGGCAAGAAGCTGGCGCCGCAACAGTTGGGATAGCAAGACCGGAATCACGATGTACAGCACTACCGAAATGATCAGCGTCTCCCACGGCACGGAAATGCTGGCCACGCCCAGCAGGAAACCGACCAGGGGCGCAAAAGCGAAGACCATGATCGCGTCGTTCAGCGCCACTTGCGACAGCGTGAACAGCGGGTCGCCATGGGTCAGGCGACTCCAGACGAACACCATCGCCGTGCAGGGCGCGGCGGCGAGCAGGATCAGGCCGGCGATGTAACTGTCGATCTGATCGGCCGGCAGCAGGGGGGCGAACAGCTGGCGAACAAAGATCCAGCCCAGCAGCGCCATCGAGAACGGCTTGACCAGCCAGTTCACGAACAGCGTCACGCCGATCCCGCGCAGATGCTGCCGCACTTCGCCGAGTGCGCCGAAATCCACCTTGATCAGCATCGGGATGATCATCACCCAGATCAGCAAGCCGACGGGCAGGTTCACGTGCGCGACTTCCATCGCGCCGATCGCATGAAACACCGGCGGGAACAACTGGCCGAGTGCAATGCCGACGACGATGCACAGGAATACCCAGAGGGTCAGGTAGCGTTCGAAGAGGTTCATGCGTCGGCCAGTTTCTTCAGTTCGGCTTGCATGCTCATCCGATCCAGCTTTTCTATCGGCAGGTCTGCCAGCAACTCGATGCGCTTGCGCAGCCCGATCATCACCTCCTTGAACGCGTGGCGCTTGACTTCGTCGCTGCCCTGAACCTGAGACGGATCCGGAAAGCCCCAGTGCGCAGTCGCCGGATGGCCGGGCCAGATCGGGCAAACTTCACCCGCTGCGTTGTCGCAGACCGTGATGATGAAATCCATTTGCGGCGCGTCCGGTGCAGCAAACTCGTCCCAGCTTTTCGAACGTAATTTCGAAGCAGGGTAACCAAGCGTCTCGGCAATTTCGACGGCAAAAGGATTGACGCGCGAGCCGGGGGTGGAGCCGGCAGAATAGCCGACGAACTTCTTGCTGGGATCGGTCGATGCCAGCGCTTCGCCAATGACCGAGCGGGCGGAGTTGTGGGTGCAGAGGAAAAGGATGTTGTAGGTTTTCATAAGGACGGTTCTTTGGTTGTTTTCGCCAGCGGCAGGCAGGGCTTGCCGCCACAGCAGTTTTCAAGCAGGAAGCTGCCGAGCGCTTGTGCCAGCGCCGTATTCGGCCGGTAGATCAGGTGGCGGCTTTGGCGCTCAACCAGCAGCAGGCCAGCGCGTGTCAGCTCCTTCAGGTGGAAGCTCAGCGTGGCGTTTGGTATGCCTAGCTTCTCGACCAGTTCGGAAGGCGTCAGTCCGCTGTCGCCGCGCTGTACGACTAGGCGGAATATGTTCAGACGCGTCTCTTGCCCGAGGGCGAGGAAGGCGGCAATGGCATCAGAATTGTTCATGTTTCCAATTATATGGAAA
>CAYZXP010000322.1:0-1896 GCA_964482415.1 uncultured Bifidobacterium sp. | reverse complement strand
CCGGCCTGCGCCGCGATCGCCGAACCGGCGCGCACGCTGCCCGTCACCGCCACGCCGGCAATGCGATCATCCGCGATCGCCTTCGACACCTGGTCGTTGTTCAGGTTGACCGCGCTGAACGCGCCTTTCGGCAGGCCCGCTTCCAGCATCACCTGCTCGGTCAGGTACGCGCAGCCCATCACGTTCGGCGCATGCTTGAGGAAATAGGCATTCCCGCCCAGCAGCATCGGGATCGCGCCGCGCAGCGACTGCCAGTACGGGAAATTCCACGGCATCACCGCCAGGATCGTTCCCAGCGGGTGGTAGGACACATAGGCGTCCGGGCCAATCGACGTCGGCCGGTCGTCCAGCAGCGAGCCGCCGTTGTCCGCGTACCAGTCGCACAGCACCGCGCATTTTTCTACCTCGGCCTTGGCCTGCGTGATCGGCTTGCCCATTTCGCGCGCGGCCATCTCGCCAAGCTTCTGGCTGTCACGGCGCAGGATCTGCGCCACCCGCGTGAAGGCCGCCAGCCGCTCGGCCAGCGGCGTCGCTGCCCATGCGCGGAAGCCCGCCTGCGCGGTATCAAGCGCGCGCTCGAGCGCCGCATTGTCGTCGAAGGGATAGCGGGCGATGACCTCGCCATTGGCCGGGTTGATCGATACCGAGCCGGGTACGAAATCGTTCATGATGAATGCTCCGTTGAATTCGTTTGCGTTGGGTTGGCTGGCGCGCGGCGGCTTACGCGCCGCGCTTCTGCAGCAGGGCGACCAGTTCCGGCACGAACGCGTTCGCCGCGCCCTGCCCGACTGCGTCGTCAAAGGTGTTTTGCACCGCATCGGCGATCCGGTGTACTGCGCCGCTGTCGGTGGCCATCGTGGTGAAATAACCGAGGTCCTTCTGCGCATTGCTCATGGCGAATTTCAGGCCGGTCGGGTCGTCGTTCAGCAGGAACGGACGCAGACGCTCGAGCGCCGCGCCGCCGCCGCCCCCCTTGGCCAGCACATCGACGAACACGTCCGGCGCAATGCCGTCACCGAGCGCGCAGGCCGCCGCCTCGGCGATCAGCGCCGCGCAGCCGAGCGACACGTAATTGTGCAGCAGCTTCATCCGGTGGCCCGCGCCGATCGCGCCGACATGCGCAATGTTCTCGGCGAAGCATTTCAGCACCGGCAGGCAAAAATCAAAGACTTCCTTGTCGCCGCCGACCAGCAGGTTCAACCGGCCTTCGGCCGCTTCTTTCGGCGTGCGCGTCATCGGCGAATCGATGAAGCGGCCGCCGGCCGCCTGCACCGCAGCGGCCAGTTTGACGGTCGACGACGGCACGGCGGTCGAGCAATCGACGACGGTCGCGCCCTTCGGCAGGCCGGCCAGCACGCCGTCGTCGCCGAGCAGCACCGCCTCGACCTGCGGCGAGCCGGTCACGCACAGGATCACCAGCTCCGCGTCCGCAGCCACGGCCTTCGGCGTGGCCGCGCTCTTCGCGCCGGCGGCCAGCAACGCGTCCAGCGGCTGGTTGCCCGCGTGCTCGAGCACGGTCAGCTGATGGCCATGCTTGACCAGGTTGCTCGCGATGCCATGGCCCATCAGGCCAATGCCGATCATTCCGATTTTCATGTTTCTGTTACCCGTACTTGTAGGTGGGATGGTAATTGCCGCTCGCGGGGTCGCCGCTTACAGCGCTGATTCAATCGCGCGACCGAGGTCGGTCGTGCTGGCCTTGCCGCCGATGTCGGGCGTGCGCGGCCCGCCGCTGGCCGGATCGAGCACCGTCTCGATCGCGCGCAGGATCGCGTCGTGCGCGTCGCGGTGGCCGAGGAAGTCGAGCATCATCGCGCCGCACCAGATCTGACCGATCGGGTTCGCGATGTTCTTGCCGGCGATGTCCGGCGCCGAGCCGTGCACCGGCTCGAACAG
>CAYZXP010000321.1:0-1899 GCA_964482415.1 uncultured Bifidobacterium sp. | reverse complement strand
CGACGTTCTCGAGGTCGTTGTGCTTGCCGCCGGCGCGCAGGCAGCGCTGCACGGACGCCGCACGCACATAGTCGCGCTTTTCGGTGCCAAGGAAGACATCCTTGAACTGCACCATGCCGGAGTTCGTGAACAGCAGGGTCGGGTCATTGCCCGGCACCAGGCTCGACGAGCGTACGACGGTGTGTCCTTTGGATGCAAAGAAGCTGAGGAATTTTTCGCGGATCTCGGAAGCTTTCATGGCTCGCAGTTCGACAGTATTCGGGGCGACGGCCACAGCCGTCGGCAAACCTTGCATTATACCTGCTGAAATTCGGTCAACTGCCTGACGGCAGGCTTGTCAATTGCTTAACTTCGGTCGGAAAAATCCGCCGGAATCCGGTCGAGCCGGTCGGTGCAGACCGCATCGACGCCGATGCCGAACAGGTGCCGCGCGAACCCGGGATCGTTGACGGTGTAGGCCAGCAGCCCGAAGCCGGCCGCCTTCACCGCCCCGGCCAGTTCAGCCGTCAACCCCTCCGCCCGCGCATGCAGCGCGATCGCGCCGAGCGCATCCAGCCGGTCGCGCCAGTCAGGCGGCACCTGTTCGACCAGCAACGCCCGCGGCACGGCGGGCGCGGTGCGCTGCGCGGCCCGCAGCGCGCCTTCGGAGAACGACGACAGCAATACGCTGCCCGGCGGCAGCGCCGCGCAGGCCGCGCCGACGCGCGCGCCGGTAGCAGACTCCCGCCCGGGCAGCGGCTTGATCTCAACATTCATCCACAGCCCGTGGCGCACGCAGAAATCAGCCGCGGCGGCAAACGGCGGCACCGGCTCGCCGGTGAATTCCGCCGAAAACCAGGAACCGGCATCCGCCGCCGCCAGTTCGGCGGCCGTGCGGGTGGCGACGCTGCCGGAGCCGGCGACGGTACGGCCGAGTTCCGGGTCATGCATCAGCACCAGCGCGCCATCGGCCAGCGCCATCACGTCGAACTCGACTGCGCGAAAGCCGTGCTGCAGCGCGCAGCGCAACGCCGCCAGCGTGTTTTCCGGCGCCAGCTTGCCGCCGCCGCGGTGGGCGAGGATGGTCGGGTAAGGCCACATGTGCATGTCCGGTCGGGCAGGGACGAGGCTACGGTAAAATGCCGCCAATACTTCCTCTGATTATCTTCCTGTTCCATGGGCAACGACAGCAGCAACGGCGCGACCATCGCGCCGTCGAACTTTTTGCGCGGCATCATCGATGCCGACACCGAACATGGCAAATACGCCGGCCGTACTGACGCACAGGGCAAGCCGCTGCCGACCGTCATCACCCGCTTCCCGCCGGAGCCGAACGGCTACCTGCACATCGGCCACGCGAAATCGATCTGCCTGAACTTCGGGCTTGCGCGCGACTACGGCGGCCGCTGCCACCTGCGTTTCGACGACACCAACCCGACCAAGGAAGAGCAGGAATACGTCGACACCATCATCGACAGCGTCGAATGGCTCGGCTTCTCGTGGGAGCACGGCGGCGACCAGCACAAGTACTTCGCCAGCGACTATTTCGACCAGCTGTATGCGATGGCCGAGTGGCTGGTCACGGCCGGTCATGCGTATGTGGACAGCCAGAGTGCCGAGGAGATGGCCGCGAACCGCGGCAACTTCGGCGAGCCGGGCAAGAACTCGCCGTTCCGCGACCGTCCGGCGGCCGAATCGCTGGACCTGCTGCGCCGGATGAAGGCCGGCGAGTTCAGGGATGGCGAACACATCCTGCGCGCAAAAATCGACATGGCCTCGCCGAACATGAACCTGCGCGACCCGGCGATCTACCGGATCCGCCACGCGCATCATCATCGTACCGGCGACCAGTGGTGCATCTACCCGATGTACGACTATGCGCACCCGATCTCGGATGCGATCGAAAACATCACGCACTCG
>CAYZXP010000320.1:0-1954 GCA_964482415.1 uncultured Bifidobacterium sp. | reverse complement strand
CGGCAAGGGAGGCGGCAAAAGCGACGACAGCCGGCGCGGCCCGCCGGCCGGCGGCGAACGGCGTCCGGCGAGCGGCGGATGAACCCTTCGCTGCCCTTCATCCGCCGGCCGGTCGCGACCTCGCTGCTGATGCTGGCGATCCTGCTGGCCGGCCTGGTCGCGCTGCGCTTCCTGCCGGTATCGGCGCTGCCGCAGATCGACTTCCCGACCATCCAGGTGCAGACCCTGTACCCGGGCGCCAGCCCGCAGGTGATCAGCCAGACCATCACCGCGCCGCTGGAGCGGCAGTTCGGCCAGATGTCGGGCCTGAAGCGGATGAGCTCGGCCAGCGCCGGCGGCCTCTCGACCGTCACGCTCCAATTCGGCCTCGGCGTGCGGCTCGACGTCGCCGAACAGGAAGTGCAGGCGGCCATCAATGCGGCCGCCACGCTGCTGCCGGCCGACCTGCCGGCGCCGCCGACCTATGCGAAGGTCAACCCGGCCGACGCGCCCGTGCTGAGCCTCGCGCTGACCTCCGACACGCTGCCGCTGACCGAGGTGCAAAACATCGCCAACACGCAGCTGGCGCTGAAAATCAGCCAGGTCGCCGGCGTCGGGCTGGTGTCGCTGTCAGGCGGCCAGAAGCCGGCGATCCGCATCCAGGCCAACCTGCAGGCGCTGGCGTCCGCCGGCCTTGGCCTCGACACGCTGCGCAGCGCGATCACACAGGCCAACGCGAACACCGCCAAGGGCAGCTTCGACGGCCCGACGCGCTTCTACACGATCAATGCGAATGACCAGCTGAAATCGGCGCAGGACTACGCGAACCTGATCGTCGCCTGGAAGAACGGCGCGCCGGTGCGGCTGTCCGAAGTCGCGAACGTGGTGCAGGCCGCCGAGAACGTGCGGCTGGCCGCCTGGGCCGGACTGAAGCCGGCGATCATCATCCAGGTGCAGCGCCAGCCCGGCGCGAACGTGATCGAAACCGTCGATGCGATCAGGCAGCGGCTGCCGGAACTGACCGCCAACCTGCCGGCCGACCTGCGTGTGGACGTGCTGGCCGACCGCACCGGCGGCATCCGCGCATCGGTCGAGCATGTAACGATCGAGCTGTTCATCGCCGTCGGCCTGGTGGTGCTGGTGATCCTTGCCTTCCTGCACAGCCTGCGCGCCACGCTGATCGCCAGCATCGCGGTGCCGATCTCGCTGGTGGGCGCATGCGGCGCGATGTACCTGCTCGGCTACAGCCTGAACAACCTGACGCTGATGGCGCTGACGATTGCGACCGGCTTCGTGGTCGATGACGCGATCGTGATGAGCGAAAATATTTCGCGCCACATCGAAAACGGCGAATCGCCGATGCAGGCCGCGCGCAACGGCTCCGGCGAGATCGGCTTCACGATCATCTCGCTGACGCTGTCGCTGATCGCGGTGCTGATCCCGCTGCTGTTCATGTCCGACGTGGTCGGCCGGCTGTTCCGCGAATTCGCCGTCACGCTGGCGGTGACGATCCTGATCTCGGCGGTGGTGTCGCTGACGCTGGTGCCGATGATGGCCGCGCGGCTGCTGCGTGCCGAAGGCGAAGGTCTGCAGACCGCCGCCGGCCGCCGCGTGCAGGCGCAGTTCGACCGGCTGGTGCGCGGCTACGACCGCGGCCTGCAATGGGTGCTGGAGCGTCAGCCGCTGACGCTGGCCGTCGCCGTGCTGACGCTGGCGCTGACCGTCGCGCTGTACATCCTGATACCGAAAGGCCTGTTTCCGCAGCAGGACACCGGGCAGCTGCAGGCGCGCGTCGAGGCCAGCCCTTCCGTGTCGTTTTCCCGGATGGCCGAGCTGCAGCAGGCGGTGGTGCGCGAGATCCTGCAGGACCCGGACGTGGCCAGCGTCAGTTCGCAGGTCGGCGTCGGCGGCGCGAATGCCATGCCGCACACCGGCAGCCTGCTGATCAACCTGAACGAGCGCCGCAGCGGCAACC
>CAYZXP010000319.1:0-1955 GCA_964482415.1 uncultured Bifidobacterium sp. | reverse complement strand
TCCGCCTGAGCAAAGAGCAGGTTGAGCACATCATCGTGACCCCGTTCTCGATTCAGGCGAAGGCCGCGACCATGATCGAGGCTGCCCGCAAGGCCTGCCCGCAACGAGGTAACGTCGAGGCCGCCGAAACGGATGGGGAAGGCGAGCCCATGAGTTCGGATGACAGCGTCATCAATGAGGACATCGATGACGATGGCTACGACGACGAATACTGAGGTGAGGGAGTCGTGCTTTCAGTATTCGCCTTCGTGATTCTGGAGTTGTCTGTGCTTGAAACGTCGCCCCGGCGCACACTGGGGCCCACGCTCAGTCGCCGGAAGCTCCTGTGAGAACCGTCGGTCACTCAACCTTCGGCTATGTTCAAATTGACAAATAGCTCATGAGGCCAGCCAGACGGCTGTCTCCGGATCGAGCAACAGTGCCAGTTCGCATCAGAGTTTTCAGATCCGTCGATTCGTGGAGGCATTTACCCAAGGGCTGAACTGCCGCTTGATACAATCGCATTTTCGCCTTCCAAACCCGCATTCCCATGATCGACATCCAGCTTCTCCGCAAGGACATCGCCGCCGTTGCCGCGCGGCTCGCGCAGCGCAAGTTCAACCTTGACGTCGCTACGTTCAACGCGCTCGAGGCCGAGCGCAAGGCCATCCAGACGCGCACCGAGGAACTGCAGGCGCAGCGCAACAGCCTTTCCAAGCAGATCGGCATCCTGAAGGGCAAGGGCGAAGACGCCAGCGCCGTGATGGCGCAGGTCGGTGGCATCGGTGACGAGCTGAAGGCCTCGGCCGAGCAGCTCGACGTGGTGCAGGCCAAGGTCTCCGAGTTCATGCTCGCCATCCCGAACGTGCCGCACGAGTCCGTCCCGGCCGGCACCGACGAGAGCGGCAACGTCGAGGTACGCAAGGTCGGCACCCCGCGCCAGTTTGATTTCGAGGTGAAAGACCACGTCGACCTCGGCGCGCCGTTCGGCCTGGACTTCGACACCGGCGCCAAGCTGTCCGGCGCGCGCTTCACGGTATTAAAGGGCGGCATCGCCCGCCTGCACCGCGCGCTCGCGCAGTTCATGCTCGACACCCACACCGGCGAGCACGGTTACACCGAGTGCTACACCCCGTACATCGTCAATGCCGACACGCTCAAGGGCACTGGCCAGCTGCCGAAGTTCGAGGCCGACCTGTTCGCCGTGAAGAAGGGCGGCCAGGAAGGCGAGGGCGAGGCGCTGTACCTGATCCCGACCGCCGAGGTCACGCTGACCAACTTCGTCAGCGGCGAGATCGTCAACGGCGACCAGCTGCCGATGCGCCTCGTCGCGCATTCGCCTTGCTTCCGTTCCGAGGCCGGCAGCTACGGCCGTGACACCCGCGGCATGATCCGCCAGCACCAGTTCGACAAGGTCGAGATGGTGCAGGTCGCGCATCCGGAGCAGTCGTACCAGCAGCTCGAGGAAATGTGCGGGCATGCAGAGAACATCCTGAAGAAGCTCGGCCTGCCGTACCGCGTGATCACGCTGTGCACCGGCGACATGGGCTTCGGCGCTGCCAAGACCTATGACCTGGAGGTCTGGCTGCCGGCGCAGAACACCTACCGCGAGATCTCGTCGGTATCGAACTGCGAGTCCTTCCAGGCGCGCCGCATGCAGGCACGCTTCCGCAATGCGCAGGGCAAGCCCGAGCTGCTGCACACGCTGAACGGCTCCGGCCTGGCGGTCGGCCGCACGCTGGTGGCCATCCTCGAGAACTACCAGCAGGCCGACGGCAGCATCGCTGTCCCGGAGGCGCTGTGGCCGTACATGGGCGGGCTGAAGGTCCTGCAGGCCTGATTTTTCGGTCTTTTCAAAAAGGCTCTTTCTTTCGCGCGGAGAACTCTGCTATACTCGCGGTTTGTCGAAAACGACCACGAAGTTTTCGAACCTGGAGAGGTGGCAGAGTGGTCGAATGTACCTGACTCGAAATCAG
>CAYZXP010000318.1:0-1958 GCA_964482415.1 uncultured Bifidobacterium sp. | reverse complement strand
GGCCGCTGCGGGCTGCATGCGCGGGCGCGCGTCGCCGGCGAACCGGCTGCGGCCGCTGTCCTGCGGCATGTCCGTCAGCGCATCGATGTCGGCCGGCGCCATCGCCAGCAGTTCGGTGCCGCCGCCGACGCTGCGGCTGGACAGCACGATGGCCTCGTCGCCGAGCGCGGCGCGTACCGCGCGCAGCGCCTCGCGGGGCGTGGGTGCCTGGAATTTCCTGACGTTCATTTACTGGGCTCCTATCAGGGAGGTGATCCTGACGTTGCGGGATTCGGGGACTTCGGCGTGCGACAGCACCGACAACTGCGGCAGCGTGCGGCGCAGGAAGCGCGACAGCAGCGCGCGCAGCGGCGCCGGCGCCAGCAGCACCGGCGCGAGGCCGGCCTGTTCCTGCCGCTGCACGGCGTTCTCGGCCTGCACGGACAGCGCGTCGGCCAGCCCGGGCTCGAGCGCCGCGCCGCCGGCCTGCAGCGCGGTCATCAGCGCGCGCTCGAGCTGGGCATCGAGCGCCATCACGCGCAGTTCGGCCGGCGCCGGGAACAGCTGCTGCACGATCGCGCGGCCGAGCGCACCGCGCACGATCTCGGTCAGCTCGGCGGGATCCTTGGTGCGCGGCGCGTGCTCGCACAGCGTCTCGACGATGGTTCGCATGTCGCGGATGTGCACGCCTTCGGCGAGCAGGCTCTGCAGCACTTTCTGCAGCGCCGACAGCGTCAGCTGCTTCGGCACGAGGTCTTCCATCAGCTTGGGCGTGTCGCGCTCGAGATGCTCGATCAGCTGCTGCACCTCGCCGCGGCCAAGCAGCTCGGCCGCATGACGCGACACCAGGTGGTTCAGGTGGGTCGCGACGACGGTGGACGCATCAACCACGGTGTAGCCAAGCGCCTGCGCATGCGCGCGCTGCGCCGCGTCGATCCAGACGGCCGGCAGGCCGAACGCGGGATCGGTGGTCTTTTCGCCGTCGAGCGGGCCGCTGACCATGCCCGGGTCGATCGCCATGAACTGCGACGCATGCGCCTCGCCGCTGCCGATCTCGACGCCCTTGAGCGTGATGCGGTAGCCGCCGGGCCGGAGTTCGAGGTTGTCGCGGATGTGTACCGGCGGCGCGAGGAAACCGATCTCCTGCGCGAACTTGCGCCGCACGCCCTTGATGCGCTTGAGCAGCTCGCCGCCCTGTGCGGCGTCGACCAGCGGAATCAGCCGGAAGCCGACTTCAAGACCGAGCGTGTCGACCGGCACGATGTCCTGCCAGCCGGCCTCTTCCGGTTCGAGCGCGGCGGTCGCCACCGGCGGCGCAGCTTCTTCTTCCTTGCCTGCGGTGAGCCGCTCGTGCGCGCGCTTGGCGGCATAGCCGAGCAGCACCGCCAGCAGCAGGAAAGGCAGGTGAGGCATGCCGGGGATGACGCCGAAGCCGCCGATGATCACGGCGGTGATGCCGAGCACCTGCGGCTTGGCGAACAGCTGGCCGACCAGCTGGCTGCCGACGTCCTGTTCGTTGGCGACGCGCGAGACGACCACGCCGGCCGCAATCGAGATCACCAGCGACGGTATCTGCGCGACCAGGCCGTCGCCGATCGCCAGCAGCGTGTAATTTTTCAGGGCCGCGTCGACGCTCATGTCATGCTGCAGCATGCCGACCACGAAGCCGCCGACGATGTTGACGGCGGTGACGATGATGCCGGCGACCGCATCGCCGCGCACATACTTCGACGCGCCGTCCATCGCGCCGTAGAACTCGGCCTCGCGCGCGACTTCGGTGCGGCGCGCACGCGCGTCGGCCTCGCCGATCAGGCCGGCGTTGAGGTCGGCGTCGATCGCCATCTGCTTGCCCGGCATCGCATCCAGCGCGAAGCGCGCGCCGACTTCGGCGATCCGGCCCGCGCCCTTGGTGACGACGGTGAAATTGATGATGGTGAGGATGACGAAGACGACGATGCCGACCGCGTAATTGCCGCCGA
>CAYZXP010000317.1:0-1961 GCA_964482415.1 uncultured Bifidobacterium sp. | reverse complement strand
TGCGCCGTGGCTTCCCCTGTCATCGACCGGCCGTCATCACTCGGCCTTCGTGCCCCCGTTCGCGGTATACGACGGCACCTTCGTGCCGGGGATCGTGCCATTCGGCTTGGACTGATCACGGGCATAGGAAACCACGCGCTCTTTGCTCGCTTCGCGTTCGGCGCTCGCCTGTCTTTCCCGGGCCGCCTCCCGCTCGCGTGCCAGCTCGCGTTCGCGGGCGGCATCGCGTTCACGGGCGGCATCGCGTTCGCGCGCACGTTCCCGCTCGCGCGCGAGTTCGCGCTCCTTGTCCTTCAATTCCTTTTCCCGGCGCGCCTTTTCGGCCGCCAGTTCCTGTGCCATTTCTTTCTCTCGCCGGCGTTGCTGCGCCGCCTGCGCCTCGGCGCTGGCCACCGAGCCCTGCAGTTGCTCGAACTGGCCGGACAAATCCTTCACCGCCTTCGACTGGTCCTTCAGCATGCCGTCGAGCGCGGTCAGCTGTTGCAGCAACTGCCGATTGGCTGCGTCATTGCGGGCGGTTTCCGCGCGGGCCGCTTCGGTGCGCGCCTGCGCGGCGGCCTTGCGCTTCGCCGCCTCCTCGGGCGACACCGCTTTCGCTGCCGCATTCACTTCCGGCGCGGGGGCCGCCTTCGGCACGTCGGACAGCTTGGCGATGCGTTCCTCGATCGCTTCCTGCACCGACTGCGTGTTCTCCTGCGCCAGCTTCAGGTCTTCCAGCGCCGCATGAATCTCGTCCATGCTCTCCATGCGCCGCTTCAGGTCGACCGCGCGCTTGCCGACAGCCAGCATCATCTCGTCGAGCTGGCTGACCTTGTTCTGCAGCTGCACGCTCATGAAGCTGAATACGCCGGCCGCGCCGACCAGCACCGCGCCGGCGATACCGAGCGCCAGCTTGGCCTGCGTCGACGAGCGTTGCGCGCCATCGATCAGCTTTTCCGCTGCCGTGTTCAGGTGGCTGCCGGTCGTCGAGACGGCAGCCGCAGACCGGTTCGCGACCTCGGCTGCATCCAGCACGATGCCCATCAGCGACTCCAGCTGCTGCGAAGCCGAACGGTTGTTCTCGACCAGCACCTGCACCGCTTCCAGCGCGCGCCGGGCGGTATCCTGCGGCACCGCGACGGTGCCGTCTGGCAGCGTGTCGGCGAGCTGGATATCCGGCGCAGCGCCCCGGGGAGCAGCCTCCGCGCCGGGCTCGCCGGCGGCCATCGGGCCGGGATCGGCGTCGCCGATCTGCGGCGGCGGCGGCTCGGGCATGAAACCGCCGGCCGCATCCAGCGCGATTTCCGGTTTTGCGTCTTCGCTCATTTTTTTATCCGTTTGCCCAGTCGTTTGATCGATTCCTCGAGCGCGTCCAGCTGATGCCCGACCCGCGCGGTCGACACGCCGAGGCTGGCGATCCGCTCCTGCAGGTGGATCGACAGCGCCCACGGGGTCGCGTTCTGCGCATCCCGGAACGTCAGGTCGGGATCGCTGACGGCGCTGGCAGCTGCGCCGGCGACCGCGCTGGCCGGCATGGCCGGCGCTTCGCTGACAGCCGGCGCCGGCACGGCGGGCTGCTGGCCCGGCATCGGGCCGGCGTCAGCGGCGGTGTTGCCCTGTTCATGCGCTGCGGCCGGCCGCAGTGTTTCGGCGTCCGGCTGGAAATTGGCGCCGGGCTTGGGCGCGACCGTGTCGCGCACCCGGCGCGTATCTTCCGGGCCGCTTGCACTTGCACTTGCACTGCCGGCCGCTGCAGCGGCGCCGTCCTGCACTGCCTGTGTTCCCGTCGCGGGCAGCGGCGCCGACGCATCATGGAGCTGCCTCGACGCGGCTGGTCCGGCCGGGCCGGATCCATCCGCATCCGTCGGCGGCAGCATGACCCGGCTGTCGTCGATGGCCGTTGCCGGCAGCATTGCGTTGCCGTCGCTGCCGGCCGCCGTCGCAGGCAGCGCGGCGCTGCTGTCGCCGACGGCTCCCGGGGC
>CAYZXP010000316.1:0-1968 GCA_964482415.1 uncultured Bifidobacterium sp. | reverse complement strand
CGAGCTTGTAGTTGGCGATCAGCTGCTTGCCGAGGTGGCCGCGCGCGCCTTCGGCGAACAGCGTGTATTTGGCACGCAGCTCCATGCCGAGCTGGAATTCGCCGGTCGGTTCGCCGTTCTTGTCGACGCCCATGTTGCCGGTGGCGACGCCAGCCACCGCGCGATTCTCGTCGTACAGCACTTCGGCGGCGGCGAAGCCCGGGAAGATTTCGACGCCGAGCGCCTCAGCCTGCTGTGCCAGCCAGCGCACCACGTTGCCGAGCGAGATCACGTAATTGCCGTGGTTCTGGAAGCAGCCGGGCAGCATCCAGTTCGGCGTCGTGTACGAGCCGGTCTCGGTGAGGAACATGAAGCGGTCTTCGCTGACCGGCGTATTCAGCGGCGCGCCGCGCTCTTTCCAGTCGGGGAAGAGCTCGGTCATCGCGGTCGGATCCATCACGGCGCCGGACAGGATGTGCGCGCCGGGCTCGCTGCCTTTTTCGAGCACGCAGACGCTGATGTCCTGTCCGCTGGCTTCGGCCAGCTGTTTGACGCGGATCGCAGCAGCGAGTCCGGCCGGGCCGGCGCCGACGATCAGCACGTCATAATCCATGGCCTCGCGCGGGCCGAATTGTTCAAGGAAGCTGGGATTCTGGCTGGGGCTGGTCATGGCGGTGGAGTTCAGGAGGCTGTTGTTTTCGTGGCCGGATTGTCAGGTATTTCTGGTGCGCGCGCCACCCAAAATCCGTGATCTGGCGCGGATGAATCGTGTAATGATAGCGGCTCATCCTGCCACCTGAGCGATAAAGGGAGACTTTGTGGGCATTGAAGTCAATTTCGAAGGCAAGGTCGCGCTGGTGACCGGCGCCTCCAGCGGGCTCGGCGCCCGATTCGCCACCGTGCTGGCTGCGGCCGGCGCCACCGTGGTGCTGGCCGCGCGGCGCATTGAGCGGCTGAAGGAGTTGCGCGCCGAGATCGAGGCCGCCGGCGGCGCGGCGCGCATGGTCGAGCTCGACGTCACCGATTACGCGAGCATCCGTTCCGCGATAGCCCATGCGGAGACCGAGGCGGGGCCGATCGACATCCTGGTCAACAACTCGGGCGTATCGACCACCCAGAAGCTGGTCGACGTGACGCCGGACGATTACGACTTCGTGATGGATACGAACACGAAGGGCGCGTTCTTTGTCGCGCAGGAAGTGGCGAAACGCATGATCCTGCGCTCGAAGGCCGAGCCGAACCGCCAGTTCAGGATCGTGAACATCGCGTCGGTGGCAGGTCTGCGCGTGCTGTCGCAGATCGGCGTCTACTGCATGAGCAAGGCAGCAGTCGTTCAGATGACGAAGGCTATGGCGCTCGAATGGGGACGCTTCGGCATCAACGTCAATGCGATCTGCCCGGGCTACATCGAGACCGAGATCAATCGCGATTATTTCCATAGCGAAGGCGGGCAGAAGCTGGTCAGCATGCTGCCGCGCAAACGGGTCGGCAAGCCGGAGGATCTCGACGGCCTCTTGCTGCTGCTGGCGGCGGACGAGTCTCGCTTCATGAACGGTGCAGTGATCACGGCGGATGACGGGATGGCGGCGTTCTGATGGCGATTCCCGAGAACTACCAGCTGCTCAGCCGCACGCGCATGGCGATCCGATGGGGCGACATGGATGCGATGGGCCATGTAAACAACACCGTCTATTTTCGCTATCTCGAGCAGGCGCGCATCGAGCTGTTCGAGGCGCTCGGTTGCCCGGCTACGCCGGGCGGCGTCGGCCCGGTGATCATCAACGCGCACTGCACTTTCCTGCGCCAGTTGCGCTATCCGGGCGATATCGAGGTCACGTCGTGGATAGGCGAGATGGGTCGCTCAAGCTTCCAGAGCCTGCACCAGATCTTCCGCGTCGACGAGCCGGACGTCGTCTGTGCCGAGGGCGGGGCGAAGGTGGTGTGGGTCGACCAGCGGATCGAGAAATCGCAGCCTTTGCCGGACGAAAT
>CAYZXP010000315.1:0-1970 GCA_964482415.1 uncultured Bifidobacterium sp. | reverse complement strand
GGCGTGCTGGTTGGCGTGCTGGTCGTATTGCTCGCCGCCGCCTTGGGCGAGGTCTCCGGCGACGTGAGGTCTTTGAGAATCTTTTCGAGGCGAGCATTGAATACTGCTTGCGAGGGTCTGGGGGTTTCCTTCATGAGCGCCAGCACGGCATTGAACTTCCTTGAAATGCCAAGATGCGTGCGGTGTGTTACCTGCAGATTGTTGAGGCCGATGCCAAGTGCGCGGGCGAACTGGGGGTATTTCGGCAGCAGCCTCAGCAACTGGGCATAGGCTGGGTCTTTTCCGATGCGAACCTTTCGGTTTTCTGCATCGATGTTTACCTTGGGTCTGTTCTCTGGTTCGCGATGACGATGGCTTGTCAGGTAGCGCTGCAGGAAGGCTTGGACGATGCCATCGATTTCGCCATCGAGATGCGGCAGGCCGCCATGTGACGCAATTTCAACCAGCAAGCAGGTGAAGGCTGCCATGTTGTTGGTCGATGCCAGGTCGAGATGCTGCATGCCCAGCATTTTCTTGATCTCCCCGGCGGGCTTTTTCATCCAGCGTTGCGTTCCCTCCGGAAGCGATTCGAGCAAGCCCCGCGCATTCTCCGGCTGTCGCGGGTTGGCTGGGTCCGGCAGCAGCGCTTCATGGATCATGCTGGCATTGCTGGCTGAATCCGCTTCGGCCGCCTGGGCAACCGGCGCCGATGCTCTTTGCGTCCTCTGAGTTCTCTGCCCTCTCTGCGCTTCCGCGCCGGTTGGCTTCGATGAGGTGACCGCGACCGGAATGGGTGATGGCGAGACTGCCTGCGTCGTTGTGGTTGTCGTCGTAGACGAGGATGACGGATCGATATTCATGGCCCTGCGTGAGACTGGAACGCCGGCCACTCCGTAGGTCGCCTGCAGAGCGTTCTGAATGTTCATCAGGTACACCACCCGCTGCTCTTCCAGCTTGAGCAGCGGCCATAGCTGGGCCCGGCACAGATGCTGGAACAGCTCGCTGATCTTTTCGGGCTGGAAGGACT
Organism: uncultured Bifidobacterium sp.; assembly: GCA_964482415.1. Lineage (GTDB taxonomy): Bacteria > Pseudomonadota > Gammaproteobacteria > Burkholderiales > Burkholderiaceae_D > Pernthalerella. Next base: position 964 of record CAYZXP010000315.1, on the reverse strand, counting down.
GGATGGAATTCACCATACGCAGGGATTCGGCCATGGCGATTTGTGCCTGCATGTCGGGCGTCATGCCGAACGCAGGCGCGTGCGGCACGGCCATGACTTGTGCGACTGGTTGCGCGACGGTTTGTGGAAAGGTTTGTGGGACGGTTTGCGCGACAGATTGAGGGACAGCTTGTGTGGAAGGTGGTGTGACAGAAGACGTGGCGGGCTGGGCGATCGCTTGCGGGGCTGGCTGGCTGACCGGATTGTCTTGTACCGCGCCCTTCGAAGCAGAGGTGTCGCTGGTGCGCAGACGTTTTGCCGTGCCGCGATCATCGTCACCCTCGGCACCGATGCCGGCCTGGCTCTGCGTGCGCTTGTTCGCTTGCGCTTCCTGCGAGTCACGCAGCTTCTTGCCTACCCTGGACAGGCTGCCAAACACCTGCACTGCAAGTTTCGGAGCTGGTCGCACCGACAGGGACTCCCCGGTGCCGTCGGACGGCAATTGCAGGGAAACGGAGACGTCATCATCCGAGCTCTCGGGCTGATGCGTCAGCGTGCCCATGAGTCGGGCGGAATCGCTGAGTCGGGTTGTACTCTTTTGTGAAATGCGCAAGGAATTGGAAGGCTGCTGCCCCCGGCCCGCTTTGTCTGCTTGCATTGCTTGTCTCCATGGATGCGCAGGCATCGAGCCTGCACGGACGACGCTGAGTGAGTGCGACGCACGGGTGGTTCACAAACTGCCGGCAAAAAAACCGGCAGTGCGAACAGCAGCAAGAAGGATCAGAAAATCAAGTCACGCGGAATGATCTGTCATCGACTATTCACTCTGAATTTCGAATTCATGAAGGAATTCACTGCGTGACAACACCAGCGTTTGCGCCCTATTGGTCGTCCTGATCCATGACGGCCAGCGACAGTTGACCCGCATGCCGCCTGATTAGGAAAAGCAGCCTGTCGGCGCTGACGTTGCAGCCGAGCTTCAGCA
>CAYZXP010000314.1:0-1973 GCA_964482415.1 uncultured Bifidobacterium sp. | reverse complement strand
CGTCAGGCCTTCTTCACGAACTCCGACTTCAGCCCCATCGCACCAAAGCCGTCAATCTTGCAATCGATGTCGTGGTCGCCGTCGACCAGCCGGATGTTCTTCACTTTCGTGCCGACTTTCACCACCGACGACGACCCTTTCACCTTCAGGTCCTTGATCAGCGTGACGGTGTCGCCATCCTGCAGCTCGGTGCCGTAGGCATCTTTCCACACGCGTTGGGCGTCATCTTCCGCCGCTGCGCCGGCGCGCCATTCATGGCCGCACTCCGGGCAGGTCAGCAGTCCGTCGACTTCATAGGTGTAGCCTGAATTGCAGGCAGGGCAAGGCGGTAGGGTGCTCATTGTCGTTCTTATGGGGAATCAATGTTGCTGCGTGCCGGGCGGCTGCACCGCTTCCGACAGGGTATGCGTGGAGAACAGCTGCTTGCAGTCGACCTTGTCGAATGCATAGTGACGGCCGCAGAAATCGCAGTTGATCTCGAGCTTGCCGAGGTCGGCCAGCGCATCGTCGATCTCTTCCTGCCCGAGCATCTTCAGCATGTTGCCGACCTTCTCGCGCGAGCAGCTGCAGCGGAACACCGGGCGGCGAGGTTCGAACACGCGGATCGTCTCCTCCCAGTACAGCCGGTTCAGCAGGGTCATCACGTCGGTGGACAACAACTCTTCATCGCTCAGCGTCGAGGCCAGCATGACCGCACGGTTCCACGCATCGGTATCGCCGGATTCGACCGCCTTGCCGCCCTCGTCGGGCAGCTTTTGCAGCAGCAGCCCGCGCGAAACTTGCAGGTCGGCCGCCAGCCACAACTTCGTGTCGAGCTGCTCGGAGCGCATCATGTAGTTCTCGATCACGGTCGCCACCGTATCGCCGTCGAGCGCCACCATCCCCTGATAGGGCTGCTGGCCCGGCAGCTTGTCGGCCGGATCCAGCGTAATCGCAAAGCGGCCCTGTCCGTGCTGGTTCACCAGCTGCTGCAGCGTCGAACCTTCCGCAACCTGCGCGCCCTCCGCGAGTTTGGCGGTCGCGCGCAGGTTCAGCGAGGCGTCGCATTCGACCACCATCAGTTTCACCGGCCCGTCGCCGTGGATCTGCATGATGATCGTGCCGTTGAATTTGAGGTTCGCCGACAGCAGCGCGGCGGCGGCCATCATTTCGCCAAGCATCGCGCCGACCTCAGGCGGGTAGGCGCGCAGCAGTTGCACCTGTCGCCAGGCTTCGGAAATGTCGACCAGTTCGCCGCGGACCAGCGAATTGTCGAACATGAATTTTTGCAGGGTGTCGCTCATCAGGGGTGTTTCTTCAGCCGATTTTCTTCAGGTTCTCGCGGTAATTCTTTGCGCGCTTCACATAGATGTCCGCGCTCATTGCCAGCCCGGCGATCTGCTCGTCGGTCAGCGTGCGCACGGCCTTGGCCGGCGAACCTATGATCAGCGAGTTGTCGGGGAATTCCTTGCCTTCGGTGACCAGCGCGCCGGCGCCGACCAGGCAGTTGCGGCCGATCTTTGCGCCGTTCAACACCACCGCCTGAATGCCGATCAGGCTGCCGTCGCCGATGGTGCAGCCATGCAGCATCGCCTGATGGCCGACGGTGACGTTGGCGCCGACGGTCAGCGGGTAACCCTTGTCGGCATGCAGCGTCGTGCCTTCCTGGATGTTGCTGTTCTCGCCGATCACGATGGGCTCGGTGTCGCCGCGCAGGGTCACGCCAAACCAGAGGCTGGCATTGGCCTTGACGGTGACGTCGCCGATGACGACGGCGGAATCGGTGATGTACGCGGATTCATCGATACGGGGGCGGGCGTCGCCAAGCTGGTAGATCGGCATGGGAATTAAAATGGGCGTTGTTTGGCAAGCCCGCATTTTACCCTCGACCGCATGAACCTAGTCCCAACGAACGAAGCGCGCGAACTGCGCGCCGCCGCATTGCACCTGCTGTGCGAACCCGACCCGCAGCGCAAGGCCGATCTCACGCGCGC
>CAYZXP010000313.1:0-1980 GCA_964482415.1 uncultured Bifidobacterium sp. | reverse complement strand
AGGTTGCCAAGGCGGGGCAGCACGCGGGCGACGTTGGCTGACGTCTGTCGGGCGATGTCTGCCAGCGGCTGGCTGCGCAACTCGGCCAGCACCGCGGCGATGCGGGGCAGCTGCGCGGGCGTGTTGACGCCCGGGTGCAGCCATGCGGGGGAAATGTCAGGTGAGTCGGTCTCGAGCACGATTGCGCTGTCCGGCAGGCCGGCCGCAAGCCGGCGGATCTGCAACGAACGCGGAAAAGTCATCGCACCGCCAAAGCCGAGGGCAAAACCCAGCGAGACGAAGGCGCTGGCCTGCTGCTCGCTGCCGTTGAACGCATGCGCAATGCCGCCGGGCACGCGCACGCGGCGCAAGTGCTTCAGCAGTACGTCCTGCGAGCGGCGCACGTGCAGGATGACCGGCAAGTCAAAATCGCGCGCGATTTTCAGCTGCTCGACATAGAAATGCTCCTGCCGCTCGCGCAGCGGACCATCCTTCAGTTCCGGGATGAAAAAGTCGAGGCCGATCTCGCCGATGCCGACGAAGCGCGGATCATCGAGCGCGGCGGCGACGCGTTCGCGCAGGCGCTTCAGGTCGTCGTCGGCTGCCTGCCGCACGTACATCGGATGGATGCCGAGCGCATACACGCACTGCGGCAGGCTGGCTGCAAGGCTGGCAACCGTCTCGAAGTTGGCCGCCTCGACGGCCGGCACCACGATCCAGCGCACGCCGGCGTCCGCCGCCTGCTGCGCGACCGCTGCCGACGCGCCGCCGAACTCGGCGGCATCAAGGTGGCAGTGGCTGTCGACCAGCATCGCGCGAGCGCGCTGTGGCTCAGGCCAGGCCCTGCGCCGACAGGTGCAGCACGCGGTCGCAGCGCTGCGCGAGCTCGGGATCGTGCGTGACGATCACGAAGGCGGTGCCGAGCGTCTGCGACAACTCGAGCATCAGGTCGAACACCTGTTGCGCGGTCTGCCGGTCAAGGTTGCCGGTCGGCTCGTCGGCCAGCACGCAGGCCGGCTCGGTCACCAGCGCGCGCGCCAGCGCAACGCGCTGTCGTTCACCGCCCGACAGCTCGCCGGGCAGGTGCGACACGCGCGCGCCGAGGCCAACCCGCTCCAGCAGCTTCGTGGCTGCCGCGCGCGCCTGCGCCTTCGGCACGCGCCGGATCAGCAGCGGCATGGCGACGTTGTCGAGCGCGGAAAACTCCGGCAGCAGATGGTGGAACTGGTAGACGAAGCCGAGCGACTGGTTGCGCAGCGTGCCGCGCGCATTCTCGGACAGCTGGCCGAATTCCTGCCCCATCAGCGAGACGGTGCCGCGGGATGGCACGTCGAGGCCGCCGAGCAGGTGCAGCAGCGTCGACTTGCCCGAGCCGGACACGCCGACGATGGCGACCCGCTCGCCGCGGCGCACGTCGAGGCTCACGTTGTCCAGCACGGTCAGCGACTCGCGTCCCTGCGCATAGGTCTTGCCCAGCTGGCGGCAGGCCAGCACGATGTTCATTGCGTCATTCATAGCGCAGTGCCTCCGCCGGGCGCACGCGGGCGGCGCGCCAGCTCGGGTACAGGGTGGCGAGGAAGGCCAGCACGACCGCGATGCCGCCGATGCGGATCACGTCGGGCCAGCGCAGGTCGGATGGCAGCGCCGAGATCAGGTAAACGTCACGCGGCAGGAACTGCACGCCGAGCAGGCCTTCGATGAAGGGCACGATGACGTCAATGTTCAGCGCGACCGTGACGCCGAGCGTCACGCCAATGGCCGTGCCGAGCAGGCCGACCAGTCCGCCCTGGATGATGAAGATTTTCATGATCGAGCGTGGCGACGCGCCCAGCGTACGCAGGATGGCGATATCGGCCTGCTTGTCCGTCACCGTCATCACCAGTGTCGAGACGAGGTTGAATGCGGCGACGGCGATGATCAGCGTCAGGATGATGAACATCATCCGTTTCTCGGTCTGCACCGCGGCGAACCAGTTGCGGTTCTGCTGCGACCAGTCGCGCA
>CAYZXP010000312.1:0-1986 GCA_964482415.1 uncultured Bifidobacterium sp. | reverse complement strand
GCACTGAGGACCAGAAGCGCGCCGTGATCGAGAAAGTCACGCAGGCGCTGCATGAGGCCGTCGGCGCACCGACGGAGACCATCCGCGTGCTGATCTCGGAAATCCCGAGCACCAACTGGGGAATTGCGGGACAGTCGGCGAAAGATCGGGGACGTTAAAGACCTGACCTGGTCGACAGCGGACTGTCGCTGTTTGCCGAAACCCATCGGATCCCGGCCGTGCCGGGATCCGGTGTCGCGTCCCTCTGAATATCGCTCTGGTAGCGCCGGATCGGTTCACGCTGCCAAGGGAACCAGCGCTTCCCTAATCGTGCGCCTGCTGCCACGCCACGAACTCCGAACGGCGCAGCCGGTAGCGCGCCAGACTCCCCTCGTGCAACTGCTGCAACGCGGCAGTGAGCATGGCGGCGAAGGCGTCACGATCGCCCTCCTCCGCAAACTTCGCGGCGAGTTCGGCGCTCAATGCAGGATCAGGGCGCCGCAGGCCTTTGACCACCATCTGCACGGCCTGCATCAGCGCATCACGGTATTTGAACTTCAGCGGATCGGGCTCGATCATGCTTTGCGTGATGGCCAGGTAACGCTGGCATGAACGTTCATAGGCCCACACAAACACGTCACGCAACAGCGCAACCCGGTTCAGTTCGTAGACGCCCAGCGTGCCTTCGACGTAGGCGCGCTCCGGCACATCAATGAAAGCGAGCGGGCACAGGTTGTGCCGGAAAAGCGAAATGTTCGCGCCTATGCGTGACACGCGCTTGTTTACGTCCTCGAACGGCTGCAGGTAGGGCAATTGCACCATCAGGAAGAAGGCCTGCTCGAACGGGTCAGGAATGACGGCCGCTTTTTCGAGCAGCAGCATAAAGCTGTCTTCGATCTGCTGCGGCATGGCCAGCGGATGAAACACGGTGCCGGAAATGTCGACCGGCCGGCGGCGCAACCGGCCACTGGCATCCGGGTCGCGCATCAGGTCCTGCGACAGGACCGCATGCAGGTTCTTGAAGGTGAACGCGTCAAAGCCCACTTCATCAGCGTCCTCGATCAACATCTCGATCGCTGCCTTGTGGTTCAGGATCATCTGCGTTTCGATGATGTCCTTGCCGCTGGCGATTTGTCCGAACTCGATCAGGTTGCGGGTATCCAGCCGGCTGTAGGTATTGCCCTCGAGCCGGGATGACGCCCATGACAAGTCCACCAGCAGCCGCGAAAGGATTTCGCGTGCGTACGTCCCCGCCGGCCGCTCTGCCACAGGCGTGCGCCCCATTTCATGAAGCTGCTGCCGCAGCGATTCCGGCAGGTAGAACGTGCTCCCGGGAAGGTAACTGTCGAGGAATTCGCGCTGGTAGCCGACAGGTCCGCGATGTATCAGCGCTTGCCTGACATAGTCTCGAATCGCCGCGCCTTCCGGCGACAGCGGAACGTACAACTCGGCATCGACGGCCAGCGGCGGGGTGCCGGCGCAGGGTTTGTAAACGAGGGCAATGCTCTCGCCTTCGGTGGTCAGGCGTTGCGTGTCGATCAGCTTCTGCAAGCGACGCTGCAGCGTGCGGCGGTTGAGACGCCGACCTTCGCGACGCACGATTTCGCCGTCTATGTCCGAAATGCCAATGCCTGCCGGATGCCCGGCGACGATGGCTTCGATCATCCTGAGTTCTTCGTTCGGTGGAATTCGCGGCATCGGGGCCTCCCCTGTGTGAAGGATATGCGTCAAATTGACGCGCAAGAACGACAAAGCACGACAAAGAGTGACACTATTTTGTCGGCCAATAAGGCACTCGTCAATCTCGGAACTTCACACGTGAGCAGCGCAGGCTGCGAGCCCTGCGAAGGATTCTCAGCAGACCGGCCGCCCATCGACTTCTTGCTTCATATCGACAACATCGGCGCTTGTGTACAATCCGCGCAGCCTTTCAAATCACCGAAACGGCTTCACGCAAACACACAAGAGCGAACCCCCGATGCAACTGACAGACGCGCTGCTGGTCGG
>CAYZXP010000311.1:0-2011 GCA_964482415.1 uncultured Bifidobacterium sp. | reverse complement strand
ACCTTCATCGGGAGGCTGGCTCCGGCCGCAGTTCAAAACCCACGATTATAGTGGGTTTCCCCCGCGTCATCCCCCGCATCTGCCGCGATCGAGCGGGTTTTGCAGATAGTAGGCTGTCAACTTGCGGTAAACCTGCGGATAGCCGTCGGCCAGCGGCTGCGGATCGACAAAAAACGCTTCCGAGGCGACTGCGAAGAATTCGGCGGGGTCGCGCGACGCATACGGATCCAGCGGCAATTCCGCGGCCAGCGCGTCATACAGGTCGGCATGGTCGTCCCGTTCGGGGTCGAAGTCCGGCGGCAGGCCTTCCTCCAGCCGGTCGACGCGTGCGCAGAAATCATCGTAAGCCGCGTTGAAGACCGCCGGCCAGTCCTTCAGCAGCGCCGGGTCGTGCAATCCGGGCAGGAAAGGCGGGCAGCCATTGGCGGCGCCGCGGCCCATGTCGATCTTGTGCGCGAATTCGTGAATCACGATGTTGTGGGTCGCGCCGGGCTCGTGCTGCATGGCCACGTCCGGCCAGGACAACACCACTGCACCACCTTGCTCGACAGCTTCACCGGCCAGCTCTTCATCCCATTCGTGCACCACGCCGGCCTCGTCCACCTGCTGCTGCTTCACGCCGAACGCATCGGGGAACACGATGATCGCGGACAGATCGTCATACAGCGACAGATCGAGCTTCAGCACCAGCAGGCAGGCCTGCGCTGCCACCAGCACCGCGATCTCGTCGCTGACTTCGAATCCCTTTGCGCCGGACAGGGGCTTGCGGTCGAGCAGCTGCTCGCACAAGGCTTTCAGCCTGTCTGCGTCGGCGTCGTCAAGGCGGTCGAGGAAGGGCAGTTGCCCCAGCGTCGCCTGCCACAGCGTTGGCGGAATCCGTGCGGGCGTACGCCCGAACGCCGCGCGCAGGCGAGTCAGCCAACCCATCGTCAGAATTCGCCCCACAGCGCATTCAGCGCGGCCAGAACCGCCAGCCCGGCTGTCTCGGTGCGCAGCACGCGCTCGCCAAGGGACAGGCACAGCGCGCCATGCGCGATGGCGGCGGCTTCCTCGTCGGCGCTGAAACCGCCTTCCGGGCCGATCATCACCGTCATCGCCTGCGGCGGATGGTGGCGCGCCCAGTCGGACAGCGACTGGCTGGCGCGCGGCGACAGCAGGATGCGCGGATGCAGGTCGCGCTGCGCGACCCAGCTGCTGAAGGATTGCGGCTCGGCCACCGGCGGCACGCGATTGCGCCCGCACTGTTCGGCGGCAGCGACGGCGATCGCCTGCCAGTGCGCGAGCTTCTTCGCGGCGCGCTCTTCCGACAGCCGGACTACCGAGCGGGCCGCGGCCAGCGGCTGGATTGCGGTGACGCCGAGTTCGACCGATTTCTCGATGATCCAGTCCATCTTCGAGCCTTCCGGGAGCGCCTGCGCCAGCGTCAGCGCATGGCCGGGCTCGGTCTCGCGCGCATCGAAGGTCTTGATCTCGGCGCTGCAGCGGCGCCGCTCGACGGCCGTCAGCACGGCGCAGTATTCACCGCCGAGCCCGTTGAACAGGGTCAGCGTATCGCCGACGGCCATGCGCAGCACGGCCAGATGGTGTGACACGGCATCGGGCAGGTCGAGCTGCATGCCGACGTCCAGGGGCTGGTTGCAGTAAAAGCGGGGCATGCGGGTCTCGCGGGGTGATGCCGGATTGGCCATTCGGGCGATTTTAAGCGGGCGGGGGCTCTCTGGTAAAATCTCAGGCTTTTCGGTCGGCGGTGCGGTACACGCTTTGCCCCCTTCCATACCCATTCAATTTTGGCAATATGAGCTCATCCCCAGACACTCGCAAGATGGCCAATGCGATTCGCGCACTGGCAATGGACGCCGTCCAGAAAGCCAACTCCGGCCACCCCGGCATGCCGATGGGCATGGCCGAGATCGCCGTCGCGCTGTGGGGTCGCCACCTGCGTCACAATCCGGCTGACCCGAAGTGGTCCGACCGCGACCGCTTCGTCGTCTCCAACGGCCACGGCTCGATG
>CAYZXP010000310.1:0-2015 GCA_964482415.1 uncultured Bifidobacterium sp. | reverse complement strand
TCGCTGTAAGTTTTAGTAAGAAAAATTATTACCGAAACACAATTTATCGCGCTAATATTTCCGAGGGTTTTACCGGCTCAAACAACAAGTTAACGGAGACTTTGATACCGGATAGTGAGCCTGTCAGTGAGGCCCAACCGGCCATCGTCGAGATTCATCGGACATGGCTCGCTGGCGCGACCCTGTCATGCCCCCGCGATGCGGAACACATTGCCGCAGCCGCAGGCTATCCGGATGCGGCTGTCGATGACACCACTTCGATAGCCGCCATTCATACCCATCATCATCGTCCTCCGACAACTGATCGACACCACGCCGATCAAACGTCTGGCTGCGGTTGACCGTCATCAAAAATGACGGAACGCCAGTTGCTAGCATGGTTCGTCTCTGGCTGGCGCAGCGTCAGGCCAGGTCTTTGCAGTCCCGGCAGTTCAGCAGCTTTTGTCGAAGTACAGATCGGAGAACAACAATGGACGAGGTAGTAATTGTTGCCGCTGCGCGTACCGCGGTAGGCAAATTCGGGGGAACGATCGCGAAGGTGCCCGCAGCAGAGCTTGGCGCGCACGTGATCAAGGGGCTGGTCGCGCAGACCGGCATCGATCCGCAGCAGATCAGCGAAGTGATCCTGGGCCAGGTGCTGACCGCCGGCGTCGGCCAGAACCCGGCGCGCCAGGCCGTGATCAAGGCCGGCCTGCCTGACATGGTGCCGGGCATGACCATCAACAAAGTCTGCGGCAGCGGCCTGAAGGCGACCCATCTCGCGGCGCAAGCGATCCTGTGCGGCGACGCCGACATCATCATCGCCGGTGGCCAGGAAAACATGAGCGCATCGCCGCACGTGCTGAACAATTCGCGCGACGGCTTCCGCATGGGCGACGCAAAGCTGGTCGACACGATGATCGTCGACGGTCTGTGGGACGTGTACAACCAGTACCACATGGGCATCACCGCCGAGAACGTCGCAAAGAAATTCAACGTCTCGCGCGCCGAGCAGGACGAGTTTGCGCTGGCATCGCAGAACAAGGCCGAGGCCGCGCAGAAGGCCGGCAAGTTCAGGGATGAGATCCTGCCGCTGGAAATCCCGTCGAAGAAAGGCGCGACCGTTTTCGACGCCGATGAATACATCAAGGCGGGCAGCACGCTCGACTCGCTGGCGGGTCTGCGTCCTGCCTTCGACAAGGCCGGCACGGTCACGGCCGGCAATGCATCAGGCATCAACGACGGCGCCGCCGCGGTGATGATGATGTCGGCAAAGAAGGCGCAGCAACTGGGCCTGAAGCCGCTTGCAAAGATCAAGTCCTACGCGTCAGCCGGGCTCGACCCGAGCATCATGGGCATGGGGCCGGTGTCGGCCAGCCAGCGCTGCTTGCAGAAGGCCGGCTGGACCCACAAGGACCTCGACCTGATGGAGATCAACGAGGCCTTCGCCGCCCAGGCGATCGCCGTCAACAAGGAAATGGGCTGGGACACCAGCAAGATCAACGTCAACGGCGGCGCGATCGCGATCGGCCATCCGATCGGCGCGTCCGGCTGCCGCATCCTCGTCACACTGATCCACGAAATGATCCGCCGCGACGCCAAACGCGGCCTCGCCAGCCTGTGCATCGGCGGCGGCATGGGCGTGGCGCTGGCGATCGAGCGCTGACACTTTGGTTTTTCGTACTGCACTTACACAAACAATTCAGGAGCAGACATGAGCAGAGTAACGTTGGTAACGGGTGGCATGGGCGGTCTGGGCGAGGCGATCTGCATCAAGATGGCCAACATGGGCTATGACGTGGCGACGACCTATTCGCCGGGCAATACGAAAGTCGATGCATGGCTGGCCGAAATGAAGGACAAGGGTTACCACTTCCGTGCGTACCCTTGCAACGTCGCCGACTATGATTCGGCGCAAGAGTGCATCTCGACGATCGTGAAGGAAATGGGGCCGATCGACGTGCTGGTCAACAACGCCGGCATCACGCGCGACATGACCTTCAAGAAGATGGACAAGGTGAACTGGGATGCGGTCA
>CAYZXP010000309.1:0-2016 GCA_964482415.1 uncultured Bifidobacterium sp. | reverse complement strand
TCGGTCCACTTGCGGTTCAGGAACGGCATCCAGTCGACCGCGTACTTGTTCTTGTAGTTCGAGATCACCGGATCGATCGTGCGGCGACCTTCGTCCATCGCCTGACGGTAATCCTTGACCAGCACATCGCCGTTGTCGGTCGCGATCGTGCCCTGCGTGGCGAGCTTGTCCGCGTACAGCTTGCGGGTGCCCGGATGCGCGCCGATCTTCTTGTACATCAGCGGCTGCGTCAGCGCCGGCGTGTCCTGCTCGTTGTGGCCGAGCTTGCGGAAGCAGATGATGTCGACGACCACGTCTTTCTGGAACTGCATGCGGAAGTCCAGCGCGATCTGGGTCGCGTGGATCACCGCCTCGGGATCGTCACCGTTCACGTGCAGCACCGGCGCCTCGATCATCTTGACCACGTCGGAGCAGTACAGCGTCGAACGGGTGTCGCGCGGGTCGGACGTGGTGAAGCCGATCTGGTTGTTGATGACGATGTGCACCGTGCCGCCGGTGCCGTAGCCGCGGGTCTGCGCCAGGTTCAGCGTTTCCATCACGACGCCCTGGCCGGCAAAGGCGGCGTCGCCGTGCACCAGCACCGGCAGCACCTGGCGGCCTTCCTTGTCGCCGCGGCGGTCCATGCGCGCCTTCACCGAGCCTTCAACGACCGGGTTGACGATCTCGAGGTGCGACGGGTTGAACGCCAGCGACAGGTGGACCGGACCGCCCGGGGTGGAAATGTCCGACGAAAAGCCCTGGTGGTATTTGACGTCGCCGGCCGGCAGGTCGTCCGCATGCTTGCCCTCGAACTCGGCAAACAGGTCCGACGGCATCTTGCCGAGAATGTTCACCAGCACGTTCAGGCGGCCGCGGTGAGCCATGCCGATCACGATTTCCTGCACGCCCTTTTCGCCGGCGCGCTGGATGACTTCGTCAAGCGACGCGATGAAGCTCTCGCCGCCTTCCAGCGAGAAGCGCTTCTGGCCGACGTAGCGGGTGTGCAGGTAGCGCTCGAGACCTTCGGCAGCGGTCAGGCGCTCGAGGATGTGCTGCTTCTGCTCGCGGGTGAAATTGCCGGTGGAGCGGGTTGACTCGAGGCGCTCCTGCATCCAGCGCTTCTGCGCCGGGTCGGTCATGTACTGGAATTCGGCGCCGATCGAGCGGCAGTAGGTGTCGCGCAGCGCCTGCAGCAGGTCGCGCAGCGTCGCCGTTTCCGGGCCGAAGTAGGTGTTGCTGATGTTGAACACGGTGTCGAGATCGGCATCGGTGAAGCCGTAGAACGACGGTTCGAGTTCGGGAATGTTCGGACGCTCCTGGCGCTGCAGCGGATCGAGGTTGGCCCACTGGGTGCCGAGGAAACGGTAAGCGGCGATGAGTTGGGTGACGGCAACACGCTTGCGGCCCATCTCGGCGTCCGCCGAAGCAGTAACCGTGCGGATCGGACCATGCTTCGCGCGCTCGGCGAAGGAGGCGATCACGCTCGCGTGGGGGACGTCAGGCCGGTCGGAACCATCGACAGCAGGCACATGCTGCATGGCGTCGAAATAGGCACGCCAGTTGTCGGGGACGGAACCGGGATTGAGTAGATAGGCCTCGTACAGTTCTTCGACGTACGGGGCGTTGCCTCCAAACAGATACGAGTTGGAGAAATATTGCTGCATCATCGCTGCTCACCTTTCTTCGCGTTTCGCGAAGCAAATAGCGGGTTCATCAACCTTCCGCGACACGGCCTCACCGGTTAGCGGATTGCAAATCATTTGCGGGAAGGGCTCAAATAGGCTCCCGTACGCTCATGCGCACGAGCGAAACCGAAGTGTAACACCAGACCTGTCAGGGAAAATGGTTTTCTTGCTTGCCATTCCGACAACCGAAAACCACTACCCCGGCACGCCGGGCGCGCGCTCACGCAGGCAAGAAAAAAGCGGGCCGCAGCCCGCTTTTTCACTTCCGACGCACCGATCAGCGCTTGGCGATCGGGGGCACATCGCGTGCCGGCGAACCGACGAACAGCTGGCGCGGACGGCCGATCTTCTG
>CAYZXP010000308.1:0-2048 GCA_964482415.1 uncultured Bifidobacterium sp. | reverse complement strand
AGCACCGCCGGCACGCGCACCTGCGCGTCCGGCGCAAACGCAAACGGCGCGCCGTGCAGGAACATGTTGTTCTCGCCGAGCGATTCGCCGTGATCGCTGACATACAGCATGGCCGTCTCGTGCGAGCCGTCGTACTGCTTCAGGTAGTCGATCACGCGCGACAGGAAGTGGTCGGTATACAGGATGGTGTTGTCATACGCATTGTCGATCTCGGCCTTCGTGCAGGTCTGCAGCTCACCGGTGCGGCACACCGGCTTGAATTTCTCGAACGCCGCCGGATAGCGCTTGTAGTACTCGGGGCCGTGACTGCCCATCTGGTGCAGCACGATCAGCATGTCGTGCCCGCGGTTCTCGCGAATGAAATCATCGAGGCCGTCGAGCATGCCGACGTCACGGCACTCCGGGTCGCAGACGCGGTTGCGCTCCGGACTGCGGAAGCTCTCGTAGCGGACACGGTCCGCCACGCCCTTCGAGTCGGAGTTATTGTCGCGCCACAGCACGCGCACGCCGCTGCGAGCCAGCACGTCCAGCACATTGTCGGCACGCTTCGCCTCGGCGGCGCTGTAATGCTCTCGGCCGAGCGCGGAGAACATGCAGGGCACCGACACGGCGGTCGACGTGCCGCATGACGTCACATGACTGAAGCTGACCACCTCTTGCCGGCGCAGTTCGGGATTGGTGTCGCGCGCGTAGCCGTTCAGGGCGAAGCGGTCGGCGCGCGCGGTCTCGCCGATGACCAGGACGATCAATTCGTTCGTGCGATGCCCGCCGACCTCCTTCAGGTCGGCCGCCAGCGTCTTGTGCGGCAGCGGCGCGCGCGGGAACCAGCGTTCGTTGGCGTAGCGTCCGACCGAATAGGTGAAGTACAGCGGGCTCGCATACATCCGCACCTGCTTGTGTTCGCGGATGAAGGAAGCGTAACTGGCCGTCAGCGGCGCAAACAGCAGCGTGGCGACCGCCAGCGAGCCGCCGATCAGCATCAGCCGCGACTTCAGCTGTTTCCACAGGCCGTTCGTACGGCAGCGGGTACGCAGCACCAGCCAGGCCGGCAGCACGCCGAGCAGCAGCGTGCGGATCACCAGCGAAGGCGTGACCAGTCCCCAGAATTCGCCGGGGTTCGTCTGCATGGCGTTCTCGAGCATGTCGGTGTCGATCACCACGCCGTACTGCGCCATGTAGTAGCCGGCCTGCGACGACGCGAGGAGGAAGAACGCGAGTATCCATCGGGCGGCGCGCCCATGGCAGACCAGCAGGAAGAACAGCACGGTCGCGACGGCAAACAAGGCGGTAGCCGAAGCGGCGAAGAGCAGCCCGCCGGGCTGCTTCGCGTAGATGTCGAGCAGCTTCGCGATGAAGACCGTGCTTGACGAAAAAAAGATGAACAGCGATGTCAGGACAATGCGTCCGTCGCAGGATTCCCAAGCCCTCTTAAGGCTTCCGATCAGTGGCATGGCGGTGATGGCAAGTCGCGGCAGGCCGTCCTGCGCGTGCGGGACGGAAGAATGGCCGTCAGACCAATGTTCGGTCTACGGCCGGCAAGTCCGATATTGTAGCGCCGGGAAAGAATTCAACCGGGACAGCGGATAGGGAGAGGAACGCGGCGCCCCGTCGACGGGGCACATGACGGGCGATTCGCGTTTAAATACGGCGGATCCCGGCGTCGTCTCCGCCTGGCTGGCGCCAAGCGTTTGGCTAGCATGGTTCCCAGCTCGCGCTGGGGCGACGATGTTTTGGCTGACACACTTTAAATCGTCATCCCGGCGCAAGCTGGGATCCAGCGTCGTGTCCCCTTGAATGGCGCCAAGGGGTTGGCGACCATGGGTCCCGGCCTGCACCGGGACCACGATGTCAAGGAACGACCACCCCACGCTCTGGCTTGCAAGCCAGAGCGCTTCGGCAGGCGCAACGCATGGGTTGCGCCCCTTGCAGGGTGCGCTGCGGCGGATACGCCGCAGCCGTTTCGCGAGCGTGCCGCATGCGGCACGAAACCCTCGCGCCACTCCCTGCCTCACCCCGGCGCAGGCCGGGATCCAGCGTCGTGTTCCCCG
>CAYZXP010000307.1:0-2062 GCA_964482415.1 uncultured Bifidobacterium sp. | reverse complement strand
ACACGCATCCCGGCGAGGAGCTGACCTACATCATGGAGGGAGAGATTGAGGTGCGCGTCGACGGGGAGCCGCCGCGAATCGTGAAGGCCGGTGAGACTTTCTTTCTCCCGGCCGGCGTCGTGCATGAAGGCGTCAATACCGGCAGCACCAGAACCAAAGTCCTGGCGACCTATATCGTGGAAAGAGGACAGCCCCTCGCACAGCCGGTCAAGTAACGTCGATTGTCATTTGTGGCGAATACCCGGGTTGGAAGTGGTCACGGAACCGCGAGTGGCGACCTTCCGGCCGAGGCAGTTAGCGCTGTCGTTATGAGTTGAAAGTGCATACCGCATCGGGATTTCGGCGGGAGCCATCACTCCTCTCGGGTGGCTCCTGAGTCGAGACGCTCGCGCAGAGTGACCGCTCACGATCCCTAGCCCGATTCTCGTCGGCACGCAGGTGCCGATTTTTTTGATCGAGCCCGGTCGCGTCAGTGCGGCTCCGGCGGGACAATTCATTCATCACGCTGCCACGCCCCTGCCCTCGTGATGTCGGCAGCCCATGGAGCATTTCATCAGGCGGCTGACAGGGGCATGGCGAACTTGAATTTCCACTGCGTCGTCAAGCTATTCGAAGGTTAAGATCGGCCTGCTCTCCCTTGTCATTAAAAATGGTGCCGCCTGATCCATGACCGCTTCATCAACCATACCCACCCATTCTGCGTCGGCACTAGCTATCCCTCGCTTTCGCAAGCTCCTCATTACCTTCATTCTCGCCATGCTGGCCGATAACGTCGAGCATGTGATCAGCTACTGGGTGATGTTCCGCCAGTTCGAATCCCATGAGCTCGGCGGTTTCGCCGTGTTGTCGCACTGGTTGCCCTTCCTTATCCTGTCAGTACCTGTCGGCGTGCTGACGGATCGATTCGATCCGCGCCGCATGATCCAGTGCGGCATGGCGCTGTTCATGCTGTGCTCATTAGGCTGGGGCTGGTTGTTCATCAGCGGCACACTACAGATGTGGCAGGCGATGGTGCTGCTGGTGATGCATGGCGTGGCGGGTGTGCTCTGGCTGGTCCCGACCCAGATGATGCTGTATTACGTCGTCGCGGGAGAGCTGCTGCCAAGTGCCGTCCGGCTGGTGGCGGCGGCGCGCTACCTCGGCCTGTTGTCCGGGCCGGGCGTCGGCGCGGCGATGCTGCTGCTGGTCGGGCCCGAGAGCGGGATCCTGCTCAATGTGTTGTTCTACCTGCCGACGGTGCTGTGGCTTGCGCGTGATCGTTTCGGGCCAAAATTTTCGGCTGACGCGCCTCCACCCCGGCCGTTCAAAGGTTTGGCCGATATCATCGATACGGTCAGGGCGGTATCGAAAATCCCGATGCTGTGGTCCATGATTGCGTTGGCCGGTTTGGCTTCCTTCTTCATCGGGAACAGCTACCACGCGCAAATGCCGAGCTTCGCGCAAGACCTTGGGCAAGGCGATCCGGGAGTGCGCTATGGCGTATTGCTGGGCGCGGATGCGTGTGGCGCCCTGCTTGCCGGGCTGGTGCTTGAACGGGTCGCAAAGATGCGGGCCAGCCTGGTGAAGGTTTGGATATTTGCCATCGGCTGGTGTGCGTCGCTGGGTGCATTCGCGTTGACGGGTGACTACGGGTTCGCTGTCGTACTGCTGTTCGCTGCGGGTTTCTGCGAATTCAGTTTCAGTTCGATGGCGCAGACCCTGACGCAGCTGAATGCGCCGGAGAAGATGCGCGGCCGTGTGGTGGGTTTGTTCAACATGTCATCGCTGGGCATGCGCTCGTTTGCGGGCATTACCGTGGGACTGATGGGGGGACTGATTGGCGTGCACCATTCACTGGCAGGCGCGGCACTGGTGCTGGCAAGCCTGATCATCGTCGGCGGCATGGCGTTTGGCCTGCGTCGGCGACAAATTAATTGAGTATTTCGCATACGGCGGAAAACCGCCGTGATCCCCATCGTTTCCGGCCATGCGCCGCTTGATATGACCAGCCGGTTGCAGGAACCTTCGCGTCCACCGCATACGCCTTGAATACGCACGCAGGATTGCGCATCGTCATCCTGCA
>CAYZXP010000306.1:0-2065 GCA_964482415.1 uncultured Bifidobacterium sp. | reverse complement strand
GCGATGCCGCGGTTGTACGGGCTGTAGATCGTGCCGTCGCCGCGCTCGTTGTCGATCTTGGCCTGGTAGGTCCAGATCGGCTTGCCGGTGGCGCCGTCCAGCGCCCACACCTTGCCGGAGGCCGAGGTGTAATACAGCACGCCGTCGACCGCCAGCGGGAAGGACTGGATGCCGCGCTTGCTGGCGTTGGGCGTGTGGATCCACGCGACGCCGAGCTTGTCGACGTTGCCGGTGTTGATCTGGTCGAGTTCGCTGTGGTGATAACCGTCGAACGACTGGTGGTACATCATCCAGTTGTTCGGATCCTTGTTCGCGTTCAGCAGCTTGTCCCACGTGACTTCCGCGGACACGCTTGCCGATCCCAGCATGGCGATGGCCAGTGCCAGGGCTTTCATTCCAGTTGATGCGCGTTGCTGTTTCATCGTCTCCTCCTTGTTGTTTGGCCTTTGCGGCCTCTTGGTGTGATGACTACAGTGCTGCAGGTAACGGAATACATGTTGCGCGGTTCGGATCAGGTCATCGGCGTCTCCTCTGCTTGCGAGTACGGGGCCACGCCCGCCGTGATGGCGTGCTGCGAAAATTCGGGGGGTGTTGCCGCGGATCGGCGGCTATTGCGAGGGAAAAGCGGAAGGGCGTTCGGGAGAAGGGAGGAGGGCGAGGCCGGGCGACGTTGGTTGGTCTGCGTGCGTCGGTCGGATCATGCCGGGCTCCCTTCTGGTTGGTTGCGCTTAGATTAATTCCTCGCCGGCATTGCGGGAAATATGGAATTCTTATTGATCCATAAGATGGAATTATTCTTTCGCGCCCTGCTGAAAAGCCTGTCGCGCCGGGAGAAACTTGTCGGGTAATATGCGACGCACAGGCGGCAGCATGGAACGATAAGCCTGGCCTATCAGAATCCGGAAAGGAAAGCGGGCCGATGGACATCAAGCAGCTGAAGTATTTCCTTGCCACCGTCGACTACGGCAACATGACCCGCGCCGCCGATTCGCTGCACATTGCGCAGCCGGCGCTGAGCCAGCAGATCGCCGGGCTCGAGCGCGACCTCGGCAGCAAGCTGCTCGAGCGCAGCGTGCGCGGCGTCAAGCCGACCGTCGCCGGCGAAGTGCTGTACCGGCATGCGAAGGGGCTGCTGCGCCACGTCGAAGACCTGAAAGGCGCGGTGTCGTTCGAGCGTGAACATCCGTCCGGCCGGGTGTCGGTGGGCATGTCGGGCGGCGTCGCGCGGCTGCTGCTGGTGCCATTGCTGGAGGCGCTGCGCGCCTGCCCCGGCATCCTGCTCGAAGTGATCGTGCGGCCGAGCTCCGAACTGGCCGGACTGGTCGCGCAGGGCGGACTGGACATGGCCATTGCCATTGATGCGCTGCCGCAGCGCGGCATCGCGATCCAGCCGCTGTTCCGTGAGGAGCTGTACGTCGCGCTGCCGCGCGCGGCCAGCCTGCGCCGCACTTCCGGCATCAGCCTCGAGGAACTGGCGAAGCTGCCGCTGGCGCTGCCGAGCGTTCCGAACGCCACGCGCACGCGGCTCGACCTGGCCTTCCTGAACGCGAACCTGAACTACCGGCTGGTGGCCGAGATCAGCTCGCCGGACCTGCTGATCCGGCTGGTGGAGTCGGGCGACGCCTGCAGCGTGCTGCCGTGGTCGGCGATACATCGCGAGGTTGCCGAAGACCGGTTGCAGGCCGTGCCGCTGCTGCCCGGCGCGATCGCGCGCGAAGTGTCGCTGTGCGAGTCGGAAGACGTGCCGCCGGGCGAGGCCGCGCTGGTGGTGCGGCGCATCGTGCTCGAGATGCTGGAAGCGCTGCAGCGCAGCGGCGAATGGAAAGGGTGCGAAAAGATCGCGGCGGCGCGCCGCTGACGGTGATCGCGCGCGGTTGCGTCAGTTCTTCGCGCGCAGTTCGTTGTGCATGTTTTGCTGCAGCATCAGCGCCTCGAACACGGCGATCATGATCGGCGACTGGTACTTCAGCATGTCGCGCAGGCCGTCGACGGTGATCTCCTGGCAGACCGAGTCTTCCACCGCGATGGCGGACGCGCCGCGGATGCCGCCTTGCAGCATCGCCTG
>CAYZXP010000305.1:0-2069 GCA_964482415.1 uncultured Bifidobacterium sp. | reverse complement strand
CCGACCGCGGTGCGCGTGCTGAAGAAGCAGCCGCCGGAACTGATGAAGCAGCACGACCTGTCGTCGCTGAAGGCGCTGTACCTCGCCGGCGAGCCGCTGGACGAGAACACGTCCGCGTGGGTGGCCGATGCGCTCGGCGTGCCCATCATCGACAACTACTGGCAGACCGAGACCGGCTGGCCGATCCTGTCGATCGCCAAGGGCGTCGAGGACAAGCCGACGCGGCTCGGCAGTCCCGGCGTGCCGATGCCGGGCTATCGCGTGAAGATCCTCAATGAAGCCACCGGCGCACTGTGCGGCCCGAATGAAAAGGGCGTGGTCGTGATCGACGGCCCGCTGCCGCCAGGCTGCCTGCAGACCGTGTTCAACAATGACGAGCGATTCATCAAGTCGTACTGGTCGAATTTCTCCAGCGAACAGGTGTACTCGACCTTCGACTGGGGCATCCGCGATGCCGACGGTTATTACTTCATCCTCGGTCGCACGGACGATGTCATCAACGTTGCCGGCCACCGCCTCGGCACGCGCGAGATCGAGGAAAGCATTTCCAGCCACGACAACGTGTCCGAAGTCGCCGTCGTCGGCGTCGAGGACAAGGTGAAAGGGCAGGTCGCGGTCGCGTTCGTGATCCCGAAGCATGCGGAGAAGGCGGCGACGCCGGAAGCGAAGAAGCAGCTGGAGAAGGAAATCTTCGGCGTGGTCGACCATCAGCTCGGCGCGGTGGCGCGTCCGTCGCGGGTTTACTGCGTGAACCTGCTGCCGAAAACCCGCTCCGGCAAGTTGCTGCGCCGTTCGATCCAGGCCCTCTGCGAAGGTCGTGATCCGGGCGATTTGACGACGATCGAAGATCCGTCATCGCTGGCGCAGATTCGCGAGGCGCTGCAGTCGTAAGCAGAATGAACCCGTCCGTCACGCTGTCGGTCTCGATCGACTGTCCGCCCGCCGCCGTCGCTGCTTTCGTCGCCGATCCGCGCAACCTGCCGTTGTGGGCGGGCGGGCTTTGCAAGTCCGTCCGGCAGGACGGCGATGACTGGCGGGTCGATACCGGCGAAGGGGAGGTCGGGCTGAAGTTCACGGGCCCGGCCGAGCACGGCATCCTTGATCACCGGGTCACGCTCGCTCCTGACGTGCAGGTGTTCGTGCCGATGCGCGTGGTGCCGAACGAGCAGGGCAGTGAAGTGCTGTTCACGCTGTTTCGTCCGCCGGCAATGACGGAATTACGGCTGCAGCAGGACATCGCACTGGTGACGTCCGACTTGCAGCGACTCAAGCAGTTGATGGAAGCCTAGTGGCCGCACTGAGCGGCCCGGTTCTTACGAAGCCAGCGTGGCGATGACCGGCGTGTGGTCCGACGGCTGTTCCCATTTGCGCGGCAGCTTGTCGATCTCGCAGGCAGTGCAGCGCGCTGACAGCGGCGGTGACAGCAGGATGTGGTCGATGCGCACCCCGCGGTTGCGGCGGAAGGCCATCTGCCGGTAATCCCACCAGCTGTACAACTTTTCTTCTTGCGGGAACAGCCGGAAGGCATCCTTTAAATCCAGTGCGATCAGCCGCTGGAATGCTGCCCGCTCGGCATCCGAGCACAGTACCTGTCCGGCCCATGCGACAGGATCATGCACATCGGCATCCGCCGGCGCGATGTTGTAGTCGCCCAGCAGGGCCAGCGCAGGATGGGATGTCAGCTCAGACTCCAGCCAGCGCGCCAGAGCATCGAGCCAGCGCAACTTGTACTCGTACTTGTCGGTGCCGACCGCCTGACCGTTCGGCACATACGCGCAGACGATGCGCATGCCATCGATGGTGGCGCTGATGATGCGCTGCTGTTCGTCTTCGAACAGCGGGTTGTTCTTCACGATATCCGTCATCGGCAGGCGCGACAGGATGGCCACGCCGTTGTACGTCTTTTGGCCGGTGAAGGCGACCTGATAACCGGCAGCCTCGATCTCGGCGACCGGAAACTTGTCGTCGGTGAGCTTGGTTTCCTGCAGGCAGAGCACGTCGACCGGGCTGGATTCCAGCCATTGCAGCACCTGCGGCAGGCGGACTTTCAGCGAATTGACGTTCCAGGT
>CAYZXP010000304.1:0-2083 GCA_964482415.1 uncultured Bifidobacterium sp. | reverse complement strand
GCCATGCCGCGCGCGCGCCGAACGTCATGGGCCGACACCTTGTCCCCCTGTCCCCACCGATATCGCGTGTACGAAACCACCGCAGCCACTTCGTCATCGTCCAGCGTCGTGCTGAACGGCGGCATGCCATACGGGCGTGGATTTCCCTGCGTGCCCGGCGGGAAGCCGCCATTCAGCACCATGCGAATCGCATTCACCGGGCTGTCGGCAGTGACGGACGCATGGCCTGACAGCGCAGGGTAAGCCGGCGGGGCGCCGCGACCTTCGGTGCCATGGCAGTCGATGCAGTGCTGCTCGAACAGCCGGGCCCCAAGGGCCAGCACGGCTTTAGCTTCCGCATCCGGCCTGACCACGGTGCGCGTGCCTTCGGTCCCGGCAGGCGGCAGCGATTTCAGGTAAACCGCCATCGCCCCCAGGTCCTGCGCCGGCAGGTGCTGCAGGCTGGCGCTGACGACCTCGGCCATCGGCCCGAACGCCGCGCCACGCGCCGATACGCCAGTGCCCAGCAGCGCGGTGATCTCGTCGGCGCTCCAGTTTCCGAGCCCGCCAGCACCGCCGGTCAGCGCCGGTGCATGCCAGTTCAGCGCCGGGATCACGCCGCCGGCCAGTTCGCGTCGCGCGATGCTGCCGCCCAGCGCATCGCGCGGCGTGTGGCAGGCGGCGCAATGGCCGAGCCCCTGCACGAGATAGGCGCCGCGGTTCCATGCGTCGTCCTGTCGGGGATCCGGCCGGTATTCCCCGGGACGGAAATACAGCGTCCGCCAGAACGCCAGCACGATGCGCTGGTTGTAAGGGAAAGCGAGGCGATGCTCGCGGTTGGGTTGCCGCACCGGTGTCAGCGTGCGCAGGTACGCATACAGCGCATCGGCATCCTCACGCGTGACCTTCGTGTAGTCCGTGTACGGGAAGGCCGGGTACAGGAAGCGCCCGTCCTTCGATTTTCCGTTGTGCAGCGCGCGCCAGAAATCGTCCGCGCTCCAGTGGCCGATGCCGGTGGCTGCGTCCGGCGTAATGTTTGACGCAAAGACATCGCCGAAACGCGTGGCGATCGCGCGGCCACCTGCATAAGGCTGGCCGCCGCGCTCGGTATGGCAGCCCATGCAATTGCCGGCGCGAGCGAGCCGGGCGCCGCGTTCGATGAGATCAGCATCATTCAGCGGCGTGCTGCCGCGCCGGTCGCTGCCGGGTTCCGCCGCTATCTGATAGCCGATGATGGCCAGTGCCGCAATGGCTGCAATGCAGCACAGTCCGAGCAGAGCGCGCTTCAGGGTGCGCACGGGATGATCGTGAACCGGCGCCGTCATTTCGGGATGCTCCCGCAATCCAGCGGCAGTTTCACCGGCGACTTCGGCTGCGCATGCATGTTGTCCGGCACCGGCTGCGCCGCCAGCCACGCGGACAGCGCGCCGATATCATCCGGCGTCAGCTTGCGGCTGATGTCGCCCATGCAGTCGGGCGCACTCGCGTGCCGGGTGCCGGAGCGCCACGCGCCGAACTGCGCATTCAGGTAATCGCGCGACAGGCCGACCAGGCTCGGCACCGCGGGCTGCATACCGGTCAGCCGGTCGCCGTGGCACGCCGTGCAGGCAGGCAGCTGGCGCGCGGCATCGCCGCCGATGACCAGGCTGCGGCCGCGTTCCAGCGTCGCCTTGTCCGCGAGCGCCGCCTGCGCCGGCGGGTAAGGCAGCTGCAGCGAAGCGAAGTAATCGGCGATCTCGCGCAGGTACGCATCCGACTGGTTCGCGACCATGTAATTCATCGCCGGATAGCGCCTCCGCCCCTCGCGGAAATTGATCAGCTGGTTGTACAGATAGCCGGCCGGCTTGCCGGCGATGCGAGGGAAATAGCCATCACGGGTCGCGCGGCCCTCCTTTCCGTGGCACGCGGCACAGGCGACGACGCGCTGCGCGATCGTGTCAGGGACGGTGGCCGCCCGAGATGCTCCCGCCCAGCCGGTGGCGGCCAAGAGAAACAGGATTGCGGCGGATTGGCGGCGCAGTGCAGGCCGTATGCGTATCGGTGTGGCAGGAGCTTCAGGCATGAGGGAAAGCATGGGGCAATGGCGATTGTTGCGATGCGGCGC
>CAYZXP010000303.1:0-2102 GCA_964482415.1 uncultured Bifidobacterium sp. | reverse complement strand
GCGACGATGGTCTTCGAGTCCTTCATGCCGGCCAGATGCTGGATCGCGCCGGAAATGCCGACGGCGATGTACAGCTGCGGCGCGACGATCTTGCCGGTCTGGCCGACCTGCCAGTCGTTCGGCACATAGCCGGCGTCGACTGCGGCGCGCGACGCGCCCATGGCGGCGCCGAGCTTGTCGGCCAGCGGCTCGAGGATCTTGAAGTTCTCGGCCGAGCCCATGCCGCGGCCACCGGAGACGATGATCTTCGCCGCCGTCAGTTCCGGACGGTCGGACTTGGCCAGCTCGCGCGACACGAAGGCCGACTTGCCGGAATCGGCGACCGCGTCGATCTTCTCGATCGCGGCCGAGCCGCCGTTCGCCGCAGCGTCGAAGCCGGTAGCGCGCACGGTGATGACCTTGATCGGGTCGGCCGACTGCACGGTCGCAATGGCGTTGCCGGCGTAGATCGGGCGCTCGAAGGTGTCCGGCGCATCGACTTTGGTGATCTCGGAGATCTGGCCGACGTCGAGGCAGGCCGCCACGCGCGGCAGGATGTTCTTGCCGTACGCCGTGGCCGGGGCCAGCACGTGCGTGTAGTTCTTCGCGATCGCGAGCGCCTGCGCGGCGACGTTCTCGGCGAGGCCGTCGGCGAATTGCGCGCCGTCGGCGACGATCACCTTCGCAACGCCGGCGATCTGCGCGGCCGCTGCAGCGGCGGCGTCGCAGCCCTGGCCGGCGACGAGGACGTGGACTTCATTGCTGCACTGCGCGGCAGCGGTAACGGTATGGAGGGTGCTTGCCTTCAGCGACGCATTGTCGTGTTCGGCGATGACGAGTGCGGTCATGGCGTTTCCTGTCAGATGACTTTGGCTTCGTTCTTCAGTTTCGCGACCAGCGTCGCAACGTCCGGCACCATCGTGCCGGCCGAGCGCTTGGCCGGCTCGGCGACTTTCAGCGTCTTCAGGCGCGGCGCGACGTCGACGCCGAGATCCTCGGGCTTGACGATGTCGAGCGGCTTCTTCTTCGCCTTCATGATGTTCGGCAGCGTCACATAGCGCGGCTCGTTCAGGCGCAGGTCGGTGGTGACAATGGCCGGCAGCGTGACCGCGACGGTCTCGAGGCCGCCGTCGACTTCACGCGTGACGATCGCCTTGCCGTCCTCGACCGCCACCTTCGAAGCGAAGGTCGCCTGCGGCCAGCCCAGCAGCGCCGCCAGCATCTGGCCGGTCTGGTTGCAGTCGTCGTCGATCGCCTGCTTGCCGAGGATGATCAGCTGCGGCTGCTCCTTGTCGGCGAGCGCCTTGATCAGCTTGGCCACGGCCAGCGGCTGCAGCTCGAGGTCGGCCGGGGTTTCAGCCAGGATCGCGCGATCCGCGCCGATCGCCATCGCCGTGCGCAGGGTTTCCTGGCATTGCGTGACGCCGCAGGACACCGCGATCACCTCGGTCGCCTTGCCGGCTTCCTTCAGGCGCATCGCCTCTTCCACCGCGATTTCATCGAACGGGTTCATCGACATCTTCACGTTGGCGATGTCGACACCGCTGCCATCGGATTTCACGCGCACCTTGACGTTGTAGTCAACGACGCGCTTGACGGGTACCAGTACCTTCATGGGAGTCCTTCAGAGGAATGCAATAGGGCTAATTGACGTTTACGTAAACTGCAATTATAGGGCCAGACGAAGGCGCGGGCAAAATTCCCGCACGATCGTTCTGTTTAATGCCGGCCGGCTGGCGCCGCTGCGCAGCCGGGTACCGCGCCTATTTTCGGCGCAGGTAAAAGGTGAATTCTTTGACCGCCGCGTCGGCGTTCTCTTCGTGCGCGACCAGCGTATTGCCGGTCTGCCGCGCAAACGCGTTGAAGTCGCGCACCGAACCGGGATCGGTCGCGATCACGCGCAGCACGTCGCCGGTGGCCATGTCGGTCAGCGCCTTCTTGGCGCGCAGGATGGGCAGCGGGCAGTTCAGCCCGCGCGCATCGACGTCTTTCTGGAATTCCATGCTTCGCCCCGCTCCTGCTTAGCCGCCGACCCGCTGGCTGACCCAGCCACCGACGGACGCCAGCGCCGCCGGCAGGCCGCTCGGATCGGTGCCGCCCGCCTGCGCCATGTCCGGCCGGCC
>CAYZXP010000302.1:0-2146 GCA_964482415.1 uncultured Bifidobacterium sp. | reverse complement strand
GGCCGGAGCGTGGCCGTTTTGGCCCGCATGGACGGGCTGTCCGCCGTGCAGAGTGTGCAGTGCCGTGCCTTGCACTGCGCCGGTGAAATCAGGCAGAGCGAGTATGCCGCCCGGGCTGTTGGAATACATGGGAGCCTCGCCATGGATTACAGGAATTCGTGGTCATCAAAGCCCGTGAACAGCGGCTCGAGATCGTCGTGCAGAAGCGCTTCTTCTGCCTTGGCTTCGGTCGGCGAAGGAGCCACGGCGCGCGCCCTGCCGGCAGCCGTCGTGGTCGTGGTCATCGTACTCGTTGCCCCGGCTTGCGTGAAAGGCGGTACAAATACCGGCAGTGGCGGCAGCTCAGCCAGCTCGCTTGCCGCCTTGCCGATCAGCCATGCGAGGTTGCGGCCGCTTTTTTCGCCGGAAGGAGTGCGCACGGTTGCGAAGCACTGCAACTCGCGTTCGTCCAGCTTGCTCGTGCCGTTGAAATGCATGTCGAGGATGTCGATCACGAACTGCGGAGCGATCCAGAATTTTTGCGCCGCCTTCTCCGTGTACAGGTAATGCTTGAGCTGCACGAACAGCTCTGGCACATGCGCGAGGGTCCAGAAGAAATGGATGCGCACCCTGTCGCCCTCGCGGATGAAGCGTGGCCGCGTACCGTCTTCGTCCGTCTCCGTGGCCAGCACCAGACCGGGGTCGTCTTCCGGGTCGACGTAAAAATTGTCGTTGTAATGCCGGTTCAGCAGGCCGACTCTGTCGAAGCCCTTGTGCAAACAGTCGACGCAGGCCTTGCCCGGCGCGCCGCCAACCAGCCGCAGCGTGCCGGCAGCTTGCCGCTCGCACAGGGCTTTCAGGATGTCGACCAGGACAAGGCCAAAGCTCACGCGACTCTGGTCGTCCTTGAACCAGATCTTGCGTCCCATCAGCGCAATGAAGGAAGCGGCATCAAGCTCGCCGCTGTCGGCCAGTCCCTGCCAGATTCTGGCAATGATCTCGGGGGGACGGAGCTTTCTCCTTGAAGCCCTTTGCATGAGCGGTGCATGCTGCGCAATATCTTCGTGCGGCGGCGATGACGGCCGGGTCAGCGGCAACATCACAGGCGGCTCATGCTGCTCATGCGACTCGGTTATTGCCGGCGCGCGCAAGACCGGCAACCACGGCGAGACAAGGCTGCCATCGGTTCCGGTCGGCAGCAGCGATACCTGCACCACCTGTCCGAGCAGAGGCGCCTGCGCCAACGTGGCATTCAGCATCTGCAGCCCCCATGGCTCGAAGCCATCGTAGAACGGCGCGGCCGGGGTGTTCGCCTGCTTTGCCGCCACGGACGCCATCTGCGAGTAAAACGCTTCACCGGCATCGGCAATCTCGTCCGCCAAATCCATACGCAGCCACTGCCATGACTCGTTGATCAGGCGATGGCAGGTGGTCCTGAACACCTCCAGCTTTTGCAGGCGTACCTGCGGCGACAGGCCGGGCCTGTGCAAGGGCTCCAGTGCTGCACCGTAGCTGGCGCACATGCTTGTTTTGCGCGGATCGGTCCAGGGATCCGCAGCTGCGGCACTCGCTGGTGCGGGGACAAAGGTCTGCGGCAGCAAGCCTGCCGGTGCCGCCCCCTCTTCTGTCCGTTGCCGCTTGCGCGGCGGCTCGCCATGTTCAACGGTCTGCGGCAACTTGCATTCGCCGTTGCCGTTTTCCATGCAGGACCGCACCGTGTAGGACTGGCCGGTTTCGCGGTTGGCGAATTGCGTGGCGAAGCTGCCTTCGGCAGCCGCCGTCGTGACGGGTAACAGCGCGCCGGAAATGCGGGGCGTCGTGTGCGTGCCGGGCAGCAGGGCCTGGCCAGCGTGGCAGGTATTCGGTTTCATTGGCTCTGGGCTGGCTGTTTGCCTCCTTGTGCCTGGCCAGGGGAGGTCAACACCAGGCGTGGGACGGTATGCTGCGGCACGATATCCCGGCGTGCCGGAAGCCGCGAAGGCGAAGGAGGTGAAGTGAGCAGCTGTGCAGGGGCCGGTGGCTGCATGCCTGGCGGGCGCACTGCCTGCTGCACGGGTTGCTGCAGGCCCTGCCTCACGACCGGCTGCACGACCTGCTGTATTTGCTGCGGTGACCGCGCAAGCGGCTGCTGCAGTGCCCCTTGCGCAGGTAGAAAAACCATCTCGGC
>CAYZXP010000301.1:0-2177 GCA_964482415.1 uncultured Bifidobacterium sp. | reverse complement strand
CGCCTGATTAGGAAAAGCAGCCTGTCGGCGCTGACGTTGCAGCCGAGCTTCAGCATGCAGAGTGCCCACAGTTCTGCATCGCTCAGGGTGATCTCACCGGCTGCCCATTGCCTGAGGATCTTGATTTTCGTGGACATCTTGAAGAGATTCCGATCCTCGGCGCCCATTTCACTGAAGATGCCGAGAATGAAATTCCGCATTTTTTTGGAGCGGCACATGGCCCGCAGCACGATGGTGTTGATGACGTTCTCGTCAATCAGGTTCGATGTATCTGCGGAATAGTGCTGCCCCTGTGCGAGGCGACTTAGCGCATACGAGGAACGGCCGCACCACTGGAGCAGGTTCAGAGCGAAATCATTGAGGCTTGCCTGGTCAAAGCGAGCTTGCGCCGTGCCGTGCATGGCGACCATGTCCCCGAGCAGCCCGATGAGCTGGCCGGTAATATCGATTCTTGCCGCCTCGCCGCCGAGAAAATGTGAATGACTGGCACCGCCGTTCTCGGCCAGCAGATCGATCAGGTCTTGCATGGCAAAACTGCCTGATGCAGCCAGCGCATTCCGGCAAATGAGCAGCTGCGCGGCGATGTCGCTTCTGCCCGACGCGCCGGCATGGCTTTCCTCGCCGATGGCCGACTCGGAACCGTAGTCATCGGATACCCCCGCAGCAGGGAGGCTGTTCCGGATGACTGGCTCGGGTGGCGGAATGGTCAGCGCAGGCATGATGGAGGATACCGGAATGATCCGAGTCTCGATGCAATGCTCACGCAGCGGCGAATCGAGGCCTGAGCCGGAAAGCCCCTGCTGTGCCGGCATGAGCAGGCCATTATTCTTTGCGCTCCATATCGCTTCCAGCCTTTCGGCAGGCACGACGAGGACGGGATACCCGGAGGCCAGTGGCGGCCAGTTCAGCCCGGGTCGATGCTGCCCGGCTTCGTGCCCGCGCATGGCATCGCAAAGCGGATCGACAGGCGCCTCGGTCATCATCTCGCCGTCCAGCGACATGAGGATCAGGAATTCATCGTCCAGATCGCCGGAAGATGACTGCCCTTGCGCACCGAACCGGTTGCTCATGGATGGCGTGCGACAGCCCGCTCCCGTGTCGACTGCCATTGGCGCTGTGTCTGCCTGCTCCGGCTCGGTGGCTTGCGCCCCGGCTGCGGCGAGCGATTCGGTCGCGCTGAACAGGGATAAGGGAACGAGCGGCTGCTTGGTGGTTTGCGCTTTCATGGAACACTTCCGGACAGAGTGGGCGGGTCACGAACTTGCCGCCCGCGCCGCGATGCGATGCATGGGCGCGGCCGGCAAATCCTTCGAACGCGCTGAGTGCGCGTTACCCCGGTGCGGTTCCGACGGTGCGAACGCGTGTCCGGCAATCGAAAGCTTTGATTGAATTGCGCAGGTGGGCGTCGAGCCCTTCAGGCAGTGCCCGGTTCATGCAGGTTGGCCAGCCGGGTGAAGGCCATCGGGCTTTCGCGCTCCAGCTGACAGTGACGCAAGCCCCGGGCATCACGCTGCCACTGCGCCTTGCACCTTGTGTCGTGTGCCTTGTGCCTTGTGCGTGAAGAAGGCCCGGCTATTTCGCTTTCTGGCGTGCCTCTTCATCCAGCCTGCGCAGGTAGGCGAGCTTGTCCGCGATTTTTCCTTCCAGCCCGCGCGGCGTCGGCTGGTACCAGCCGGGTTCGCCCAGCCCTTCGGGCAGGTAGGTCTCGCCTGCCGCATACGCTTCCGGTTCGTCATGCGCGTAGCGATAGAGCTTGCCGTAGCCCAGCTGCTTCATCAGCTTGGTCGGCGCGTTGCGCAGGTGCTCGGGCACCGGGCGGCTCTTGTCCTTCGCGATGAACGCGCGCACCTGGTTGTACGCGTTGTAGACCGCATTGGACTTCGCCGCGCAGGCGAGGTAGACGGCCGCCTCGGCCAGCGCGAGTTCGCCTTCGGGCGAGCCGAGCCGTTCGTAGGTCTCGGCAGCGTCGAGCGTGAGCCTGAGTGCGCGCGGGTCGGCCAGACCAATGTCTTCGGCGGCCATGCGGATCAGCCGGCGCGACAGGTAACGCGGATCGGCGCCGCCGTCGAGCATGCGCACCAGCCAGTACAGCGCGCCGTCGGGGTTGGAGCCGCGCACCGACTTGTGCAGCGCCGAGATCTGGTCGTAGAACGCGTCACCGCCCTTGTCGAAGCGGC
>CAYZXP010000300.1:0-2189 GCA_964482415.1 uncultured Bifidobacterium sp. | reverse complement strand
CGACGCGCGGGTCGGTGGTGTAGACGCCGTCGACGTCGGTGTAGATCAGGCATTCGGCCGCCTTCAGCGCTGCGGCGACTGCCACGGCCGAGGTGTCGGAACCGCCACGGCCGAGCGTGGTGATGTTGCCGTCGCCGTCAATGCCCTGGAAGCCGGTGATGATCACGACGCGGCCGGCGTCGAGGTCCTTGCGCACCCGGGCGTCGTCGATCGACTGGATGCGCGCCTTGGTGTACGCATTGTCGGTGAGGACCGGTACCTGCCAGCCGGTATAGGACACGGCGTCCTTGCCGATGGCCTGCAGCGCAATCGCCAGCAGCGCGACGGATGCCTGCTCACCGGTCGAGGCCAGCATGTCGAGTTCGCGCGGATCCGGCGTACCGGTAATTTCCTTCGCGAGTCCGAGCAGTCGGTTGGTTTCGCCGGACATTGCCGAAGGCACGACGACGATCTGGTGGCCGGCGTCATGCCATTTGGCGACGCGGCGCGCGACGTTCTTGATGCGCTCGGTGGAGCCCATCGAGGTGCCGCCATACTTGTGAACAATCAAGGCCATGTTGGACGGGTCTTTGTTTTGAAACAAACCGGGCATTTTACATGCTGCAACGCGGAAAGCCAATCGGCCGCACCGCCCTTCAACGCCTGCCGGAATCGACGGGCCGCTTCATTGAAAATGGCTTTGCCAGCCGAGCAAAATGCCGTCGTCCGCCGACGTCCGCGCGTCCTTGCCGACGCCGGCGGCAAACACCAGCGCATCGTCCAGGTACACCAGCGGCAGCCACGGGCGCAGCTGCGCGGCCACGCCCGCCTCCTGGTACAGGTTTTTCAGCGAGCGGGAGGGCCGCTGCAGGTCGGGCGTCAGGCGTTCGCCGCCGCTGCGCGGCCGCAGGCTGAGCATGCCCTGCCGCAGGCGGTCGGCCGGAATGCCGCCGGCGCCGGCCGCGAATGACAGCGCCCCCCGCCACTCGGGCACGTCGATGCACGGCTCGCCCTGCCAGCGCAAGGTGACATCGCCGGCGGGTGGCGATCCCGCGGCCGCCGGCAATGCGACCAGCAGTCCGTGTTGCCGCTGCAGGTTCAGCCCGCACAACGCCAGCGACGGATGGGCGTCGCCGGCCGCGGTGACGGCCTGGGCGCGCAGCTGCGCAAGCTGCGCCTCGCTGGGCGGCCGCTGCGCCCCTTCCCTGTCCAGCCAGTAGCGCAGCAGATTGTCGGCGCGCTCCGCAGAAAGGCAGGCAACCCGCTCAAGCTTCAGCGCATGGCCGTCCGCACAACGTTCAAGGTCGATGGCCGCGAGGTCGTCGAGCAATCGCTGCGCCGCCTGCCAGTGCCGGCTGCTGCGCGCAATCGCGCCGGCGGCCCCGGGGAAATGGGCTTCAAGCGGTGGAAAGATCGCGTGCCGGATCGCGTTGCGACGATAGCGGGTATCGGCATTCGATTCGTCAACGATGTGCGCCACGCCGAGCGCGTCCGCAGCCTGCTCGAGCTCGCTGCGGCGGCAGTCGAGCAGCGGCCGGCCGAGCAGCACGCCTTCGCCGAGCAAGGCATGCGCATCATCGACACCGGCCATGCCGGACAGTCCGCGCAGGCCGGCGCCGCGAAACAGCTGCAGCAGCACGGTCTCGGCCTGGTCATCCTGATGATGCGCGGTCAGCAGCAGCGACACGCCGTGTCTGCTGCACAGCTCGCCGAGCGCGCGATAGCGCGCCAGCCGCGCCGCCTGCTCGACGCCGTGCTCGCCGACGTCCGGCAGCGCAACCCGCACCGCCTCGAAGCGCACGCCGAGCGTGGCCGCCTCGCGCGCGCAATGCGCGAGCCAGGCGTCGGCGTTCGGGCTGAGCCCGTGGTGCACATGGAAGGCAAACGGCCGGCGGCCGCTGCGCCGGCCATGGTCGGCCAGCAGCCGCAGCAACAGCGCCGAGTCGAGCCCGCCGCTGTAGGCCAGCGCCATCGCGCCGCCCGAAACGACAACGCGCGCCAGAATTGCTTCCAGCGCGCGTTCGAATCGAGCAGCGACGGCAGTGGCAGCCGTGTTCGTGGCAGCCTTATTCGGACTGGGAGATTTCCTTGAATTTCCCATAGCTCATCAGCTTCTCATGGCGAGCGGCGAGCAGGTCCTTGGTCTTCACGCCCTGGAACTGGCGCAGCGTGTCGGCCAGCGCGCGCTTGAGCAGCACCGCCATCTGCTT
>CAYZXP010000299.1:0-2195 GCA_964482415.1 uncultured Bifidobacterium sp. | reverse complement strand
GATGTACGACTATGCGCACCCGATCTCGGATGCGATCGAAAACATCACGCACTCGCTGTGCACGCTGGAATTCCAGGATCACCGGCCGTTCTATGACTGGATCCTCGAACGCCTGACCGAAGGCGGCTTTTTCAAGAAGCCGGTGCCGCACCAGTACGAATTCGCGCGCCTGAACCTGACCTACGCGATCACCAGCAAGCGCAAGCTGCTGCAACTGGTTGAAGAAAAGATCGTCGACGGCTGGGACGACCCGCGCATGCCGACCATCGTCGGCATCCGCCGTCGCGGCTTCACGCCGGAATCGATACAGCTGTTCGCCGAGCGCATCGGCGTCGCCAAGTCCGACAGCTGGATCGACATGAGCATCCTCGAAGGCGCGCTGCGCGACGATCTCGACGCGAAGGCGGCGCGTATCGTCGGCGTGCTGAAGCCGCTGAAGCTCATCATCGACAATTTCCCCGAAGGCCACAGCGAAGACTGCTCGGCGCCGGTACACCCGCACCATCCGGAGCGGGGCAACCGCAATTTCCCGATCAGCCGCGAACTGTGGATCGAGGAAGAAGATTTCATGGAAGAGCCGACCAAGGGCTACTTCCGCCTGTTCCCCGGCAACAAGGTACGGCTGCGCTATGGCTATGTGATCGAGTGCACCGGCTGCGACAAGGATGCAAACGGCAAGGTGATCGCCGTGCATTGCAACTACTTCGCTGACAGCAAGAGCGGCACCGACGGCGCGAACAATTACAAGGTCAAGGGCAACATCCACTGGGTGTCTGCACCGCATGCGGTGAAGGCTGAAGTGCGCATGTATGACCGGCTGTTCAGGGACGCGCACCCGGACGCCGGCGGCAAGGATTTCAAGCAGGCGCTGAACCCGGACTCGAAGTCGGTGATCACCGCCTATCTGGAAGCCGGCGCCGATCGTGCGAAACCTGATGACAAATTCCAGTTCGAACGCCATGGCTACTTCGTTGCCGATCGCGTTGATTCGACACCGGACCGACCGGTCTTCAATCGCATCGTCACGCTGAAGGACAGCTGGGGCAAGTAAGCGTCACACTCGTCGGGCAGCTTCGCATGAACTTCGGCAAACTGGTCTTCGTCGACCTTGAGACCACCGGCACCAACCCGGTGGTCGACCGCATCACCGAAATCGGCATTGTCGAAGTCGATGCGGCTGGCCGTGCCACGCGCTGGTCCAGCCTCGTCAATCCGGAAGTACCGATCCCGTCATTCATCCAGGGCCTGACCGGCATCAGCAATGCGATGGTGGCCGGGGCGCCGACCTTCGCCGAGCTGGCGCCGGCCTTGCACGACAGGCTGCAGGGTGCGCTGTTCGTCGCCCACAATGCGCGCTTCGATTACGGCTTCCTGCGCAATGCGTTCAGCGAAGCCGGCCTGCCGTACAAGTCCGACGTGCTGTGCACGGTGAAGCTGTCGCGCGCGCTGTACCCGAAAGAGCGCAAGCACAATCTTGACACGCTGATCGAGCGGCACG
Source organism: uncultured Bifidobacterium sp. (assembly GCA_964482415.1). Classification (GTDB taxonomy): domain Bacteria; phylum Pseudomonadota; class Gammaproteobacteria; order Burkholderiales; family Burkholderiaceae_D; genus Pernthalerella. Next base: position 697 of record CAYZXP010000299.1, on the reverse strand, counting down.
ACCTGAAGGCCGATGCGCGCCACCGCGCGCTGGCCGATGCCGATCTGCTGTGGCAGCTGTGGCAAAAGCTGACGACCACCCTGCCCGCGGAAACCTTTGACGCGGCGCTCGCGTCGCTGCTGCAACGGCCGAGCCTGCCGTCGCACCTGCCGACGGACGCGCTCGACCAGATACCCGACGCGCCCGGCGTCTACCTGTTCTATGGCGAGAACGACCTGCCGCTGTACGTCGGCAAGAGTGTGCGGCTGCGACAGCGTGTGCTGTCGCATTTCAACGCCGATCACAAGCTGTACAAGGACATGCGCCTGTCGCAGCAGCTGCATCGCATTGAAGTGCGCGAGACCGCCGGCGAGATCGGCGCGCTGCTGCTGGAAGCGCAACTGGTGAAAGACCTGCAGCCGGTGCACAACCGGCTGCTGCGCCGGCAGGGCGATCTGTGCGCATGGCGCCTGAAGGAAGACGACAAGGGGCGCACGCAGCCGGTGCTCACCTACGCGAGCGAGCAGGATTTCGGCCGTGCCGACCGCCTGTACGGACTGTTCAGTTCAAAACGCAAGGCAGAGACGGCGCTGCGCGAGATGGCCGAGTCGCACCAGCTGTGCCTGGTGCAGCTCGGTCTCGAAAAACAGGCGGGCACGAACAAGCCCTGCTTCGGCTGGCAGCTGAAACGCTGCAAGGGCGTCTGCGTCGGCAAGGA
>CAYZXP010000298.1:0-2244 GCA_964482415.1 uncultured Bifidobacterium sp. | reverse complement strand
CAGGCAGTCGCACCTTGAAAGACGCACTCAACGAAGCGCTGCGCGATTGGGTGGCGAATGTGGACAACACTTTCTACATCATCGGCACCGTCGCCGGCCCGCATCCTTACCCGATGATGGTGCGCGATTTCCAGTCCGTGATCGGCGAGGAGTGCATCGAGCAGATGCCCGAGATGACCGGACGCCAGCCGGACTACGTGCTGGCCTGCATCGGCGGCGGCTCGAATGCGATGGGCATCTTCCATCCCTACCTCGCGCATCCGGAGACGAAGCTGGTGGGCGTCGAGGCGGCGGGCGAAGGCCTGACGACCGGCAAGCATTCGGCGTCGCTGACCGGCGGCGTGCCCGGCGTGCTGCACGGGAACCGCACCTACCTGCTGCAGGACGAGAATGGCCAGATCATCGAGACGCATTCGGTGTCGGCCGGCCTCGACTATCCGGGTGTCGGCCCCGAGCATGCGTGGCTGAAGGATTCGCACCGCGCCGAGTATGTGAGCGTGACCGACGCGGAAGCGATCAAGGCCTTCCATGATTGCTGCCGCATCGAGGGCATCATCCCGGCGCTGGAGTCCAGCCATGCGATCGCTTACGCGCTGAAGCTCGCGAAGACCCTGCCGAAGGACAAGATCATCCTGGTGAACCTGTCCGGCCGCGGCGACAAGGACATGCACACTGTCCAGGAATACGACAAACAGCACGCGCAGCCGAAGCACTGAGGTTTATCCACCATGTCCAGAATCCAGAAAACTTTCGCCGACCTGCAGGCGCAGAAAAAGAAGGCGCTGATCACGTTCATCACCGCCGGCGATCCGGCGCCCGAGCTGACCGTGCCGCTGCTGCATGCGCTGGTCGAGAGCGGCGCCGACATCCTCGAACTCGGGGTGCCGTTCTCCGATCCGATGGCCGAGGGCCCGGTGATCCAGCGCGCCAACGAACGCGCGCTGAAGTTCAACGTCGGCATGCACGACGTGCTCGGCTACGTGCGTGAATTCCGCCAGCAGAACCAGCACACGCCGGTGGTGCTGATGGGCTATGCAAACCCGATCGAGCGCATGGGCGCCGAGCGATTCGTGACCGAAGCCAAGGCTGCCGGCGCCGACGGCGCGATCGTCGTCGACTATCCGCCGGAAGAGGCGACCGAATTCGCGCAGTTGCTCAAGGCGCAGGACATGGACCTGATCTTCCTGCTCGCGCCGACCTCGACCGAGCAGCGCATCCGCCAGGTCGCGAAGATCAGCAGCGGCTTCTCGTACTACGTGTCGCTGCGCGGCGTGACCGGCGCCGGCCATATCGACACCGCCGAGGTGGCGAACCGGCTGGCGGCGATCCGCGAGCATGTGAACCTGCCGATCGGCGTCGGCTTCGGCATCCGCGACGGCGAGACCGCAAAGGCCGTCGCGTCGGTGTCGGATGCGGTGGTGATCGGCAGCCGCATCATCCAGGAACTGGAGAACACGCCGAAGGAACAGGCGGTGCCGGCGGTGAAGACTTTCCTTTCCGGCATCCGCAAGGCGCTCGACGAAATCGCCGCCTGATCGTGCCGGGCTCGCTGCCGGCAGCTCCCGTCTTCGGGACCTGCCGGCAAGCGCGTTGCCTTTGTTGAAACTTTCGCTCGCTGGCCGTGCTTTCGTAGCCCGAGTAAAATAGCGGGTTATCCGGCGCCTGCGCCACCTGAAGAAAGAGAGCCCCGATGAGCTGGCTAGAAAAACTGCTCCCGCCCCGCATCCAGCGTTCCGATTCGAACAGCCGTCGTTCCGTTCCGGAAGGCCTGTGGGTCAAATGTCCGTCCTGCGAGTCCGTGCTGTACCGCACCGACCTCGAATCCAACCAGCAGGTCTGCCCGAAGTGCGACCACCACATGCGTATCCGCGCACGTGAGCGCCTGGATGCGCTGCTGGACCAGGAAGGCCGCTACGAGATCGGCCAGGAAGTGCTGCCGGTCGATACGCTGAAGTTCAAGGACAGCAAGAAATACCCGGAGCGCCTGAAGTCGGCGCTCGACGCAACCGGCGAGACTGATGCGCTGGTGGTGATGGGCGGCGCGATCATGTCGCTGCCGGTGGTGGTCGCCGCGTTCGAATTCGAGTTCATGGGCGGCTCGATGGGCGCGGTCGTCGGCGAGCGCTTCGCGCGCGGCGCGCAGACGGCGCTGGAACAGAAGGTGCCGTTCATCTGCATCACCTCGACCGGCGGCGCGCGCATGCAGGAAGGCCTGCTGTCGCTGATGCAGATGGCCAAGACCAC
>CAYZXP010000297.1:0-2260 GCA_964482415.1 uncultured Bifidobacterium sp. | reverse complement strand
GACCGCGCCTTCGCGTATCGCTGCCAGCAGCGCAGCCTCGGTCGGCGCTTCGCCCGCGTCCAGATGCCGCTGCCACGCATTGCGCAGGTACACCAGCATCACGACACCAAACTCGGCCGCCAGCCCTGCCAGCGCGATGAAGCCGACGGCCGTTGCTACCGACACTGCATGACCCAGCAGCCAGATGAACCACAGGCCGCCAACCAGTGCGAACGGGACGGTCGCCATCAGCAGCAGCGCATCGGTGGTCGAGCGAAACGCGAGATACAGCAGCCCGAAAATCACCAGCAGCGTCAATGGAACCACCAGCTGCAGCCGCGCGGTCGCACGCTCTAGGTATTCGAATTGCCCGGACCAGCTGACGGCGTAGCCGGCTGGCAGCTTCACCGAGGACGCCACGGCTTTTTGCATGGCCAGCACGGCGGTGCGCAAATCGGTGCCGCGCACATCGATGTACACCCAGCCGGCCAGCCGGGCGTTTTCGCTGCGAATCATCGGTGGGCCCGCTGTCACGCTGACTTCGGCGACGTCCTGCAGGCGAATCTGCGCGCCGCGGGCGGTGACGACCGGCAGTTCGCGCAACGCCTGCACCGAATCACGGTAGTCGCGCGGATAGCGCAGATTGATAGGGAAGCGCTGTCGGCCGTCGATCACCTCGCCGACGTTCTCGCCGCCGATGGCCGACGACACCACCGATTGCAGGTCCGCGACCGATAGCCCGTAGCGAGCGGCACGTGCCCGGTCAATGGCGACATCGATATAGCGTCCGCCGCTGACCCGCTCGGCCAGCGCCGAGGTCACGCCGGGAACGTTGCGCACCGCCTTCTCGATTTGCGTGGTGATGGCTTCGATTTGCTGCAGGTCAGCGCCCGACACTTTCACGCCGACCGGGGTCTTGATGCCGGTCGACAGCATGTCGATGCGGTTGCGAATTGGCGGCACCCAAACGTTCGTCAGCCCCGGGACTTTCACCACACGGTCCAGCTCGTCGACCAGCTTTTCGGGCGTCATCCCAGCCCGCCATTCGGCGCGCGGCTTAAACTGAATCGTGGTCTCGAACATCTCCACCGGAGCCGGGTCGGTTGCGCTCTCTGCGCGTCCGGCCTTGCCGAAGACGGTCTGCACTTCCGGAATCGTTTTAATGAGCCGGTCAGTCTGCTGCAGCAGCTCGCTGGCCTTGGCGGCCGACAGGCCGGGCAGTGCCGTCGGCATGTACAGTAAGTCGCCTTCGTTCAGCGGTGGCAGGAACTCGCCACCCAGACGTGATACCGGCCAGGCCGTTAGTACTAGCGCTACGACCGCTACCGCAATCGTCGCCCATGGGTGACGGATGCTGGCTTCGAGGGCTGGTCGGTACAGACGCACCAGCACACGGTTTATCGGGTTCGTGTCCTCGCGCGGAATGCGCCCGCGAATCAGGTAGCCCATCAACACCGGCACCAGCGTGACGGCGAGCCCTGCCGCTGCTGCTAGCGTGTAGGTTTTCGTGAACGCCAGCTGCGAAAATAGCTTTCCCTCCTGCGCTTGAAGCGCGAACACTGGTACGAACGACAACGTGACAATCAGCAGCGAGAAAAACAGCGCAGGCCCGACTTCTATGGCCGCGTCCGTCATCAGCTGCCAGCGCGCGGTTCCGGTCAGTGCTTCGTCTGGATACTGCAGTTCATGGTGTTCGATGTGCTTGTGTGCATTCTCGACCATCACGATGGCGGCATCGACCATTGCGCCAATCGCAATAGCAATGCCGCCAAGCGACATGATGTTCGCATTCACCCCCTGGTAAACCATCACGATGAAGGCAGCCAACACTCCTAAGGGCAACGACACAATCGCGACCAAGGCGCTGCGCAGATGAAAGAGGAACACGACGCAGACGAGGGCGACGACGATGAACTCCTCGATAAGCTTGTCGCGCAGGTTAGTCACGGCCGCGCGGATGAGAGTCGAGCGGTCGTACACGGGCACGACCTCGACCCCTATCGGTAGTGACGATTTCAGAGTCGCGAGCTTGGCTTTGATGCCATCGATGGTCTCGAGTGCATTTTTCCCGCTCCGCATGACAACCACGCCGCCGGCGACTTCGCCTTCACCATTGAGTTCGGCAATGCCGCGGCGCATTTCTGGTCCCACCCGTACCGACGCGACATCGCGCAATAACACCGGGGTGCCCGCTTCATTGGCGTTCAACACGGTGTTGCGAAAGTCATCCAGCGTGCGCAGGTAGGCTTGTGAGCGCACCATGTACTCGGTCTCGGCCATT
>CAYZXP010000296.1:0-2265 GCA_964482415.1 uncultured Bifidobacterium sp. | reverse complement strand
AGAGCGTGACCGGCGAGCTCGGCGGCGAGCGCGTCGACATCGTGCTGTGGTCCGACGACCCGGCGCAGTTCGTGATCGGCGCGCTGGCGCCGGCGAACGTGTCGTCGATCGTCGTTGACGAGGACAAGCATGCGATGGACGTCGTGGTTGACGAAGAGAACCTCGCGATCGCCATTGGCCGCGGCGGCCAGAACGTGCGGCTCGCCAGCGAGCTGACCGGCTGGCAGATCAACATCATGACCGCCGAGGAATCGGCCGACAAGGCAGCGTCCGAGACTGCCGCCATCCGCGGACTGTTCATGGACAAGCTCGATGTCGACGAGGAAGTCGCCGACATCCTCGCGCAGGAAGGCTTCTCGACGCTCGAAGAGATCGCCTACGTGCCGATTCAGGAAATGCTCGAGATCGAGGCTTTCGACGAGGACACCGTCAACGAGCTGCGCAACCGCGCGCGCGACGCACTGGTGACCGAGGCGATCGCATCGGAAGAAGGACTCGAGGGCATGGACGAGGCGCTGGTCAGCCTCGAAGGCATGGACCGCGCCACCGCGGGCAAGCTGGGCCTGGCCGGCGTGAAGACGCTGGAGCAGTTCGGCAACCTGGCCTACGACGAGTTTGCAGCGATCCTGGCGCTGCCGACTGATCGTGCGCGCCAGCTGATTGATGAGCAGTTCAAGGACGTGACGGACGATGAGATGCGCCTGATCGATGCGAAGTATGACGATCGCGCGAAGGCGTTGCAGGCACGCGTGTGGAACCTTGCCGAGAGCAAGTGAGCGACCTGCACACCATCGAAACGCGTCACGAGAAAAGAGGATTGAATGGCGAGTAACAACGTAGCCCAGTTTGCGACCGAGCTGAAGATGCCGGCCGATGTGCTGCTCAGGCAGCTGCGCGACGCGGGCGTGAACAAGAGCTCCGCGGAAGACACGCTGTCCAAGGAAGACAAGGACAAGCTGCTTGGCCACCTGCGCAAGGTCCATGGCGTCGCTGCTGACAGCGAGAAGAAGAAGATCACGCTGACGCGCAAGGAAACGACCGAGATCAAGCAGGCCGACGCCAGCGGCAAGTCGCGCACCATCCAGGTCGAGGTCCGCAAGAAGCGCACCTTCGTCAAGCGCGACGACGCGCCGGGCGCCGGCGAGGTCGACGCGACTGCGCCGGCCGAGCCGGTGGTTGACGAGGCCGAGATCGCTCGCCGCGAGGAAGAAGCGCGCCGCCAGGCCGAGCTGATCGCGCGCCAGGAAGCGGAACTGCGCGAAAAGCAGGAGCGTCTGGCGAAGCTGGAAGCCGAGCGCGCCGCAGAGCAGGCACGCGAAGAAGAACGCGCACGCGCTGAAGCCGCAGCAGCCGCCGCGGCAGCCGCCGCCGCCGCTGCTGCGCCGAAAGCCGCCGCGCCGAAAGAAGCCGACGACGCGCAGGCTGCAGCCAAGGCAGCCGCCGAGGCGGCCGAGAAGGCGCAGCGCGAGAAGGAGGCGGCCGAGCGTGCCGCCGCGACCGAACGCGCGCGCAAGGCCGTGGCCGACGAAGTGGCACAGATCAAGGCAATGATGGCGCAGCCGCGCCGCGTCATCAAGGCGCCCGAGCCGGCGCCTGCACCCGCACCGGCCGCACGTGCCGAGGGCACGCTGCACCGTCCCGCGACGACCGCGGCGGCCAAGCCGGGCGAGAAGCCGGCCGACAAGAAGCCGGCCGACAAGAAATCGATCAAGTCGGCCAACGTGTCGTCTACCTGGCAGGACGAGAAGAAACGCGGCGCAGGCGGACTGAAGACCCGCGGCGCGCCGACCGGCGGCCGTGACGGCTGGCGTTCTGGCCCGCGTGGCCGCCGCAACTCGCATCATGACGACCGCGAGTCGAACTTCCAGCAGCCGACCGAGGCGGTCGTGCGCGAAGTGCACGTGCCCGAGACCATCACCGTCGCCGAACTGGCGCACAAGATGTCGGTGAAGGCGTCGGAAGTCATCAAGCAGCTGATGAAGCTGGGCCAGATGGTCACCATCAACCAGGTGCTTGACCAGGAGACCGCGATGATCGTGGTCGAAGAGATGGGGCACGTCGCCCATGCGGCCAAGCTCGACGATCCGGAAGCGCTGCTCGACGAGGGCTCGCAGAACGCCGACGTCGAACAGCTGCCGCGTGCACCCGTCGTGACCGTGATGGGCCACGTCGACCACGGCAAGACCTCGCTGCTCGACTACATCCGCCGCGCCAAGGTTGCCGCGGGCGAAGCCGGCGGCATCACCCAGCACATCGGCGCCTACC
>CAYZXP010000295.1:0-2266 GCA_964482415.1 uncultured Bifidobacterium sp. | reverse complement strand
AGAAAAACCATCTCGGCCTGCAGCGCGCCGCCGCCAAAGTCCACGTTGGCCAGGTTGGCGTTCGCCACCGTGACGCCATAGTGCAGGAAGCCGTCGTAGAACGACGGAATTTCGCAGGCGACCATCGGGCGCAGCATGCGCGCTACCGCGGCATAATCATCCGGGGCGCTGCCCATCAAGGACATGGCGATGTCGACCCGCAGCAAGCGGATGGCGTTGTTGATTGTCAGGTGTGCGAAGGTGCGGAAGTTCATCAATGCCACAAGCCGCAACTCGGGCACGATGCCTTCCTTCCACAACTCCGCCATCAGCGTGTTGTACTGCGTGCTGACCTCGTCGTCGGACTCGTCAAGGAAAACACTGGTACCCGGCGTGGCATTGGGCATGGGGTGGGCAGACGGCGTGTCGCCCCACGCTTGCGAATGGCCGCCTGACTGCGGCGTGACCATGGCAGGCACCGGGCCAGGCCCGCCCTGCACGCCGACGGCAGGAGCCGGCTGGCCGGTAACCAGCGTCCCGGGAGGGAAAGCCGGCAGGTTGCCGCGGAACGGGTCAGGGATGGTGGGTTGCATGGTTCGGCTCAGAAGAATTCATCGCTGGAGTAGCTGCCAAACAGGGATCCGAATGCCTCCGCCGAGGGACCGTACTCGTACGTCGGATCGCCAGCCACCGGGGTGAAGGCGGGGGCGACGGCGGGGATAACTGCAGGAACAACGACGGGAACCACTGCGGGCGCGAAGGGTGGTCCGGAGGCGCGTCCGCCGGTCCGGCCAGCGACAGGCGCCCTGACTGAGGTGACGGTGCTTGCGGTGGTGGCCGTGCTCGCTCCTCCGACCGACGCACCGGGTGACGCACCGACGGGCAGTGGCGGCACCGTGAACACGGGCAGCGGCGGCAGCTCGACCAGCCTTTGCGCGGCATGGCGCACCACCCGGACGAAGTTCGCCGGCGTCTTTTCACCGCTGTTGAAATTCAGGGTGGCCAGGCAGTGCAGCTCGCGCTCGCTGAGCACGATCGTGCCAGGCGAGTTCTCACCCGAAAAATGGGCTTCCAGCAGGCTGACCACGCGCTGCGGCATGATCCAGGCGGAAAGCGCCGGCGCACAGCTGTCGAAGCAGTGCCTGAAATGGCCGAAGAAGTGTCGGGCGTGGCCGAGGCTCCAGATGAAATGGACGCGCACGGCATCGCCTTCCAGGCTGGGCTCGCTCTCCTCGCCTTCCCGCGCGCCGCCAGACTGCCCGCCCTGTCCCGGAGGAAGTGCGGCGCTGAACTTGTCGTGGTAAGCGCGGTTCAGCCGGCCTATCCTCGTTATGCCTGACGACAGGCATTCCGTGAAAACGTCTTTTTCCATCGACAGGGTGCAGGCATGGAAGCAACTGACCAGGCCTTTCAGCAACTCGACCAGGGTGATGCCAAAGCGCACACGCTCGACATTGCTGGTGAAATGGGTGTGCTGATTCATCAGCTGGGTGAAGGCTGCGTGATCGAGGCCGCGCGTGACCGCAAGCATTTGCCACTGTCGCTCGATGGTCTCGACCGGTGGCTCCTGGCGCTGTTCCCTGTCTTGCCGGGCGACGGTCTTGCCGGCGCTGGCCGTGCCCCCCGGGGCCGGCGGCGCGGCACCCGTGGTGTCCCGCACCTCCCTCCACACACCCGGCTGCGAACGCGTCCCGCCGGTCGGCAACAGTGCTTCTGCCGTGCGCAGGACCCGCATCTGTGGCGCATCGACCCGGCCCTCCTGAGAGCGCGGACGCCACGCGTACCGCAGGACATGACCCATCATTGGCAAGTTCTGCAAGGAGGCATTCAGGCTGTCGAGGCCCCAGGGCGAGAAATTGGCATAGAACGCCGGGGTCCGGAGCTGCGCCTGCACCATCAGGTGCTGCGCGCATCTGCTGTACAGCGGCACCGCGTCGGTGGCCACGGCTGCCGCCAGGTCCATGCGCCCTGCCGCCCACGACTTGTTGATCAGCTCATGGCAGAGGATCCGGTACGACTCCAGCCGCTGCGCGAATTCGTGCGCACACTGGTCGGACGCAAGGACCAGTGACTTGGCGGCGGTGTAGCTGCCCAGGACAAAGGTTTTCACCGTATCGACCTTGCAGCCGGTGGCGGTGCCGCTACCGGACCCGTAGGTGGTCACTGGCGGCGATGGTGGCAGGCCGGGCTGCGGCCTCAGGGGCTGGGGCTGCATCGGCTGGGGCTGCATCGGCTGCGCCGTGTAGGTGTGGGCGTAGCCGGTGTGCTGGAACTGGACGGAGACCGG
>CAYZXP010000294.1:0-2269 GCA_964482415.1 uncultured Bifidobacterium sp. | reverse complement strand
ACAAGCACATCGAAGTGATCGTGCGCCAGATGCTGCGTCGCGTGCAGGTGGTCGACGCCGGTGACACCGGCTACATCCCGGGTGAGCAGGTCGAGCGCTCGGAATTGCTGGACGAGAACGATCGCGTGATCGCCGAGAACAAGCGTACGGCCACTTACGAGAACGTGCTGCTTGGTATCACCAAGGCGTCGCTGTCGACCGACTCGTTCATCTCGGCGGCATCGTTCCAGGAAACGACCCGCGTGCTGACCGAAGCGGCGATCATGGGCAAGAAGGACACCCTGCGCGGCCTGAAGGAAAACGTGATCGTCGGCCGCCTGATTCCGGCGGGTACCGGCCTGGCTTACCACCGCGCTCGCAAGGAAAAGGAAAGCTGGGAAGCCGACGAGCGCGCAGCCATGCTGCAGGCCGAGGCTGCTCGTGCACTGCAGGAAGCGGAAGCAGCCGCTGCTGCCGCCCCGATGGGCGACATCGACGGCGACGCCTGACATTGTTGTTGAAGTTATAACGGCCCCGGTTCGCCGGGGCCGGTTGTGCCCGACCGGACGCCAGCTGGCCGTCCGGTTGACGCTCGCAGTTACGCCGTTTATACTCGCGAGTTCCCGAATTTAAGCTCGCCCGGGCTTAAGCGCTCTTTGGTCTGTTTTCCCAGTCCCCCGACGCTTTTCCCCGTGCCGGCTGTCAGCGGTGCAAACTGATTTCCGATTTGCCCCGATGAGAAACGTCCCCGGTGTTCCCGGGATTTTGCAATGTCCCATTTTTGTTGGATTTAAAGACCGATGCCAACCATTAGCCAACTGATTCGCAAACCGCGTACCTCGCTGCGCGTGAAGAGCAAATCGCCCGCGCTGCAGAACAGCCCGCAAAAGCGCGGCGTCTGCACCCGTGTTTACACCACGACCCCGAAGAAGCCGAACTCGGCGCTGCGTAAGGTCGCCAAAGTTCGCCTGACCAACGGTTTCGAAGTCATTTCGTATATCGGCGGTGAGGGCCACAACCTGCAAGAGCACAGCGTCGTCCTGCTTCGCGGCGGCCGTGTGAAGGACTTGCCGGGTGTGCGTTACCACATGGTCCGCGGCTCGCTGGATACCCAGGGCGTCAAGGATCGTAAGCAGGCGCGCTCGAAGTACGGCGCGAAGCGCGCGAAGGCCGCTGCGAAGTAATTCGCCGGTCATACGCTGAGAGTAGAACGAGTTTCTGCGGTGCGTCCGCAGAATGAGTCGGCCCGAGTGGCCGAGTAAGTGAGTGGCCGTGATGGTCGCTCGTGGTGGTGCGAAAGCGCCGCCGGCTGAAGATTGAAAGGAATCGAAATGCCACGTCGTCGTGAAGTCCCCAAGCGCGAAATCCTGCCGGATCCGAAATTCGGCAATGTTGATGTCGCCAAGTTCGTCAACGTCCTGATGCTGTCCGGTAAAAAATCGGTCGCCGAGAACATCATCTACGGTGCGTTCGAACAGATCCAGACCAAGTCCGGCAAGGATCCGCTGGAAGTTTTTGCTGCCGCTATTGGCAACTGCAAGCCGATGGTCGAGGTCAAATCCCGTCGTGTCGGTGGTGCGAACTACCAGGTCCCGGTTGAAGTGCGTCCGGTCCGCCGCATGGCGCTGTCGATGCGCTGGCTGCGCGAAGCTGCGAACAAGCGCAGCGAGAAATCGATGGCCCTGCGCCTGGCTGGTGAGCTGCTCGACGCCTCGGAAGGTCGTGGCGGCGCGATGAAGAAGCGCGACGAAGTGCATCGCATGGCAGAAGCGAACAAGGCGTTCTCGCACTTCCGCTTCTGATAGTCGGGGCGGCGCGCGAGCGCCTTGCCCCACCCCAAAGGCAACGCCGGGCTGGCCATTTCATGGCGCCCGGTTTCGTACATTGAGAAAGCTTAGGATTTATCATGGCTCGCAAGACTCCCATTGAGCGCTACCGCAACATCGGTATTTCCGCTCACATCGACGCCGGCAAGACCACTACCACCGAGCGCATCCTGTACTACACCGGCGTGAACCACAAGATTGGCGAAGTGCACGACGGCGCAGCGACCATGGACTGGATGGAGCAGGAACAGGAGCGCGGCATCACGATCACCTCCGCTGCGACCACCTGCTTCTGGAAAGGCATGGCCAGCAACTTCCCCGAGCATCGCGTCAACATCATTGATACCCCGGGTCACGTCGACTTCACCATCGAAGTCGAGCGCTCGATGCGCGTGCTCGACGGCGCGTGCATGGTGTACTGCGCGGTCGGCGGCGTGCAGCCGCAGTCGGAAACCGTCTGGCGT
>CAYZXP010000293.1:0-2269 GCA_964482415.1 uncultured Bifidobacterium sp. | reverse complement strand
GCAACGGCAGTCATATTCCGCAGCGGTGTAACGGCTTCCATCATCACGCTGCTTCTGCTCAGCCAGCGAGTCCAGTTCAGCTTCAGTCCTCGCCACCGAGCCATACTGCCCGCAATCGGCCTGCTCGTCGCAGTCCAGAGTTATTGCCTCTATTCCGCCGTGGCGCGCTTGCCTGTCGCGCTTGCACTGCTCGCATTCAATACCTATCCGCTGTGGACCGCATTCTGGGCGCGGGTCATTTATCGCCATCGCGCCGAGCCCTTCGTCTTGCGCGCCATGCCGGTAATGCTGATCGGTCTGGCACTGGCTTTGGATGTATTCGGCGCGGCTTCCGGATTAGGCGCGTCCGCTCACTGGCAGCAGATCGGTACAGGCGTTGCATTCGCTATCGTGGCGGCGGCGACTTTCGCATTGGCGATGGTAGTCACCCAGCATGAGGCCATTGATATCGATGGCCGTGTCCGTACCGCGATCACTTTGGGGATGGTCACGCTGCTGACATCGCTGCTCGCGATTTTCACCGGAAGTTGGTCATTGCCCGCCAGTGCGGCGGGCTGGTGGGGGCTGGCCGGGCTGACTTTCTTTTACGGTACCGCCTTCACCCTGATGTTCAGCCTGCTCCCCCGATTGGGCGTGGTGGGCAATTCGGCGATCATGAATATTGAACCGGTATGTGCGCTGGCACTCGCCTGGCTGTTGCTTGGTCAGGCCATCGCACCGGTTCAGATAGCCGGCGCGCTGATTGTGGTGGGTACTGTGATGGTGCTGGGTTTGAGGCGGCGGCGTTGAGGCGAGAATCGCCGTCAATTTTCCAGAGGATTGTGCCGCGTTTGGAATTGCTCAAAGATTCGAGCACCGCCTACAATGGGCCCATATCGGCGCAACCGCCGCTGGACTGATTTCATTGTTCAGCTGGGTTGATCTCCCGTCCAATGCGGGTGTGCTGATGCATACGCTTTCCTGATTGCGCCGGTAAGCTAGTCATTTCACAGTCGATAGTTTCGCCGGTGTCCGTGTCATGCTTTTCGCATCGACCGATTCACTGGCAGGAGCAATCGTGGAAACCAATTCTCGCGAGCGAACCACGGATGGCCCGGCCGATGGCGCGACACGTGCCATCGTGGTGATCGCTGTTGCACAGCTTCTCGGTACCTCACTCTGGTTCAGCGCCAACGGCGCCATGCGCGAGCTTCAGGTGCAATGGCAGCTCAGTGCATCCGATGTGGGATGGCTGACGAATGCGGTCCAGCTGGGATTCATCATCGGCACTTTGCTGTCAGCCTTAACGGGTCTGGCCGATCGTTTTCCGGCGCATCGAATTTTTGGCGTCTGTGCCGTGGGCGGTGCGTGTCTGAACGGATTGTTTGCCCTCGCAAGCCACGGGATCGCCTCGGCGCTGGTGTTTCGATTCGGCGTCGGTATCGCGCTGGCTGGCATTTACCCCTTGGGCATGAAATTGCTCGTTACCTGGGCACCGGGGCGAGCAGCACAAACGCTCGCTCTGCTGGTTGCGATGCTCACCTTGGGGACATCGTCAGTTCATGGAATGCGCGCTGCATTTGGCTCGCTCCCGTGGCAAGCCGTCGTGCTGTCGTCATCTGTTTTCGCGATGATCGGCGCCGCACTGGTAATGCATCTGGGCGAAGGCTCGCATGTGCGGCGCGGGGGCGGAAACAAGCTTTCGTTTGGCCGAGGTGTACTGCAAATATTCAGTGTCAGGAAATTCCGTTTTTCCGCATTTGGTTATTTCGGGCACATGTGGGAGTTGTATGCGTTCTGGACGCTAACGCCACTGCTGGTGCATCACGCGCTGTCCGGCATCGGCGAGCAAGCGATGACGGTAACGTCGTTATGGTCATTCATTGTCATTGCGGCGGGTGCACTCGGCTGTATCGCGGGTGGAGCACTGGCGAAGACTTGGGGCAGCGCGAAAGTGGCCGGCGTCAGTCTGGCGGCGTCCGGCACAATTTGCGCGCTTTATCCATTCCTCACACAAGCAGACCCGGCAATCCAGCTGGGCGCGCTCGTCGTGTGGGGGATATTCGTGATTGCGGATTCACCGCAATTTTCGGCGCTCAGTGCCGCCGCGTGCCCGCCGGAAAAGGTTGGCGCGGCGCTGACAATACAAAACTGCATTGGCTTCTTTTTGTCCGGCCTATCCATCTTTATCGCGACGCAGCTTTACCCGGTCTGGGGCGCTCACGTGGTCTGGATGTTGTTGCCTGGTCCAGTCCTTGGCTATTTTGCGACAAGCGCGCTGTTTCGGAAA
>CAYZXP010000292.1:0-2272 GCA_964482415.1 uncultured Bifidobacterium sp. | reverse complement strand
ACCGGCCGGCAACCGCGCGCCATCGGCCAGCGAGGTGATGAACGAGCGCACCGTGAAGCGGCCGATCGGCCGCGTCGCCGCGGGCGCCTTGCCGGGCGCCACGCAAGCGCAGTCGTTGTCGGGTATCCGGTAGGCCGGCTTCATCCAGAAGCCGTCGAATTCATGGTCGATCACACGGATCTCGGAAAGATGCTTGATCCAGTAGGTACCGTAATGGCCAGGCACGACCAGCTTCACCGGATAGCCGTTCAGCATCGGTATGTCGACGCCGTTCATCTGATACGCAATCATCACCTCGCCATCCATCGCATGCGCGATGTCGAGCGCCTTGACGAAATCGGCGCTGCCGAACAGCGGCGTGTCGAGCCCGTTGAACACCACCTGCCGCGCGCTGTCATGGATGCCGGCGCGCTTCAGCACGTCTCTCAACGGCACGCCGACCCAGCGCGCATTGCCCATCGCGCCATGCGACAGCTGGCCGCCGGTGACGCGCGGGCTGAAATGCGCGCGGCTGTTGCCCGAGCACTGGTTCACCGCGATCAGCTCGACCGGCGTGAACTGACGTCGCAGCTCGTCCACCGTCAGCGTGAACGGCGTCGCGCAGGCATTGCCGGCGATGCTGATCGTATGGCGATCGCCATCAATGGAGGTCGGCAGTCCCGCATGATGGTAGCGAACGAAGAAGGCGTCGTTCGGCGTGATCAGGCCTTCGTTGAAGACCTCAAACGGCGTTTCCAGCTGCGGCGGACGCGAGGTCAGCACGATCAGCGGGCGTTTTTCCGGATAGGCGACGAGCTGCCGGTGGCCATTTTCGAAAGGCAGGTCGATTTCGCCGGCGCCGGCCCACGCAGGGGCGGCAAAAGGCGCGAGCGCGGCTGCGCCGTAGCGCAGCAGCCGCCGCCGGCCGGCATCGATATCGGTGCGAGGTTCTTTGCTCATGGCAGTCTCGATGGGAAACTCCCGCAGGAGGGACGTCAGGAAGGTCTTGATCGGTGCGCCGAGCATAACACTGGCATGCGTGCGTGCGGCGTCAGCGGCCGGTCTCGCAATCCGAGCGAATTACATTGCCGGCGCTCTCGACTGTCCAGCTGTTGCCGTAACGGCCGTACACCATGCGCAGTACCAGATCGAGGTTCTTGCGCTCGACCGGATCGCCGTAGCTGCGCTCGTCCAGCCGCGCGAACGCCTGCTCGCGCGTGACGCCTTCCTCGCGCCACCGCATCGCCTGCGACGCGAATTCACCCATGTCGCGGCAGGTGAGCGTGCCGAGCGGGTAAGGCGCTGCAATGGCGGCCGCCTGCAGCAGCCCCAGCGCCAGCACGCACGGCAACAGGACGCGTCTCATTTTTGCGCCGCCGCGGCGCCGAACTGGAATTCGAGCTGCAGGTAGCGCCGGCCGACCAGGTCGCGTGTCTTCGCCAGCACCTCGCCGTCGTATTCGGCCTCGATGGTGTAGCGTCCGCCGGCGGGCGGATTCACGTACAGCCAGGGGCCGCGCGTGGTGGTCTCGACCATGAGGTCGCCGGCGGTATTGCGCACGCGGACCTGCACGCCGGGCAAGCCGGACTTGTCTTCCTTGCGCAGGAACAGCAGCTGGATCTGGTAGCGCGGCGCAAGCTTTTCGAGCTGTGCAACTTCGGCTTCGTCGTTGCCGCCGCTGACCAGCGTGTAGTCGCCCTGGCGTGACTCCTTCAGCGGGTCGGCCAGCGCCGGCAGCGCACACGACAGCAGCGCGCATCCGGCGGCGGAAAGCAGCAGGCGCCGCATGCGGCAGGCAAGGGGCAGGCTGGGCATGTCGGCTTCCTTTGATGTCGGCTTTTCGGGGCCGGCGCGCCCGCGCCGGCGTGAATATGGGCTGCGGGTGGCTTATTGCTGCGCCGGTGCCGGCTCGTCGGCCGGCAGCGACTTGATGTAGCGGGCCAGCGCGCGGATCTTGTCCTCGCTGAGCGTGTTTTTGAAAGTCGGCATCGCGTTTTGTCCCTTCAGGATGGTCTGGAACACCTGTTCCTCATCCTTCGCGGTGCCGGCCAGTTTCGGCCCGCCCTTGCCGGCCTTCTTGCCGAAATTCCCGTGGCACCAGCTGCAGTTCGATGCAAAGATCTTGCGTGCGTCTTCCAGCGAAATTTCCTGCGCTTCCTGCGCGGCGGCGGTGGTCCACCATGAAGCGCTCAGCAGCGCGACTGCGCATGCCGTCATTGCGAAACGTTTGAACATTGATTCCCCGACTGTGAATGAGCTTCGACGATCCCGCGCGCCGGCCGCGCCGCCGGAA
>CAYZXP010000291.1:0-2273 GCA_964482415.1 uncultured Bifidobacterium sp. | reverse complement strand
CCGGCCAAGCCGGACGGCTCGCGCGTCGAGGGCGGCATCACGATGCACCAGCCGACTGGCGAAGAAATGTCAATCTATGACGCCGCAATGAAGTACATCAAGGACGACGTTCCGACGATGATCTTCGCCGGCGAAGAGTACGGCACCGGCTCGTCGCGTGACTGGGCGGCCAAGGGCACCCAGCTGCTGGGCGTGAAGGCGGTCGTGGCGCGTTCGTTCGAGCGCATCCACCGCTCGAACCTGGTCGGCATGGGCGTGCTGCCGCTGCAGTTCCTCGGCAACGACAGCGTGCAGTCGCTGAACATCACCGGCAACGAGAGCTTCGACCTGCTCGGCCTCGAGAACGACATCAAGCCGCAACAGGAAGTGACGCTGGTGATCAAGCGTGCCAACGGCGACAGCCAGAAAGTCAAAGTGCTGCTCCGTATCGACACGCCGATCGAAGTTGACTACTACCGCCACGGCGGCATCCTGCCGTTCGTGCTGCGCCAGCTGCTCGCAGCCTGATGACAGCCCGGCCGGCGGGTTCGTCCCGCCGGCCGGCGCTGCCTCATTGAACAGAAACCGGAGACAAGATCATGTGGAAAATCCTCGTAGCATTCATCATCTTTGCGGCCATCGCGCTGACCGTCGTTTTCCAGATGGGCGACAAGGCGAGCATGCAGGGCGAGTCCGGCGGCCATGAGTCGTCGGAAGCCGAGAAAAAGCCCGAGGCGGCTGCGGACGCACCGGCCGCTGCGCCGGCGGCTGCACCTGCGGCAGGTGAGGCCGAAAAGAAGTAATCAGTCCGGCTATCGCGAAAAGGCCCGCTTCGGCGGGCCTTTTTCATGGCGACTGCGGCTGGTCATGGGCGTGGCGAGCCAATGCATCCGGTACAATCTGCGGTTCCGCAGCAAGCTACCGAACCATGCGCCGCACACCCAAGAATCCCGTCCGCAAGTTTTCCGCCGAGAGCCAGCGGCTCGCCTCGCTCGCGCAATCGATGGTTCGCGCGTCCAGCCGCATCGAGGCGCGCAGCTGGGAGGCGCGCCTCGATGCGCTGCTGCAGAAGCAGCTTGCGAACCAGCAGCAGCCGGCGATCGACAATGCGCTCGATCACCTGTTCCACACCGACCTTGATGCATACGACGCCCTGCTCGACTGCGTGGAGGCAATCAGCAGCAGCTGCACGCTGGAACACGAAGGCAAGCGCTTCGATGCGCTGCTGGTGGCCGTGCCCATCCTCGCATGGACGCGCTTCAGCATTCCGTCGGGCCGGGTGAATGCGAGCGCGCTGCAGGCGATCACGGCCCAACTGTACGGGCATGTCCTCGCCGCGAATACGCGAGCGGCCGTCGCGCCGGTCCTTTTCTCCGTGGACCAGCTGCCGCGCAGTTACTGCGAAAATTTCCAGCTGTCCCGCAAGATGGCCGAGGCTGCGTTGTCAGGCAAGCCGGCCCCCGCGCCTGCGTCGCTGGCAGAGACGGCCCCGTTCCTGGCAGACACGCGCTACCTGCTGGTGGCGGTGACAGCGGAGGCCGGACAGCCTCTGCTGCGCTGGCAGGAAGACGAAGCTGGCAGCACGCGACAGTCGCTGAGCCAGACGGCTCTCACCCAATGGCAGCTGCAGGCGGGACCCAACCTGCAGGCGCTGCTGCCCGGCTGCGGCGTCGAGCTGCTGCTGCCGGCCGCGTACTACGTTGCCTGCCGCGACGCGGACAAGGCGATCCGGCCAATCTCGCTGCGCGCCGCAGTCCATTACCTGACGAACACGCTGGCCGTGGAGCCGGCCCAATTGTCGGTCGTGATCGCCCCGGTCGGCGACGAAAACAGCGATCTTCGCATCGACGAATTCCGGATCAGCTACAGCGTCGCGGACAGCAAGGACGTGGTGTACGGCGTTGTCTGGCCGCTGTATGACGAGGAAAGCGCGGAGGAAGTCATTTCATCGATCGGCAATCGTCCCGGGTTCGCCGGCGGCGTCACGCCGATGCAGCAGATCATCGCGGTACTGCGCGAGACGGGCATCACCCGCATCCAGCAGGTCGACGGCGTGTTCTCGCCGGAATATTGCGACGACTGCGGCGCGCCGCTGTTTGCAGATACCGATGAGGAGATGGTGCATGCTGAAATGCCGGAGGATGCCGGACAAAACACCGGACACTTGCATTGATGTATCGGAATTGCCGAAAGGCTCTGCTATAATCTTTGGTTCGTCGGGGCGTAGCGCAGCCTGGTAGCGCACTTGCATGGGGTGCAAGGGGTCGCGAGTTCGAATCCCGCCGCCCCGACCA
>CAYZXP010000290.1:0-2276 GCA_964482415.1 uncultured Bifidobacterium sp. | reverse complement strand
ACATACGGCATGTTCGTCGCCATGATGGTCATGAACAGGATGTTGCTCTCCAGCGGCAGGCTGGCCATCTGCGCGACCGCGTCGCCGACATGATTCACGTCCATGCGCGGTTCGACTTTCATCGAGCCGTCGGCCTGGATGATGCCGGCGGCCATGCGGTCAGTCATTTCGGTCGCAGCGTTGCCGATGTCGATCTGGCCGCACGCGATGTTGAATGCGCGGCCGTCGAGCGCGATCGACTTCGTCAGGCCCGAGATCGCATGCTTGGTCGCGGTGTACGGCGCCGACATCGGTCGCGGCGCATACGCCGAGATCGAGCCGTTGTTGATGATGCGGCCGCCCTGCGGGCTCTGCGCCTTCATCATCTTCATCGCCTGCTGCGCGCACAGGAAGGGGCCGGTCAGGTTGGTGTCGACCACAGCCTTCCACTGCGCATAGGTCAGCTCTTCCATCGGCACCGGCGGCGCGCCGGTGCCGGCATTGTTGAACAGCACGTCAAGGCGACCGAATTTCTGTTTGGTCGCCTCGAACAGCCGTTGCACGCTGTCCGGATCACCGACGTCGCAGGCCACCGCCAGCGCATTGCCATCATTGCCGCCGATATCCTTGATCGCCGCGGTCAGCTTGTCGATGCTGCGGCCGGTCAGCACCACCCGGAAGCCCGCGTTCAGCAACGCGCGCGCCGCCGCCTTGCCGATGCCGGTGCCGGCGCCGGTCACCAGCGCCACCTTGTTTGCCTGTTGCGTCATTCCCCTGCTCCTCCTGAATGGTTCAATGATGGTTCAGTGATTGTCGCGCGGCACGCCGTGCGTCTCGGCGACCTTCTGGAAATCGACCGCGAAATCAAGGCAGCCGCCGGTGTGCAGCTGGCCGACGTATTGCCGGTGGATCGCCTGCCACGGCGTCTGGTTGACCAGCTTCGGCGGTTGCCATGCCGCCTTGCGGCGCGCAAGCTCTTCGTCGCTGATCAGCATGTTGGCGGTGCGCTTGTTCAGGTCGAAGCGCACGCGGTCGCCGGTCTGCACGAAAGCCAGACCACCGCCGACAGCCGCCTCCGGCGACGCATTCAGCACCGACGGGCTGCCCGAGGTGCCGGACTGCCGGCCGTCGCCGACGCAGGGCAGCACGCTGATGCCCTGCCGCACCAGCGCATCCGGCGGCAGCATGTTCACCACTTCGGCCGCGCCCGGATAACCGACCGGACCGACGCCGCGGATGAACAGGATGGAATCGGCATCGATGCCGAGCGACGGATCATTGATGCGGTCGTGATAGTCCTCGGTGCCCTCGAACACGATCGCCTTGCCTTCGAAGGCGCCCGGGTCTTCCGGCCGTTCGAGGTAGCGCTTGCGGAAGTCCGGCGAGATCACCGAAGTCTTCATGATCGCCGCGTCGAACAGGTTGCCGGACAGGACGGCAAAACCGGATTCGGCCTGCAGCGGGTCGTCATAGGTGCGGATCACGCGGGTGTCGCCGGTCTTGGCGTCGGCGCAGTGCTCGCCGATCGTGCGGCCCGACACGGTCAGCGCATTCGCATGCAGCTTGCCAGCCTTCAGCAGTTCATGCAGCACCGCCGGCACGCCGCCGGCGCGATGGAATTCCTCGCCGAGGTATTCGCCGGCCGGCATGCAGTTCACCAGCAGCGGGATCTTGTAGCCGATGCGGTCCCAGTCGCTGATGTCGAGTTCGACGCCGATGTGGCGCGCAATCGCATTGATGTGCGGCGGGCAGTTGGTCGAGCCGCCGATCGCGGACGCCAGCACGATGGCGTTCTCGAACGCCTCGCGCGTCATGATCTGCGACGGGCGCAGGTCTTCGTGCACCATATCGACGATGCGGCGGCCGGTCTCGTAGGCCATCTGCGGGCGCTCGCGGTAAGGCGCGGGAATGGCTGCGCAGCCGGGCAGCGACATGCCGAGTCCTTCGGCGAGGCTGTTCATCGACAGCGCGGTACCCATGCTGTTGCAATGGCCGACCGACGGCGCGGAGCTGGCGACCATTTTCAGGAATTCGTCGTAGTCGATGCGGCCGGCGGCCATTTCGGCGCGCGCATGCCAGACCACGGTGCCGGAACCGGCGCGCTCGCCCTTGAACCAGCCGTTGAGCATGGGTCCGCCGGAGAGCACGATGGCCGGCAGGTCGACCGTGGCCGCGCCCATCAGCATCGCCGGGGTGGTCTTGTCGCAGCCGGTGGTCAGCACCACGCCGTCAAGCGGATAGCCGTACAGCACTTCGACCAGCCCGAGGTAGGTCAGGTTGCGGTCGAGCGCGGCGGT
>CAYZXP010000289.1:0-2309 GCA_964482415.1 uncultured Bifidobacterium sp. | reverse complement strand
CGATCGTGCCGACGTTCACGTGCGGTTTGGTCCGCTCAAACTTGCCTTTTGCCATCATGTACTCCTAGCTATTTGATGAGAATGTACAGGCACGCGCCCGACTTTACCGACATTACGAAAACTGGTGCCCTTGACGTGGATTGAACACGTGGCCTCTCCCTTACCAAGGGAGTGCTCTACCACTGAGCTACAAGGGCTTATCTGCCCGCACCCCGGAGACCGGGAAGCGTTCAGCAAAAAACGTTGGAGCGGGTGAAGGGAATCGAACCCTCGTCTTAAGCTTGGAAGGCTTCAGCTCTACCATTGAGCTACACCCGCGAGGGCGACCAACACTGCCGCTACTCAAGTTTTCATCGCGACGTCTTGCGACTCGCGCCTGGTGGTGGGGGCTGGATTCGAACCAGCGTACTCAGAGAGGGCAGATTTACAGTCTGCTGCCTTTAACCACTCGGCCACCCCACCGCAGGGAACTCGAGACTATAGAGGTGTCGATTGCCTTTGTCAATCGGAATAATGCTTGCGATACTTTTTATCGCAAAAGCCCCCTTTTACTTTTCCGTTAAGCGCCGGCAGCCGTCATGCCAATTTCAACAATTGCGCCAGCGTGAACGCTATGGCGGACCACAGCAGGGCGGAGCCAAACGGCAGGCAGAAGATCATCTGCCTGAACCGGAAGCGAATGTCGCCGGGGACGCGCCCCACCCACGCCTTCTCAAGGAAAGGCAGCAGCGGATAAAACACCGCCAGCAGCACGAAAATGGCGACAACCCAGCGAATCATGTGCGTTCAGACCAGCTTGGCGATACCGAAGACAAGCAGCGCCAGCAGGATGGTCGAGGCAAACGGGAGAAAGATTTTCAGTCCGAAAATGCTGAATCGCAAGTCACCCGGCAAACGCCCGATACCGAGCTTTTCCAGCCAGGGCAGCAGCGATGAAAAAATGATCAGGGCAAGAAAGATCGTCAACAGCCAGCGAAACATCGGAATCCTTTGGTAAGCAGGCGCTTACTACAGTCGGTGGCTGCGATCCTGCTGCAGGAAACGCGGCGGCAGTTTCAGCCGGTGGGAAAGCAGCAGCACCTTGAACAACTCGCCCATCTCCGCCGGCGAGGTCAGTTTCTGGACCGCGTTTGCCATTGGCAGCCAGCGTTTTACGTCTTCCGGCGACTCGGATTGCAACAGCGCCGGCAAACCCGCCGCCAGCAGGAATGCCGCCTGACTCAGGTAGCCCGACAACTCCAGTCCGGCATCCAGCGCCGTGCGCGCGACTTCGGTGAAATCCACATGTGCGGTGATGTCCTGCAGTCCCGGCAAATAAAACGGATCGCCATGCGCATGATGCCGGTAATGGCACATCAGGGTGCCCTGCGCGCGCTGCGGCAGATAGTACTCATGCGCCGGAAAACCATAATCAACCAGTACCGCCATGCCGCCGTCACCGGCCTTCAGCATGTCGGCAAGCACGCGGACGAAACCGGATTGCTGCGGGTGCACCTCGGTCACGTAGCCATCTGCCAACTCCTCAGCATCAGGAATTTGCGCGGCCAGGGTTTGCAGGCACTCACGATCGGCAAAAACAAAGCGTTCGCCTTCAAGGGTGACGCCGCGCTCCAGCCAGCGACCGTCCCGCCTGACCAGCAGCGGTACCGGCATCGCATCGAGGACTTCGTTGGCAACGACCATCCCGCTGAAAGCCGGCAGCGGCGCATCAAGCCATTGCACCTGCGGATAGCCGGCCAGCGCTTGTTGCTGACGAGCGCGCAACTCTGCCGACAGTTCGACGATCTGATAGCTGGCGACCGCGACACCGCGCTGCGCGAGCGCATGCAACAGGTCGGCCGCCAGCTTGCCCGTGCCGGCGCCGAACTCGAGCAAGCGCAAGGGCTGGCCAGCCAAGAGTTCGGCGGCAAACAGCGCCAGCGTGGCACCGAACAGGGGCGTAATTTCGGGCGCGGTTGTAAAATCCCCGTCTTTTCCGAGCTTCGCAGAGCCGCCGGCGTAATAGCCGAGTCCTCTCGCATACAGCGCGAGCTCCATGTAGCGGGAAAACGGGATCCAGTCATCATTCTCGCGGGTCGCCTCCCTGATCAGGCGTTCCAGCGCGCGGGACGCAGCAAGGGCGTCGGCTGAGGGCTCGGGCAAAGACATGGCGCGTATTGTAGTGAACCCTGCCCGGCCGCGGCGTGCCGGAAAAAAATTTCCCAGACAACAGCTCTTTTCCAGCAACAGCAGACATTCATGAACCCGAGCTTTCGCAAGACTGCGCTCGTGACCGGGGCCGCGAAGCGGCTCGGCCGCGAGATTGCCCT
>CAYZXP010000288.1:0-2345 GCA_964482415.1 uncultured Bifidobacterium sp. | reverse complement strand
CCGCAGTGCGGCTACTGCCAGTCCGGCCAGCTGATGAGCGCATCGGCGCTGCTCGCAAAGAACAAGAACCCGAGCGACGCAGAGATCGACGCAGCGATGAACGGCAACCTGTGCCGTTGCGGCACCTACAACCGCATCCGCGCTGCCATCAAGGATGCAGCCGCTGAAATGCGCAAGGCTTAAGGTAGAGGAGATAACACAAATGACAACGAATCGTCGTGAATTCCTGAAATCGTCGGCAGCTGCTGCCGGCGTGGCCGTGCTCGGCATGTATGTCCCGGGCTTCGGCGGCAAGGAAGCGAATGCCGCTGGCTCGCTGCACACCCCGAACGTCTGGGTGCACATTGCCGACAACAACGAAATCACCCTGATCTCGCACATGTCCGAGATGGGCCAGGGCGTGCACACCTCGCTGCCGGCGCTGATCGCCGAAGAGCTGGCTGTGGACATCAACAAGGTCAAGGTCACCACGGCACCGGCAGACCCGGCGTACGTGAACGGCCTGCTGGGCGCGCAGATCACCGGCGGCTCGACCTCGATCCGTGACGCGTGGGAAAAGCTGCGTATCGGCGGCGCGCAAGTGCGCACGATGCTGGTCCAGGCTGCTGCCAACAAGTGGGGCGTTGACGCTTCCACGCTGACGGCCGAAAACGGCGTCGTGTCGGGCAACGGCAAGTCGGCGACCTACGGCGAACTGGCTGGTGCAGCAGCGGCCGTGCCGGTTCCGAAGGAAGTCAAGCTGAAGGATCCGTCGCAGTTCAAGATCGTTGGCAAGGCCGTTCCGCGTCTGGACGCAGCAATCAAGGTCAACGGCAAGGCCGAATTCGGTATCGATGCCAAAGTGCCGGGCATGGTCTACGCGTCGATCGAGATGGCTCCGGTCATCGGCGGCAGCGTGAAGAGCATCGATGACTCCGCCGTGCTGAAGCAGCCGGGCGTCATCGGCGTGTACAAGATCTCCAACGGTGGTGGCGTGCCCAACGGCGCCGTCGCTGTGGTCGCTGACACCTACTGGCACGCTTACAAGGCGCGCAAGTCGCTGAAGGTCGAGTGGGATCTGGGCCCGGGCGCAGCGCTGTCGTCGAAGACCTTCTGGGAATCGACCGCCAACGCCGACAAGTCGGTTGAAGCAATCAAGATTCGTCCGGACGTTGGCGATGCCAACGGCGCACTGAAGGGCGCGAAGAAGGTCGTCAAGGCCGAATACCGTACGAACCTGGTGGCGCACCAGCCGATCGAGCCGATGAACATGATCGCCCGCATCGACGGCGACAAGTGCGAACTGATCGGCCCGACGCAGTTCCAGCAGGGCGCGCAAGGCCAGGCGGCAGCGGTCATCGGCTTCAAGCCGGAGAACGTTTCCGTGACCACCACCTACCTCGGTGGCGGCTTCGGTCGTCGCGTCTGCGTCGACTACGCGGTGCAGGCAGCTGAAGTGGCGAAAGCTTCGGGCAAGCCGGTCAAGATCCTGTGGTCGCGTGAAGACGACATGAAGAACGATTACTATCGTCCGCTGTCGATCAACCGCATGGAAGCTGGCCTGGACGCTGCTGGCAAGCCGGTCGCGTACAAGCACCAGCTGAACTCGCAGTCGATCACGCAAGCGCTGTTCGGCCTGCCGAAGAAGACCCTGGACCCGTTCATGGTCGAAGCGGCTGTCGCTCCGTACGAGATCGCCAACACCTCGCACGACCTGATCATCGCTGACACCGGCTACCGCGTCGGTTACCTGCGCGCTGTGTCGCACACCATGAACTGCTTCGCCAACGAATCGTTCATGGACGAGCTGGCACACGCAGCGGGCAAGGATCCGGTGCAGTACCGCCTGGACCTGCTGGCCAACGAGCCGCGCTTCGCCAACGTGCTGAAGATCGCTGCAGAGAAGGCTGGCTGGGGCAAGAAGCTGCCGAAGGGCCGTGCCCTGGGCGTGGCTCTGATGGAAGGCTACGGCACCTACATGGCGCAAGTGGCTGAAGTGTCCGTCAAGGGCAACGACATCAAGGTGCACAAGGTCACCGTGGCTTGCGATTGCGGCCGCATGGTGAACCCGGGCATCGTCAAGGCCCAGCTCGAAGGCGGTATCGTCTACGGTCTGTCGCACGCGCTGTACAGCGACATCACCGTGACCAACGGCCGTGTCGACCAGAGCAACTTCCATGACTTCCGCGTCCTGCGCCTGAACGAGACGCCGGAAATGGATATCCATCTGGTGGAAAGCACCGAGAAGCCGGGCGGCACGGGCGAACCGTCGACCTCGCTGATCGGACCGGCTGTGGCCAACGCCATCGCCAACGCGACCGGCAAGCGCCTGCGCAGCATGCCGTTCGCCAAGGCCATCAAGGCCG
>CAYZXP010000287.1:0-2357 GCA_964482415.1 uncultured Bifidobacterium sp. | reverse complement strand
TCACCGTGCCGGCGTATTTCGATGACGCGCAACGGCAGGCCACCAAGGACGCGGCCAAGCTCGCCGGCCTGAACGTGCTGCGCCTGCTGAACGAGCCGACCGCAGCTGCGATCGCCTACGGGCTCGATCACGGCTCCGAGGGCATCTACGCGGTGTACGACCTCGGCGGCGGCACGTTCGACGTGTCGATCCTGAAGCTGTCGAAAGGCGTGTTCGAGGTGCTGGCCACCGGCGGCGATTCCGCGCTCGGCGGCGACGACTTCGACCACCGCCTGTTCTGCTGGATCATCGAGCAGGCCAATCTTGCGCCGCTGTCCGACGAGGACACCCGCATCCTGATGGTCAAGGCGCGCGAGGCGAAGGAGCTGCTGTCCGCACATGCCGAAGTGCAGATCGACGCGACGCTGAATTCCGGCGAGCTCGTCAGCCTCTCCATCACGGCGGCCGAATTCTCCAACATCACGCAAACGCTGGTCGCCAAGACGCTGACGCCGTGCCGCAAGGCGGTGCGCGACGCGGGTCTTGCGATCGACGACGTCGACGGCGTCGTGCTGGTCGGCGGCGCAACGCGCATGCCGCATGTGCGCAAGGCCGTCGCCGATTATTTCCAGACCACGCCGCTGGCCAACATCGACCCGGACAAGGTGGTCGCGCTGGGCGCGGCCGTGCAGGCGAACCTGTTGGCGGGCAACCGCGCATCCGGCGACGACTGGCTGCTGCTTGACGTGATCCCGCTGTCGCTCGGCATCGAGACGATGGGCGGGCTGGTCGAGAAAGTCATACCGCGCAACTCCACCATCCCGTGCGCGCGCGCGCAGGAATTCACCACCTTCAAGGATGGCCAGACCGCGATGGCGATCCATGTGGTGCAGGGCGAACGCGAGCTGGTGGCGGACTGCCGCTCGCTGGCGCGTTTCGAGCTGCGCGGCATTCCGCCGATGGCCGCCGGTGCGGCGCGCATCCGCGTGACCTATCAGGTGGATGCCGACGGCCTGTTGTCGGTATCGGCGCGCGAGATGCATTCCGGCGTCGAGGCGTCGATCGAGGTCAAGCCCTCGTACGGGCTGGGCGACGACGATATTGCGCGCATGCTGCAGGAATCCTTCTCGTCGGCCGACGAAGACATGAAGCAGCGCGCGCTGCGCGAAGAACAGGTCGAGGCCGAGCGCATCGTGCTGGCCACGCAGGCGGCGCTGGCGCAGGACCCGGACCTGCTTACCGCTGAAGAGCGTGCCGCGATCGACGCGCTGATCGACGCCGTGCGCGAGGCTGCGCGCGGCACCGACCATCAGAAAATCAAGCAGGCGGTCGATGCACTGGCCGCCGGCACCGGCGAATTCGCCGCGCGCCGCATGGACCGCAGCGTGCGCGCCGCGCTCACCGGCAAGAAGCTGGACGAAGTGGCCTGACCCTAACGGTCGGCTGAAAACGCATTCGAAACAAGGACAGAACGTGCCCCAGATCGTCGTACTCCCCCATGAAACCCTGTGTCCCGATGGCGCCGTGCTCGAGGTGCCCAAGGGCAAGTCGGTGTGCGAAGCCTTGCTGGAACATGACATCGAGATCGAACATGCGTGCGAGATGTCGTGTGCGTGCACGACCTGCCATGTGGTGGTCCGCGAGGGCTATGGCTCGATGAAGGACCCGGAAGAGCGCGAGGAAGACCTGCTCGACATGGCCTGGGGTCTCGAGGCAACGTCGCGCCTGTCGTGCCAGGCCGTCGTCGGCGACGAGGATCTCGTGATCGAGATCCCGAAATACACGATCAACCACGCGCGCGAAAATCACTGATCCCGGGAGGCGCCATGAAGTGGACCGACACGATACGCATCGCCGAGGCGCTGTACGACAAGCATCCTGACATCGACCCGCTGACGGTGCGCTTCACCGACCTGCACCGCTGGGTGATGGAGCTTGAGGACTTCAACGATGACCCGAACCATTCGGGCGAGAAGATCCTCGAGGCGATACAGATGGCGTGGATCGAGGAAGCGCAGTAGGATTTTTGTAAAGCCGGCATCGGGTGATCCCGTCCGATGCCGTTGTTGAGCGGGTCTGGGCTTGCCGGCCTTTTCAAAGGATGAGCCGGCCGGCCAGACCCGCTGAACGCGCGTAACGCGGCGGTCAGCGCGCCGCCAGCGTACCGTCCACCACCTTCACCCGGTCACCCGGCTTCCATGCCGGTGCGGCCTCATAGCGGAAGGCGCGGCGGGCACCGTCTTCGAACTGCACGTCGACCTCATAAGCCACCGCCTTGCGCGTGCGCTTCTCGATTTCATTGCCGGCATAGCCGCCGCCGACCGCGCCCGCCACCGTGGCGAGCGTCTTGCCGGTACCGCCGCCGACCTGATTGCCCA
>CAYZXP010000286.1:0-2384 GCA_964482415.1 uncultured Bifidobacterium sp. | reverse complement strand
TTGCCAGCAACTTGCCGTACGTCTGTACTGTCTGCGGTGCCGTCGCCTTGCCATCGACCCGACGAGACAGGCTCTAAATACTAAAACCCGCTGCGGCGAACACCGGAGCGGGTTTGCAATCTGCGTCGCCTCACCGAACGGCGAGGCCGTCGATCAGTACAGCTTCTTCGGCAGCAGCTGGCTGCGGATGCGCTTGTAGTGGCGCTTCACGGCAGCAGCCTTCTTGCGCTTGCGCTCGGAGGTCGGCTTCTCGTAGAACTCACGTGCGCGCAGCTCGGTCAGCAGACCGGTTTTTTCAATGCTGCGCTTGAAGCGGCGCAATGCAACTTCGAAGGGCTCGTTTTCTTTAACGCGGATAGTGGTCATGAATTAGTCTGTATTCGTTGGATGACGCAGAGTCGGCGATTATAGCAGCGAAGTCCCCGGAAAGGAAGCCGTCTGGCAAATCCGATTTTCTGTCCGGGAAATCCGCACCATAATTATCAAACCGATAATCCTGCCGCCACGCCGGAAGCCCACGCCCACTGGAAATTGTAGCCGCCGAGCCAGCCGGTCACGTCGACGGCCTCGCCGACAAAATACAGTCCCGGCTGGCGGTTCGCCATCATCGTCTGCTGCGACAGCGCGCGCGTGTCGACACCGCCCAGCGTCACCTCCGCCTTGCGGTAGCCCTCCGAGCCGTTCGGCACGATGGTCCAGCGGTTCAGCGCTTCGCCGAGCCGGCGCAGCTGCTTGTCCGGCAAGTCGGGCACGCGTGCATCGACGGCAAATCCGTTCGCCGCCAGCACACCTTCGGCCAGCCGCGACGGCAGGTGCTGCGACAGCCAGTTGCCCAGGGTTTTCTTGATCTTCGTTTTCTCATCGATCAGCACCTGCGCGACGTCGATCGCCGGCAGCAGGTTCAGCGTCAGCGCCATGCCCTCGCGCCAGAAACTGGAGATCTGCAGCACGGCCGGCCCGGACAGGCCGCGATGCGTGAACAGCAGGTCCTCGCGGAAACGGCCGCGCGATTTCTTTTCACCGGCCTCGATGTCGATTTCCAGCGAGATGCCGGCCATCGCAACGAAAGGCTGCCAGCCCTGCGCATCGAAGGTCAGCGGTACCAGCCCGGGACGCGTCTCGACCAGCGGCAGGTCGAACTGGTTGGCCAGCCGGAACGCGAAGTCAGTCGCCCCGATCTTCGGTATCGACAGCCCGCCGGTCGCGATCACCACACTGTCGGCGACCACGTCGCCGCCGCCGGTCGCGAGCCGGAAGCGCTCGCCTTCGCGCACCACCGACTTCACGCCGGCCGGCATCATCCACTGCACGCCGCCGGCGTCGCATTCGGCTTTCAGCATCGCGATGATGTCTTCGGCCGAGCGGTCGCAGAACAGCTGTCCCTTGTGCTTCTCGTGGAAAGGTATCCGGTACTTCTTCACCAGCGCGATGAAATCCTGCGCCGTATAGCGCGACAGCGCGCTGCGGCAGAAATGCGGGTTCTGCGACAGGTAATTTGCCGGCCCGGCATCGACATTGGTGAAATTGCAGCGACCGCCACCGGAAATGCGGATCTTCTCGGCGAGCTTGTCCGCATGGTCGATCAGCACGACGCGCCGGCCGCGCTGCCCGGCCACCGACGCGCACATCATGCCGGCCGCACCCGCGCCGATCACGGCCACATCAAAAGACCGCGTCATTGCTGCATCTGCCGGGCGATTTGCACGCACTGCGCGACCTGCTCGGCGATCGGTGCCGGTACCGGCTGGCGACCGTCGAGTGCCTCGCGTATCCACGCGGCCGTGACCGCGGCGTCGCTGCTGGCGGGCAGCGGCGGCATCTCGTCGACCGGCTCCTGCCGTTCGATCAGCTGCGTCGGCCGGTTGGCGTGAAACCAGGTGACCGCATTTGCGCGCTTCGCATTCGCGACCGTCTCGCCTTCGGTGCCGCGCATCAGGAACACGTCGCCGCGTGCCGCCGGTGCCGCCGTCGAAAAGTAATCGGTCAGCATCGTCAGGTATTCCGGATGCGTGTACGACACCAGCCGCAGCGCCGGCTGGGCGAACGGCTGCATGATCTTCACCAGCGTGTGCGTCGAATTGCGCAGGCCGAGCACGCGGCGCAGCTGCAGCAGCCGGTCGAGCTTCGGCGCGAGCGCTGCGATCGGCATGAACGCAGGCTGGCGCGCAGCGAAGGCGGCGGCAGCAGCCTCGTCGGTGGTGGCCGGCACCACGCCGAGCTCAACGAGGATTTCCGCAGTCGTCACGCGGCCCGGGTCGGTCGTCACGCCGTGGATCAGCACCGGCACGCCTTCGCGCGCCAGCAGCAGCGCCAGCAGCGGCGTCAGGTTCGGCATCTGCCGCGAGCCGTTGTAGCTGGGGATCACGACCGGCGCGAATTCACCG
>CAYZXP010000285.1:0-2391 GCA_964482415.1 uncultured Bifidobacterium sp. | reverse complement strand
GCTTCGATGCCCTTCCAGCCGGCGATCGACGAACCGTCGAACGCGTGGCCCGACTCGAATTTGTCCATGTCGAAATGGGACACCGGCACGGTCACATGTTGTTCCTTGCCACGGGTGTCGGTGAAACGGAAGTCGACGAATTTGACTTCATTTTCTTTCACAATCTTCAATACATCTGCGGCCGACTTTGCCATGTAAATCTCCTGGAGGTTGCGGTATTTGGTTGCTGAATGTTCGGGCTTGCCTTCGGCAGACTCGGCGCAAGCCGGACGACTGCGCAACGTGTGACTTTGGGGGACCGGAACTCGGCAGCGGATGTTAGCAGATTCCATGCCATCAACCACCCCTTTTATGTTTGAGATAGTTCAGAAACTACTGACAGAAATATCGAGTCGGAACAAGAACTTGCCGAACTGCAGCGGGGAGCATGACGGGACGACAACACACCAAACTGGTGCAATACTCCCGAGACGCACATTTGTGGTGCGCTCGCGCAATAACCGCACCATAATGGAACTTTACTGATATACAAAAAACGTGCCCGAATTCCTGCAACGGCCGCTCTATAATGCCCATTCCACAAGATAACGCCACGATCATGCCCGATACGACCGAAATCCTGACCCGTGCCCGCCAGCGCAAGGAAGCGTCTTCGCTGCCCTATGCCGGAGCCGTCACGCCTGCCGATGCGTTCGCGCTGCTGAAATCGGATCCCCATGTCAAGTTGATCGACGTACGCACACAAGCGGAACGCGACTGGGTCGGCAAGGCTGACTTGCCGGACGGGCAGCATTTTGCGGTTCAGTGGACGCTGTATCCGGGCGGTGCAAAAAACCCGGAATTCCTGCAGCAGCTCGCCCGGTGCGCGGCACCGGATGACGTTCTGCTGTTCCTGTGCCGCTCGGGCGTACGCTCCCGCTATGCGGCTGAAATCTCGACTGCCAACGGCTATAAAAACTGTTTCGACATCCTTGAAGGCTTCGAAGGTGACCGCGACGACGCCGGCCATCGCAAGACGATCGGCGGCTGGTGCCGCGCCGGCCTGCCCTGGGTGGGCGCTTAAAGCACTATCCGCTCAGGCAGCGCGTGCCAGCCACTCGATGCGCTTGCGCACGAAATCGATGTGGCTGCGCAAGCCATACAACTCTTCCGCAAACGACAGCGGCACGACCAGCCGGTTCACGCGCCGCTCGATGTCGTCCAGCCGCCTGACCTGCTCCTCGTAGATCTGCCGCCGCTGCTCCGGCGACGCATCCTCCACCGCTCCCTCGACACTGCGCAATTGCCCGTACCAGCGGTAGATGCGCGAGCGCACCTTCCATACATACAGCGGCGGCACCACGCGCGACAAGGGCACCAGCAGCGCACCGAGCGCCACGATGACCAGCCACATGCGACCGAAAAAATTCGCCAGCCAGAATGGCAGGTAACGCTGCATCAGCGGCGGCCCGTCGCGGTAGTATTTTTCGGCGGCTGAAGCCACCGGGATTTCCGAATATTCAGCGGTCGGGAATTCGCCGCGCCGCTGGAACCAGCCGGGCGCACCGTGGATCTCGGCAGCGGCCTGCACGAGCAAGTCAACCAGCGCCGGATGCAGGCCGTCGCGCGCGACCAGCGTCGCTGTCGGCGCAATCAGCTGGTGGTCACGCGAAGGAATGTCGCGCCCGAAATCGACGATCCCGCGCGGCAGCCGCACTGCCGACAAAAACGCGAAACGACGTGCATAGGCCTCGGCCTGCGTGAAATCGAACAGCCGGATTCCGGGTGTCTGCAACAGCATCTGGATCAGCAAGGCTTCGGCGGACGAACTGAACACCATGCCGTCGACCTTCCCGGCCAGCAGCGCCATCGTTGCCGGCGTATTTTCCATATCCGTCAGACGTACGTCGCCTTTTTCCATGCCGTTCGCGTCGAGGATTTTGCCGAACAACTGAGGCACGCCGGTACCGTCAGGGCCGACATTGATCCGCAGGCCGCGCAGGTCGCGCACGCTGCGAAGCTTCACGCTGTCTCGGTAAAACAGCCAGACCGGCTCGACGAACAGGCTGCCAAGCGACACCAGCTGATGCTGCTCGGCGTTCCTCAGTGAAGTCGAACCGCTCTGGACGAAGGCAATGTCGACATCCGACGCGGGATCCTGCAATCGCTGCAGGTTTTCCATCGATCCTTCCGAACGCTTCAGCCTGACCGTGATGCCCTGCCTTGCAAGGATCGCTGCATAGCGCTTGCCCAATACCTCGTATGCGCTGTTCTCCTGTCCTGTGGACAGCGTGACGGTCTTTGGCGGCGTCGGATCGACCAGGCGGTACGCGACATAGCCAAGCGCAATCACGAGCACCAGCGCTGGCCCGAAGGTCAGCAACAGGTCGCGCAGCGACAATGCCTTGAAAT
>CAYZXP010000284.1:0-2398 GCA_964482415.1 uncultured Bifidobacterium sp. | reverse complement strand
TGGGCGTCGTTGCGGTCCAGCGGCTGTCCGTCCGGCGCGGTTTCCTTCAGCGCGGTATACAGGCGGGTGAGCGCGGTGCGCGCATCGTCGAGATGGGCGTCCGAATAATTCAGCGGGCTGCGATAGTGCGCGCGCAGGATGAAGAAGCGCACGACCTCGGCGTCATACTTCTTCAGGACTTCGCGGATCGTGAAGAAGTTGCCGAGCGACTTGGACATCTTCTCGTCGTCGACGCGCACGAAACCGTTGTGCATCCAGGTGTTGACGAAGCGGCGGCCGCTTGCGCCCTCGGACTGCGCGATCTCGTTCTCATGGTGCGGGAACTGCAGGTCCTGCCCGCCGCCGTGAATGTCGAACTGCTCGCCGAGCAGGTCGCAGGCCATCGCCGAGCACTCGATGTGCCAGCCCGGGCGGCCGCTGCCCCACTTCGATGCCCATTTCACTTCGTCCGGCTCGGATTCGCGCGACGACTTCCACAGCACGAAGTCGAGCGGGTCGCGCTTCGCGCTGGCAACCTCGACGCGCTCGCCGGCGCGCAGGTCGTCGAGCGATTTGCCGGACAGCTTGCCGTAGCCGGAGAAATCACGCACCGAGTAATTGACGTCGCCGTCGGCCGCCTGATAGGCGAGGCCGTTGGCTTCCAGCTTGCCGATCAGCGACAGCATCTGCGGCACATAGGCCGTCGCGCGCGGCTCATGGTCGGGCGGCTGCACGCCGAGCGCGGCGGCGTCTTCGTTCATCGCCGCGATGAAGCGGCCGGTCAGGGCCGAGATCGGCTCGCCGTTCTCGACGGCGCGCCGGATGATCTTGTCGTCGATGTCGGTGATGTTGCGCACGTAGGTGACGCCATAGCCGCTGGCACGCAGCCAGCGTTGCACCATGTCGAACACCACCATCACGCGTGCGTGGCCGAGGTGGCAGTAATCGTAGACCGTCATGCCGCAGACGTACATGCGGACCTTGCCCGGCTCGATCGGCGTAAAAACCTCTTTGTCACGCGCCAGCGTGTTGTAAATCTTGAGAACGCTCATGGATGGATGCGGATGCGATTCGGGCGCGCCGTGCGCTGCGCCCGCCGGCCAATCGTGGCCTGAGTCCCGCCGTCTTCTTTGTGCAGAAATCGGCAAGTCGTCTTTTGATAAAATGCGAGTTTCGTCGGAGTATAACATCGAAGCACGTCCACTCTGCGCCTCGGCAGGAGCCGGACTCGCCCCCAACCGCTTCTTCAAAGGACCCGCATGCTGCGCCGCAATTTCCTCGCCATTGTCACCGCCCTCTCCCTTGCCTCGATCGCCGGCCACGCCGCCGCCGAAGGTGCGCCGAAAGTCGCGCTGAAGACCAATCTCGGCGAAATCGTGCTCGAGCTGAACGCGGAAAAGGCGCCGAAGTCGGTCGAGAATTTCGTGCAGTACGTGAAGGCCGGCTTCTACAACGGCACCACCTTCCACCGCGTGATCGAGAACTTCATGGTTCAGGGCGGCGGCTATGACACCCAGGGCAACCTGAAGCCGACGCGCGATTCGATCGAAATCGAATCGAAGAATGGCCTGCGCAACCGCCAGTACACGGTCGCCATGGCGCGCACGTCGGACCCGAACTCCGCCAATTCGCAGTTCTTCATCAATACCAAGGACAACCGCTTCCTCGACTATCCGGGACAGGACGGCTGGGGCTATGCGGTATTCGGCAAGGTCATCAAGGGCGCCGACGTCGTCGACAAAATCGAGTCCGTGCCGACCGGCCGCCGCGACAAGCCGCTGCAGGACGTCGTGATCGAATCGGCCACCCTCATCGAATAATCTCATCCAACAAAGGAATATCATGGCAGTCGTACTCACCACCAACCACGGCAAGATCACCATCGAGCTCGACGCGGAGAAAGCGCCGAAGACGGTCGAAAACTTCCTCAACTACGTGAAGTCCGGCCATTACGACGGCACCATCTTCCATCGCGTGATCAACGGTTTCATGATCCAGGGCGGCGGTTTCGAGCCGGGCATGAAGCAGAAGGAAACCGGCGCATCGATCGAGAACGAGGCCGCCAATGGCCTGTCGAATGATGCCTACACGATCGCCATGGCCCGCACCAACGACCCGCACTCGGCCAGCGCGCAGTTCTTCATCAACGTGAAGGACAACGATTTCCTGAACTACGCCGGCCCGAACAACTGGGGCTACTGCGTGTTCGGCAAGGTCACCGACGGCACCGACGTGGTCGATGCAATCCGCAAGGTGCGCACCGGCAGCAAGGGCTTCCATGGTGACGTGCCGGTCGAGGACGTGATCATCGAGAAGGCCGAGATCGTCTGACCGTATCCCTCATGAGCATTCCCGCAGTAGCGGACAACAAGGCGCAGCCGGCAACGGTTGCGCTTTTTGTTTCCGACCTCCACCTGTC
>CAYZXP010000283.1:0-2401 GCA_964482415.1 uncultured Bifidobacterium sp. | reverse complement strand
GCGTGGACGTGATCGATGTGGTGCGCCGCAAGCAGGTTGCCTCGATCAAGGTGGGGGATCGTCCGCGCGGCATTGCGTTCCGCCCGGACGGCAAGGTCGCCTACGTCGCCTGCGAGATCGCCAATGCCGTATATGCGATCGACGTCGCGAAGCGGTCGGTCATCAAGAAAATGAGCACCGGCATTTTCTCGAATGGCGTCACGATGGCTCCGAACGGCAAGCGCGTATTCATTTCCAACGGCAAGGACGCGACGGTGTCCGCCGTCGATACGGAGTCCAATGAAGTGCTGGCCACCATCCCGGTGGGCAAGCGTCCGTGGAACATGGCCATTACGCCGGACGGCAAGAAGCTGTATGTGGCCAACGGCCGCTCCAACTCGATTTCAGTAATCGATGCGGTCGAACTGAAACCCATTACTGAAGTGAGCGTCGGCGAATTGCCGTGGGGCGTCGTCATCAAATAATCCCGCCGCGCTTCAATCCCAGCGGCTGCAGCTGACTACTGCAGCCGTTTTTTTCGGGCTGCCGCGATTCATCCGACGCGCCACAGACACTTGAAAAATTTTCACTTGTAGCTGTTTAAGGCGGCAACCTATAGTCCAGAGCCCCACTTGCAAAGCGGCATTTCTTTCGTTATCCAAGTTTCAAAAATATTAATGAGAGGCTGCTTGGGTACCGGTGCTTCGGCACTGTTTTTCCATAAAAACCAATCGGAGATTAAATTGGCCAAATCCAACGTTTTTGTGAAGAGCGTTCTGGCTTCCGCAATGCTGGCAGCTTTCGCTGCACCCAGCTTCGCAGCCGACGAGAATCTGGAAAAGATCTCGGCAATGAAGACCACGAACACGGCAATCGACATTCCGACGGTCGCACAGACCGGCAAGAACGTCGACAAGCTGAAGGAAAACCTGAAGAAGATCAAGCTGCCGGAAGGCTTCAAGATCGAACTGTACGCAGTGGTTCCGGACGCGCGCTACATGGCAGTCGCTCCGTCGACCAACATGCTGTTCGTTGGCACCCGCAAGACCACCGTCTGGGCAGTCACCGACCGTAACGGCGACATGACCGCTGACGAAGTCAAGCCTTTCGCTCCGTCGATCAAGTTCAAGAACCCGAACGGCGTCTGCTGGACCAAGGACGGCTTCCTGATCGTCGTCGAATCGAACCGCGTCCTGAACTTCCCGGCCGCTGAATACTTCTACGAAGGTCCGGACGTCGCCGTCATCACCGCTGTGCAAGAAGGCGGCCTGATCCCGGCAGAAGAGCAGTCGTTCAACCACACCGGCCGTACCTGCAAAGTTGCAGACGACGGCAAGCTGTACGTCACCCTGGGCCAGCCGTACAACGTGCAGCCGAAGGACAAGATCGACCTGTACAACAAGACCGGTATCGGCGGCGTGATCCGTCTGAACCCGTTCGACGGTTCGGGCAAGGAAGTCTTCGCCATGGGTATGCGTAACCCGGCCGGCATGGACATCAACCCGAAAGACAAGACTGTCTGGACCACCGACAACCAGGTTGACGGTCTGGGCGACGACGTCCCGCCGGGCGAACTGAACCGCATCACCAAGGCAGGCCAGCACTTCGGCTTCCCGTTCTACAACGGCAAGTTCAAGGTCGCTGGTTCGCCGGCAGCTCCGGATCTGAAGGACGTGAAAGAGCCGGCAGGCATGATCGCTCCGCAGGTCGAGTTCCCGGCACACCAGGCTCAGCTGGGCATGTCGTTCTACACCGGCAAGGCCTTCCCGAAGAAGTACCAGGGTGGCATCTTCGTCGCATCGCACGGTTCGTGGAACCGCACGGTGCCGAGCGGCTACCTGATCAACTACGTCCCGGTGAACGCGGACGGCACGGCTGGCAAGGCTGAAGTGTTCGCCGATGGCTTCCTGGATCAGGAAACCAAGCGCGCATTCGGTCGCCCGGTCGACGTCGCCAACCTGCCGGACGGCTCGATCCTGGTCTCCGATGACTTTGCTGGCGCGCTCTATCGCATCAGCTACGGCAACTGATCGCCGATGATCACAGCCGGGCATGATGCCCGGCGATGATCCTGAAGTCGCCTGCCCCGAGCAATCGCGGCAGGCGATTTTTTTTGCAGGTATAGTTCCAACTCCGATTTATCTTTTATCTGAATCCACGATGAAAACCATTTCGCTGATCGCGGCCGGCCTGCTGTGCGCAGGTCTGTCGACCGCCTCCCTGTCTGCCGACCTGAAAGCCGGCGCCAAGACCGCCCAGAACTGCATGATGTGCCACGGCGACAACGGCATTGCCAGCATGCCCGGCACGCCTTCGCTCGCCGGCCAGCCTGAATCCTATCTCTCCAGCCAGCTGCGCCAGTTCCGCGACGGCAAGCGCCACAACGAAGTGATGAACGTGATCGCCAAGCCGCTGTCGGATG
>CAYZXP010000282.1:0-2403 GCA_964482415.1 uncultured Bifidobacterium sp. | reverse complement strand
ACTGCCGCATGGGCGACCCGGAAACGCAGCCGATCATGGCGCGCCTGAAGACCGATCTCGTGACCGTGATGGAGCACGCAGTCAACGGCACGCTGGACCAGATCGAGCTCGACTGGGACCGCCGCACCGCGCTAGGCGTGGTGATGGCCGCCGGCGGCTATCCGGATGCACCGACGAAAGGCGACGTCATCACCGGCATCCCGGCCGAAACCGCCGACAGCGTGACCTTCCATGCCGGCACCACGCTGGAGAATGGCGAGCTGAAGACCTCGGGCGGCCGCGTGCTGTGCGTGGTCGGCCTCGGCGACAGCGTGCGCATCGCGCAGAAGCATGCGTATGACGCGCTCGACCCGATCCGCTTCGACGGCATGCAGTTCCGCCGCGACATCGGCTGGCGCGCGCTGAAGCGCCCCGGCTGAGCACCTTACCGACCCGATCAGGAACAACAATGACTACGCCCGATCCGAACGCCGTCAAGGCCTGGCTGCTGTCGCTGCAGGAACGCATCGTCGCCGCCGTCGAGGAAGTCGACGGCAAGCCTTTCCTCCGCGATGCATGGGAACGCCCCGAAGGCGGCGGCGGCATCTCGCGCCTGATCGAGGAAGGCAATGTACTCGAGCGCGGCGGCGTCGGCTTCTCGCATGTGAAAGGCAGCAAGCTGCCGCCGTCGGCGATGGCAAACCGCCCCGAACTGGCCGGACGGCCGTGGGAAGCGATGGGCGTGTCGCTGGTCTTCCATCCGCGCAATCCATACGCGCCGACCGTGCACATGAACGTGCGCTTTTTCACTACCACCGGCGAAGGCAAGGAGCCGGTCTGGTGGTTCGGCGGCGGCATGGACCTGACGCCCTACTACGGCTATGCCGAAGACGCGCAGCATTTCCACCAGACCTGCCATGACGCGCTCGCGCCGTTCGGCGACGACCTGCATCCGCGCTTCAAGCAGTGGTGCGATGACTACTTCTTCCTGAAGCATCGCAACGAGGCGCGCGGCGTCGGCGGCGTTTTCTTTGACGACTTCAATGCGCCGGGCTTCGATCAAAGCTTTGCCATGACGCAGAGCGTCGGCGACAGCTTCCTGAACGCCTACCTGCCGATCCTGAAGCGCCGCAAGGACACGCCGTACGGCGAGCGCGAACGCGATTTCCAGGCGTACCGGCGCGGACGCTATGTCGAATTCAACCTCGTGTTCGACCGCGGCACGCTGTTCGGGCTGCAGTCCGGCGGGCGCACCGAATCGATCCTGATGTCGATGCCGCCGGTGGTCA
This sequence comes from uncultured Bifidobacterium sp., assembly GCA_964482415.1. Classification (GTDB taxonomy): domain Bacteria; phylum Pseudomonadota; class Gammaproteobacteria; order Burkholderiales; family Burkholderiaceae_D; genus Pernthalerella. Next base: position 1,135 of record CAYZXP010000282.1, on the reverse strand, counting down.
AATGGCGCTACGACTGGAAGCCCGAGGCCGGCAGTCCCGAGAGCAAGCTGTACACCGATTTCCTGCCGCATCGCGACTGGCTGGCCGCGTGAGCGAAGCCTGCGTCCTGCTGCTGGGCGGAAGCTTCGATCCGGTCCATGCAGGACATGTCGCACTGGCGCGCTATTTCAGCGCGCTGCTGCACCCGGACGAACTGCGGCTGCTGCCGGCCGGACAGCCCTGGCAAAAGCCCGGCCTGCGCACGCCGGCGTCGCACCGGATCGCGATGCTGCATGAAGCCTTTGCGGACTGGGCAACGCCGGTCGTCATCGACGAGCAGGAAGTGCGGCGCGAGGGCCCGAGTTATGCAATTGACACGCTGCGCGCGCTGCGCGCCGAGCTCGGCGACGACGTATCGATCGCGATGGCGCTGGGCGCCGACCAGTTGCTGAACCTGCACACCTGGCGCGACTGGCCGCAATTGTTCGACCTCGCTCACCTGTGCTTTGCGACCCGCCCCGGCTTCGCGCTGCAGGGACAGGCACTGGACCCGGCGGTGGCGGAGCAGCTCGCCCGCCGGCTCGCGAGCCCGGCGCAGCTCAAGGCAAGCGCGCACGGGCTGGCATTCATTGCAACCAACCTGGCGGTCGACGTCGCGTCGACCTCTGTACGGCAGGCGCTGGCCGACGGCGACGCCGGGCGCGCAGCCAAGTGGCTGCCCGGCGCGGTGCTAGACTATATTCAACGACATCATCTTTACCAGTATCCCTAATTCCCCAATGGACATCAAAAAACTGCAGGCGCTCGTCGTCGACGCGCTGGAAGACGTGAAGGCGCAAGACATCCACGTCTATGACACGACCCATCTGACGAGCATGTTCGACCGGATCGCGATCGCGTCCGGCACCTCGAACCGCCAGACCAAGGCCCTGGCCGCATCGGTGCGCGACAAGGTCAAGGAAGCCGGCGGCGAGATCGTCAACATGGAAGGCGAAGGCACCGGTGAATGGGTGCTGGTCGACCTCGGCGACATGGTCGTGCACATCATGCAGCCGGCGATCCGCGCCTATTACCGCCTCGAGGAAATCTGGGGCGACAAGGAAGTCAGCCTGGCCGTGGCCAAGCGCGGCGCCACCGCCCGCAAGACCGCCGCCAA
>CAYZXP010000281.1:0-2408 GCA_964482415.1 uncultured Bifidobacterium sp. | reverse complement strand
TCTTTGTCACTTCGGCCTGCGGCTTGATGCGCGCTAGCAGGATCATCAGGTCCGAGTGCTGTATTCGCGAGATCCAGACCTTCTGGCCGTTGACCACGTAACGGTCACCCTTTTTCACGGCGGTGGTCTTGATTCTGGTGGTGTCGGTGCCGGTGGTCGGCTCGGTCACGCCCATTGACTGCAGCCGCAGTTCGCCGGCGGCGATTTTCGGCAGGTAGAAGTCCTTCTGCGCCTTCGAGCCGTGACGCAGCAGCGTGCCCATGTTGTACATCTGGCCATGGCAGGCGCCGGAGTTGCCGCCGGCGCGATTGATTTCTTCCATGATCACCGACGCCTCGACCAGCCCGAGGCCGGAGCCGCCGTATTCCTGCGGGATCAGCGCGGCCAGCCAGCCGGCTTCGGTCAGCGCATTGACGAAGGCTTCGGGATAGCCGCGCTCCTCGTCGACCTGACGGAAGTAATCCGCCGGGAATTGCGCGCAGAGAGCGCGCACGGCATCGCGGATGTCCTGATGGGCATCAGTGTGGTTCATTCGGGTATTCCAGGGACAGGGACGGTCCGCGGGCTGCGGTGCCGTCGGTGGTTAGCAGATGTTGAGGCGAGTTTGAAGGAATGCCCGGAGGCGGGCAATTCGCGAGTTTTTAGGCTCGTGTTGAAGGAGCTTTAACCCTGCGCAGGGGAATGACTGCGGCGGAATCCGGCGGCGCGCCGGCATCGCCGGGCCGCGCCGCGGACGAAAGATCAGGCGCCGACCTTCACGTCGCCGGTCAGCAGCTCGACCAGTTCGCGCGCGAACAGCGGCAGCGCCTGCAGGCTGCGCACGCAAATCTGCAGCCGTCGCACCGCCCATTCGTCGCCGATCTCGACGCAGCGGATGTTCATGCTCTGCGCGTGGCGCGCAGCCGACGAGTACGGCACGACGCCGATGCCGACATTCGCCTCGACCATGCGGCAGGCCGCCTCGAAATTGCCGACCTGGATGCGGATCTTGATCTGCCGGTTCAGCTCGTTCGCCGCCTGCGCAAGGAACGCGTGGATCGCGCTGGCCTCGACCATGCCGACGAAGTCGTAGCTGAGCGCCTCGCTGAACTCGATCTGCTTGCGCGTGGCCAGCGGATGCGATTCGGACGTCACCAGCACCAGCCGGTCCTCGCGGAACGGCAGCACTTCCAGCCCTTCGGTGCGCACGTTGCCGGCGATGATGCCGACATCGACCTTGCCCTCGGTGACGGCGCGGATGATGTCATTCGACATCCGCTCCTTGAGCTCGATGTTGACGTCCGGATGAGTGGCGAGGAAGGACGGCAGCAGCGCCGGCAGGAATTCCGCCATCGCGGTCGTGTTCGCGAAGATCCGCACATGGCCGCGCGAACCTTTCACATACTCGGCGAGGTCGCCGCGCAGGTCGGTCAGCTGCTGCAGCACCAGCCGCGCATGGTGCATGAACGCCTGCCCCGGCGGCGTCAGGGTCACGCCCTGACTGGTCCGGTACAGCAGCTTTACGCCCAGTCCCTCTTCGAGGTTCTTGATGCGGATCGATGCCGCAGGCAGCGACATGTGCGACCGCTCCGCACCGCGGGTGAGGCTGTTCGCCTCCGCGATGTTCACGAAAAGCTTAATGTCCGGAAGGTCGAAATGTGCTGCCATGCGCGTGCCACCTGTCTCTTGTTGCTTTATCCGAAAATCGGGAATTTCTCGAATTGGCCGTACAGCAGTCCCTTGCTGTCGGCGTGCCCGAGCCAGTCCTCGATCAGGGTCGCGTAAACGCGCCTGAAATCGGTCGTAAAGCGAAGGTTACCACCTTCGTCGAGGTCGGTAAGCGATGGTGCATCGCCGTAGTGTCCGCCGGTGACCTGTTTTCCGATCACGTACATGTGGTTTGCGGTGCCGTGGTCGGTGCCCAGGCTGGTGTTTTCCGCGGCGCGGCGGCCGAATTCCGAGAACACCAGGATGGTCACGTCGTCGGCGCGACCGATGCGCTCCATGTCCTTCATGAAGCCGGCGATGCCGTCCGATACGTAGGACAGCAGACGGCCGTGCTGCTCGTTCTGCTGCACATGGGTGTCGAAGGCATTGTGGCGATACGACACGTAGAACAGCCGCGACGACAGGCCCGCGTTGATCATCGCCGCCACTTTCGGCAGGTCGACCGGGATGATGCCGTAGTCAACCGGCGTACGGTAGTTGTCCCATGCGGCGCGCACCAGCTGCGACGCCTCGCGCGCGCTCCTGGCCACGTCGTCGAGGAACTTGCGCGGCGCCGACGCGCCGGCCGCGGCGACCGGATTGTCGAGCAGCGCGCGGCTCTGCAGCAGGCCCTTGCGCAGGAAGCGGTCGGGATTGTCGAACACCACCGGCACATGGTGCGCGGCGCGCACGGCCAGCGACTGGCGTTCGTCGATGTTGAC
>CAYZXP010000280.1:0-2440 GCA_964482415.1 uncultured Bifidobacterium sp. | reverse complement strand
TGATCTGGCCCTGGAACTGCGGGTCCAGCACTTTCGCCGACAGCACGAACGAGGTGCGTGCGAACACGTCCTCCGGCAGCAGCTTCACGCCCTTGGGCAGCAGCGAGTGCAGTTCGACGAAACTCTTCACCGCACCGAACAGGCCTTCGCGCAGGCCGGATTCGTGGGTGCCGCCGGCCGGCGTCGGGATCAGGTTCACGTAGGACTCGCGCACTACCGCGCCGTCCTCGGTCCACGCGACCACCCAGGCTGCGCCTTCGCCCTCGGCAAAGCCGTCGGCTTCCGCGGTTGCGTACTGCTCGCCCTCGAACAAGGGGATCAGGGTCGCGCCGCCACTGGTCTGCGCGAGCGCTTCGTTCAGGTAGCCGCGCAGGCCCTGTTCGTACAGCCACGACTGCGTGTCGCCGCTTTTGGCCTGCGTGAAGGACACACGCACGCCGGGCAGCAGCACCGCCTTCGAGCGCAGCAGCCGCTGCAGTTCGGCGATCGGGATCTGCGGCGAATCGAAGTATTTCGGGTTCGGCCACACGGTCACGCGCGTGCCGGACTTCTTGTCGTCCTTGCCGGCCGCGCGCGAGGCCAGCTTGCGCACCACGTCGCCGTCGGCGAACTCGAGGCTGTGCACGCCGTTGCCCTTGTCGTCCTTGCGCCAGACGGTGATCTCGAGCTTCGAGGCGAGCGCATTGGTGACCGACACGCCGACGCCGTGCAGGCCGCCGGAGAACGCATACGCGCCGCCGGAGCCCTTGTCGAACTTGCCGCCCGCGTGCAGCCGGGTGAACACGATCTCGACGGTCGGCACTTTTTCTTCGGGATGCAGGCCGACCGGAATGCCGCGCCCGTCGTCTTCGACGCTGACGCTGCCGTCCGCATTCAGCGTGACGTGGATGTTCTTGCAGTAGCCGCCGAGCGCCTCGTCGGAGGCGTTGTCGATCACTTCCTGGATGATGTGCAGCGGGTTCTCGGTACGGGTGTACATGCCGGGCCGCTGCTTGACCGGCTCGAGTCCTTTCAGGACGCGGATCGACGATTCGCTGTATTCGGGTTTTTTGCTGGCCATTCGTGAGGAGGGGTGAGGGGGTTCGATCGGCCCGCCCGATGGCGCGCCAATCCTGCCATTCTAAATAAATTCGGGTGCCGCAAGCGTGTTGCCGGCCGTGGTCATTTCGACAGCAGCTGCATCGCCCGGTCGAGACCTTCCATCGTGATCGGGTACATTCGGTTGCCCATGATCTGGCGGATGATCGCAATCGACTGCCGATACTGCCACAGCCCTTCGGGTTCCGGGTTCAGCCACACGTGCTTGGGAAACTGGTGCGCAAAGCGCTGCAGCCAGACTGCGCCGGCTTCTTCATTGTTGTATTCGACCGAGCCGCCCGGCTGCACGATCTCGTACGGGCTCATCGTCGCATCGCCGACGAAGATCAGCTTGGTGTCGGGCGGGTACTTGCGCAGCACGTCCCAGGTGGCGAAGCGCTCGGCGTGCCGGCGGCGGTTGTTCTTCCACAGCGTCTCATACACGCAGTTATGGAAGTAGAAGAACTCCATGTTCTTGAACTCGGTCTTCGCAGCCGAGAACAGTTCCTCGACCCGGCCGATGTGGTCGTCCATGGTGCCGCCGACATCCATCAGCATCAGCACCTTGACCTTGTTCTTGCGCTCGGGCTGCATCTTCAGGTCGAGCCAGCCGGCGTTGTTGGCCGTTGCGCGTATCGTGTCGTCGAGCGCCAGTTCTTCTTCCAGTCCTTCGCGCGCGAACTTGCGCAGCCGGCGCAGCGCGACCTTGATGTTGCGCGTGCCGAGTTCGCGCTCGCTGTCGTAGTCCTTGTAAGCGCGGGCTTCCCAGACTTTTACCGCCGTGCGGTTGCGGCCTTCGCCGCCGATGCGTATGCCTTCCGGATTCTCACCGCCGTTGCCGAACGGCGAAGTGCCGCCGGTGCCTATCCATTTGTTGCCGCCTTCGTGCCGGCCTTTCTGCTCGTCGAGCAGTTCCTTCAGCCGTTCCATCAGCTTGTCGTAGCCGAGCTTTTCCAGCTGCGCCTTCTGCTCGGGCGTCAGTTCGCGCTGCAGCCGCTTCATCAGCCAGTCCAGCGGAATCTCGGGCGCCTTGTCGAACAGCGCCTGCGCGCCGTGGAAGTAGTGGCCGAAGGCCTTGTCGAACTTGTCGAAATTCGCTTCGTCCTTCACCAGCGTCGTGCGCGCGAGATAGTAAAACTCATCGAGCGACGGTTCGATCACCTGCCGGTCGAGCGCTTCGAGCAGGATCAGGAACTCCTTGATCGACACCGGGATCTTTGCGTCCTTCAGCGTGAAAAAGAAATCGATCAGCATGACGATGAGCCTGCGGACGGGTTAGGAATAGTGGAAGGACGCGGGCTGCGGCGCTGGCGCATCAGCGGTTCTGCCGCGACATGAACACCAGCCGCTCGAACAGGTGCAC
>CAYZXP010000279.1:0-2440 GCA_964482415.1 uncultured Bifidobacterium sp. | reverse complement strand
CCGACGAGAGTGGAAAATCGATGAAAAAGTGTAGCACAGCTGCCCTTCTGCTCGCTGCCGCGACGGCCGTCCCGGCGCTCGCGGGAACGACCTGCGAGCTGCGCCCGACGGCGCCGGAAACCCACCGCGTCGACCGCGGCGACACCTTGTGGGACATCGCATCGGTTTTCCTGAAAAATCCGTGGTGCTGGCCGCAGGTGTGGGAACGCAACCGCGAGCAGATCGCCAACCCGCACCGCATCTATCCCGGCCAGCTGATCGTGCTCGACCGGCAGACCGGACAATTGCAATCACTCTTGCCAGCCACCGATGGCAGCGCGCGAGCGAACGGGACGCCGCCGGAAATCCGGCTGGCGCCTGCCGCACGCGCCGCCGCACTTCCCGCATCCGCGCCAATCCCGGTGCTCGCCCCGCGGCTGCTGGCCTCCGCGGCCCGCTTCCGGCTGGCCATGCCGGCCGAGATCAGCGGGGCGCCGCGCATCCTCGGATTTGCCGACCGCCGCCGCATGGCCGCCGTCGGCGATATCGCGTACGCGGAAGGCCATCTCGCAGCCGATGCGGTCCTCGACGTGCTTCGCCCGCTGGGTCCGGTGCGCGATCCGGACCGCGGCGAATTGCTCGCGCTGCCGCTGCTGCGGGTCGGCACGGCACGCCTGCTGCGGCCTGACGCGGGCGGACTGCAGCGCGTACAGGTGGAGGAGGCCCGTGCGGAGATCATGGCCGGCGACCTGTTGCTGCGCGCGCCAGCTCCGGCAGGCAACCTGACCGAGCTGCAGCCGGCGCCGGCCTGCGACGGCAAGATCGCCGCGCTGCTGCATGAAGGCGGCTGGGCCGGCCCGGGAGACGTGGTGATGCTGAACCGGGGACGGCTCGACGGACTGAGCCGCGGCAGTCTCGTCGCGGTAACGAAGCAAGTTAGAATCGGCGCCGATGATTCCCGCCAACGCTTACGCCCCGTCACGCAAGCCGTCGCCGCGCTGCTGGTGTTCGACGCCCTTGAACAGGCTGCGCTCGCGCTCGTCATGCGCGGCAGCGACGCCATCGGCGCCGGCGACACGATCGGGCCGCTGCCTGCGGCGGACTGACTGCCATGGATGACCCGGATCACCGCGCGCACTGGCTGCGGCTGGTGCTGACCGAGGGCGTCGGGCCACAGACGGCGCGCGAACTGCTGGCGCGCTTCGGGCTGCCGGGCGACGTACTCGCCGCCGGCTTCCCGGCACTGCAGAAATGCGTGCCCGAGAAACTCGCGCTGGCACTGTGCGGCGAGCCCGACGCGGCAATGCAGGCGCAGATCGACGCGACGCTGACGTGGGCCGCGCAACCGGGCAACCACCTGCTGACGCTGGCCGACGCCGCATATCCGCGCGCGCTGCTCACAATTCCGGATCCACCGGCGCTGCTGTATGCGAAAGGCCGTCTGGAATTGCTGTCGCGTCCCGCACTGGCGGTCGTCGGCAGCCGGAATGCGACCATGCAGGGAATGCAAAACGCCGAACAGTTCGCGCGCACACTCAGCCAGTCCGGTCTGACGGTCGTGTCGGGACTTGCACTCGGCATTGATGCGGCCGCCCACCTGGGCGCCTGCGGCACCGAGCCGCAAGGCGGATCGACCATTGCCGTGACCGGCACCGGCCTCGATCTGGTGTATCCCGGCAGGCATCGCGCACTCGCGCACCGGATCGCGGAAGAGGGCTGCCTGCTGAGCGAATATCCGCTCGGCACCGCAGCGATTGCCTCGAACTTCCCGCGTCGAAATCGCCTGATCAGCGGCCTGTCCCTCGGTGTGCTGGTCGTCGAAGCGGCGCTGCAGTCGGGCTCGCTGACCACGGCGCGCAGCGCGCTCGAGCAGGGGCGGGAAGTGTTCGCGATACCCGGATCCATCCATTCGCCGCTCTCCAAGGGCTGCCATCGGCTGATACGCGAAGGCGCGAAGCTGGTCGAGTCGGCCAATGACATCCTTGAGGAACTGCGCTGGCATCGGACGGCCAGCGCGGCAAAGGCGCCTGCGCAGGCGCCGGACCGCCGGGCCGCTGACGACACCACATCGGTCGGCGGCGAACGCGTGCTGCGCGCAGCCGGACACGACCCTGCCTCGGTCGACCAGCTGGCCGAGCGCAGCGAGCTCAGCGTCCCCGAGGTCCAGGCTGCCTTGCTCGCGTTGGAACTGGAAGGCAGCGTAGAGCGCCTGCCTGACGGGCGTTATCAAAAACTTATGCAATAAATAAACATCGCCACCGCTTCCGGTGTGCCGTGAGTCGCGCAGGCTGTTGGCCGTGCCTACTTCCGTCGCAAATCCTAAGCTCATGATATTGCTTGAGATTCCGCGAAATCCACGATGCCTGCGCCATGACTGGAAGCCACACCGGAAAAAGTTTTTTGCAGCCTCGCTTGTGCCGTGCTGAAGATGCCGCTACAGTGATCGCATGTTTGAGGTGCT
>CAYZXP010000278.1:0-2443 GCA_964482415.1 uncultured Bifidobacterium sp. | reverse complement strand
CGCCGCGCCAGCATTGCCAGCAGCGAAAACACCAGCGCGACGCCGGACAGCATGATGACCAGCAATGCCGGCAAGCGTGTGGCGAAGGCAAGATAAGCGAGCAACGCGAATATCACCAGCGGCAACAGCGCCAGTTCGGCGACGAACACGAACGGCGTCACGAAGGCCGACAGCAGCAGCACCATGCTCAGCCACTGCATCGAGTAATCACTGCTGGACAGCAGGTGTACGCCGTAGCTCAGGAACACCAGTCCGATCGGGAAGCGCACCCACCAGTGTCCCCAGAACTGCCGGCCGGCCTTGCGCGCGTCGCTCCAGTAGCGCATCCGTTCTTCGTCGGCCGCCGCCGTCCATTCCCAACGGCGTCCGGCCAGCAGCGAGCGGCCGCCCGAAGCCAGCCAAAACAGGAGGCCATAGATCCAGATCACGGTCGGCAGGATCCATCCGCGCTCTCCCCAGCCGTCGCCGAGCGCGTATTGCAGGTGCACCAGCGCCGGCGTGCCGAGCGCGACCAGCGACGGCAAGGTCGCCGCGCTGACCCGGTCTTCGAGGCTGACCGTGATCCACTCGCCATTGACTCCGGGTTGCTTCTTCATTGCGCGTTTGAATTCCTGTTGATACGTTGAGCGAACCTTGCGATACCGGCAGCGCCGATCGCCAGGAAGGCGAGCATCACGACGATCGCGACGGCCACGGAAACTTTAGCGGCCAGCCAGCCGAACAGCGAAAGCATGCCGACGCAGACGCTGACGATCAGCACCAGAAGCCAAGGCTGACGCCAGCACCAGAGGTTAGCGATCAGCAGCAAGGCCAGCGCCAGCAGCCAGTAGAACGGCAGCTGCATACGGTTCAGCACCGCTGCCCAGTACAGCATCCCGGCCAGTGACAGCGCCAGCGGCACACAGAAGGCCGGATGCGAAGCGAAACGCCACTCGCGTTCGACGGGCACCGGGCGTACCGGTCGCTGCAACACCGAGCGGACGACCTGGGGAGCGTCATGCCACAAGCGGCGGCGGCGGCGCCGTGCGATGACCCGCCACAGCCAGCCCCCCCCAACAAGCCCGATCGACAGCAGCATCAGTTGCGCCGGATCGATCAGCAAGCCGGACACATACCCGGCGGCCACGACGGCGGCCAGCAGCACCAGCCATGCCAGTCGCCTCCGCCAGCGATGCGGCGGAGGGTCCGATTCGTCCTGCCAAGCATTGCCGGTGTCGCGTCCTTGCTTCATCCGTTGCCCGTGCCCGTTTGACGCCGCCGGCAGCGAACCAGCGCTGCGGCGGCTACTGCTGAACTGGTTCGGAGGCTGATTCTAGCATTCTGATTCCTCAGGGAAATTAATTCAGCCCGACTGAGGAATCCGTTCACGACGCGGCAACCACGCGAATAGCGGCGTCGGCGGCGAGACAATTTTTATCGTTTTGAACAAATTTTGTTCAGCTCGCCAATTATTGTCTTGATACGAACAATTCATCGAAAAACGATGGGCGCCATCGTCCGCTGCCGCAGCGCGTTATCGATCCATACGCTCGATGATCGCAATTTTTAAGACTGATTCAGCGCGCCACCCGAAGGTCTGGCGGTCACGGCTGCGAGCCGATCCGATCACCGAAAAACACAAAGACGCTTATTCATTTGGCACACAACTTGCCGATGCACACGGATCCACACCGTGGATGCCATTTTTTTATTCGTGAGTCGACAAGGAGCAGCCTATGAAAAACAGTAATTACCAGCGCCATGGAGAACAAGGCTTCACGCTGATTGAATTGATGATCGTCGTTGCGATCATCGGAATCCTGGCTGCCGTAGGCATCCCCGCGTACCAGGACTACACGACGCGTGCGCGCGTGGCCGAAGGGCCGAGCCTGGCCGCACCGGCGATGACGGCACTCGGCATCGCGTGCAGCGACGGCACGCTGGCGCAACGGGCGAACGGGTTGTCGCATGACGACCTCGGCCTGCCGGTCGCAACTCAGATTGCCGGCCGGGGCGTCGCGAGCATTACCGTGGCCGGCACCAGCGGCACCACCGCGACCATCACGGTCGCCTACGCCGCTGGCATTCCCAACGTGCCCGCCAACAGTACCGTTGTCTATACCGGCACATGCAATGAGGCCGGCGCAATGACCTGGCAAATCGGCGGCTCGATGCCGGCCCGCTTCCTGCCCAGGGTCTGATCGGTTTACGCAATAAAAAACGGGAAGCCTCGGCTCCCCGTTTTTCATTCGCTGTCGCGATGATTACAGCATGGCCTTCAGCAGGCGGCCCATCTCGGACGGGTTGCGCGTGACCTTGATGCCGCAGGCTTCCATGATCTCGAGCTTCGCGTCCGCGGTGTCGGCACCGCCGGAGATCAGCGCGCCGGCATGGCCCATGCGCTTGCCCGGCGGCGCGGTGACGCCGGCAATGAAGCCCACCACCGGCTTCTTCATGTTCTCCT
>CAYZXP010000277.1:0-2450 GCA_964482415.1 uncultured Bifidobacterium sp. | reverse complement strand
ACTGGGTGCTGGGCACCAACGGCAAGTGGACCACGATGGGCATCCCGTCGGACGGTTCGTACGGTATCCCGGAAGGCATCGTGTTCGGCTTCCCGGTGACCACCGAGAACGGCGAATACAAGATCGTCCAGGGCCTCGAGATCGACGCCTTCTCGCAAGAGCGCATCAACGTCACGCTCAAGGAGCTGACCGACGAGCGCGACGGCGTCAAGCACCTGCTGCCGTAAACTGGCGGCGAAGCGGCGGCAGGCCGGCCCTGCCGCCGCATCCCTATCCACTTTCCTCCCCTGTCCATGCATCCTTCCGACGTCCTGTTCCAGGGCATGCACCAGCCGGTCTCGCTGCCGGCGTGTGACCACTATGCAGGATCGGAAAAACTGATGCGCAAGTCACTGGCGCTGCAGCAGCAGCTGGGGCCGGTGTTCGACATCACCTTCGATTGCGAGGACGGCGCTGCCGCCGGCAACGAACGCGACCATGCCGCGCTGGTCGGCGACCTGATCGCCGGCGACGAGAACTGCTTCGGCCGCATCGGCGCGCGCGTGCACGATCCTGACAGCGAGCATTTCGAGCCCGACGTTGCTGCCATCTGCGCGCGCGCGGCCCGCCGGCTTGCCTACATCGTGGTGCCGAAAGTCGAAAGCGCAGCACAGCTCGAGGCGGCCATCGCCGTGGTGCGCCGTCATGCGGCCGCCGCCGGCCGCGCCGACCTGCCCGTGCATGCGCTGGTCGAGACGCACGGCGCGCTGCACGATGTGTGGCAAATCGCCGCACTGCCGGGCGTCGAGTGCCTGTCATTCGGGATCATGGACTTTGTATCAGCACACTACGGCGGCATACCGGCCGCGGCCATGAAGAGCCCTGGCCAGTTCAGCCATCCGCTGGTGGTGCGCGCAAAACTTGAAATTGCCGCAGCTTGTCATGCGCACGGCATCGTCGCGTCGCATAATGTGTGCACCGAGATCCGTGACCTGTCGGTCGTCGCGCAAGACGCGGCGCAGGCGGCGCGGCAACTCGGCTACGGCCGCATGTGGAGCATTCATCCGGACCAGGTCCGGCCGATCCTCGATGCATTTGCGCCGGACGGGTGCGAAGTCGACGAAGCCGTTGCGATACTGTGCGCAGCACAGCGCAGCGACTGGGGACCGATACAGCACGAAGGCAAGCTGCACGATCGCGCAAGCTACCGTTATTACTGGACGGTGCTGCAACGGGCGCGCCGCAACGGCCTGTCGCTGCCCGCCGAGGCGGCGGCGCTGGCCTAGGAAACAAACGAACTCAGGAGGCGACATGCGAATTCCGACCCTTATCCCTTTTTTTGCCGCAGCGCTGCTGGCACAACAGGCGCAGGCCAAACCCCTGGACATGCATTGCGAACTCGGCCGGCAGGTGTCGGTCGCCGGTGATGTCCGGATGGACAGCGCGATTGACCTGAACTGGAAGGGAAAACAGTACCGGATGCAGCGCGTGACCACGTCCACCGGCGCCCTGCGCTTCGAGGACCAGAGCAGCGGGCTCGTCTGGATCAGCATTCCGAGCAAGGCGATGCTGCTGGACAGCAGGCGCGGTGAACCAGTGGCGAACGAGTGCAAGGCCGACAAGGTGGCGCAGCTCGAACGATAAGGGGCGGGATGGCCGCGCAACGGCGCGCGGCCTTCGGCCAGGCAAGCAATAACAGATTTTCAGGCTATTCAAAAACAAGGAGAGCTTATGTCGCACAACACGCTTAAAACGCTCAAGGAATTCAAGGTTTCCCCGACCAAGAAGGGCAAGTTCTATTCACTCCCGGCGCTGCAAAAGTCGCTTGGCGTGAACATCGACCGCCTGCCGGTCTCGATCCGCGTCGTGCTGGAAGCGGTGCTGCGCAACTGCGACGGCAAGAAAGTCACCGAGGCGCATGTGCGCCAGCTGGCGAACTGGAAGCCGAAAGCCGCCCGTACTGACGAGATCCCGTTCGTCGTCGCGCGCGTCGTACTGCAGGACTTCACCGGCGTGCCGCTGCTGGCCGATCTGGCCGCAATGCGCGGCATCGCTTCGTCGATGGGCAAGAACCCGAAGAACATCGAACCGCTGGTGCCGGTTGACCTGGTCGTCGACCACTCGGTGCAGATTGACCACTTCCGCGACAAGAACGCGCTTGACCTGAACATGAAACTGGAATTCCAGCGCAACAACGAGCGCTACCAGTTCATGAAGTGGGGCATGCAGGCCTTCGACACCTTCGGCGTCGTGCCCCCGGGCTTCGGCATCGTGCACCAGGTGAACCTCGAATACCTCGCGCGCGGCGTGCACAACAAGGACGGCGTGTTCTACCCTGACACGCTGGTCGGCACCGACTCGCACACCACCATGATCAACGGCATCGGCGTGGTCGGCTGGGGTGTGGGCGGCATCGAGGCTGAAGCCGGCATGCTGGGCCAACCGGTCTACTTCCTGACCCCGGACGTCGT
>CAYZXP010000276.1:0-2457 GCA_964482415.1 uncultured Bifidobacterium sp. | reverse complement strand
GCGCCGATCTCGTTCGACATCGTCGCCGTCAACCTCGACCAGAAGCAGCCGAACTTCCCGGCTGACGTGCTGCCGGCCTACCTGCGCAACATCGGCGTACCCTTCCATATCGAGAACCAGGACACTTACAGCATCGTCAAGCGCGTGATCCCCGAGGGGAAGACCACCTGCTCGCTGTGCTCGCGGCTGCGGCGCGGCATCCTGTATCGCGTCGCCGGCGAACTGGGCGCGACCAAGATCGCGCTCGGTCACCACCGTGATGACATCATGGAGACCTTCTTCCTGAACATGTTCTTCGGCAGCAAACTGAAAGGCATGCCGCCGAAGCTGCAATCGGACGACGGCAAGAACGTGGTGATCCGCCCGCTCGCCTATGTGCGCGAGGCCGACACCGAGCGCTACGCCGAACTGCGCAATTTCCCGATCATTCCCTGCGACCTGTGCGGCAGCCAGGAAAACCTGCAGCGCAAGCAGATCAAGGGCATGCTGCGCGAGTGGGAAAAGAAATTCCCCGGCCGTGTCGAGAACATTTTCTCGTCACTGCAGACGGTCGTGCCGTCGCACCTGATGGATCGTGACCTGTTCGACTTCGCCCATCTGCAGGCCAGCGGCGTCGCCGACGCCAACGGCGACATCGCCTTCGACGAAGAGCCCTGCTCGACCGGGGACATGAACGTGATCAAGCTGCACATGCCCGGCGACGACGACTGAACGGCGCACTTGAGCGCAGGCAAACGCCCCGCTTTCGCCGCTCGCAACGCGCGAGCGGCCCGAAAGTCGCGTGCTAGAATTTTCTTCCTCTCCAAGAACCGTCTATGAACGTAGTCATCCTCGCTGCCGGCATGGGCAAACGCATGCAGTCGGACTTGCCGAAAGTCCTGCACCCGCTGGCCGGCAAACCCTTGCTTGGCCACGTACTCGACACTGCGCGCAGCCTGTCCCCGTTCCGCATGTGCGTGATCTACGGTCATGGCGGCGACGCGGTGCCGGCGCGCTTCGAGGCCGACGACATCGAATTCGTGCTGCAGGAACCGCAACTCGGCACCGGCCATGCGGTGATGCAGGCCGTGCCGCACCTGAATGACGCCGAATCGACGCTGGTGCTCTACGGCGACGTGCCGCTGACCTCGCTGGCCACGCTGAAGGCGCTGGCGGCGACCGCCGGCCGTGACCGCCTGGCGGTACTGACCGTCAACCTCGACGACCCGACCGGCTATGGCCGCATCGTGCGCGACGCCGAAGGTCGCATCGTGCGCATCGTCGAGCAGAAAGACGCGAACGACGCCGAGCGCGCCATTCGCGAAGTCAATACCGGCATCGTCGTCGCACCGACGCGGGCGCTGAAAAGCTGGCTGTCGAAACTGTCGAACAACAATGCGCAGCGCGAGTACTACCTGACCGACATCATCGCGATGGCCGTGCGCGACGGCGTGCCGGTCGAATCGGCGCAGCCCGCGCATGTGTGGGAGACGCTCGGCGTGAACAGCAAGGCACAGCTGGCGGAACTGGAGCGGGTACAGCAGCGCAACATCGCCAACCGCCTGCTCGAACAGGGCGTCACGCTGGCTGATCCGGCGCGCATCGACGTGCGCGGCGAACTGGTCTGCGGCCGCGACGTCGAGATCGACGTCGGCTGTGTGTTCGAAGGCAGCGTCACGCTGGCCGACGGCGTTCGCATCGGCGCAAACTGCGTGATCCGGAACGCAACCGTGCAGGCCGGTGCAGCAATCAAGCCGTTCTGCCACATCGAGGATGCGGCCGTCGGCGCCGGCTCGCAGATCGGTCCGTATGCGCGACTGCGTCCCGGCACCGTACTGGCGAACGATGTCCACATCGGCAATTTCGTCGAGGTGAAGAACAGCGAATTCGGCGCGCACAGCAAGGCCAACCATCTCGCCTACCTCGGCGATGCGACGGTCGGCGCGCGCGTCAACATTGGCGCCGGCACCATCACCTGCAACTATGACGGCGCGAACAAGCACCGCACCGTGATCGAAGATGACGCATTCATCGGCAGCGACAGCCAGCTGGTGGCGCCCGTCACGGTCGGCCGCGGCGCGACCATCGGCGCCGGCACTACGCTGACCAAGGATGCGCCGGCCGGCAGCCTGACCATCTCGCGCGCCCGGCAGGCCAGCCTGTCGGGATGGCAGCGACCGATGAAACAGAAAAAACAGGATTAACCATGTGCGGCATCGTAGGCGCCGTCGCCCGGCGCGACATCGTCCCCGTCCTGATCGAAGGCCTGAAACGCCTCGAATACCGGGGCTATGACTCTTGCGGCGTGGCCGTGCACCAGCAGGGCCTGAAGCGCTCGCGCAGCGTGGCGCGCGTTG
Source organism: uncultured Bifidobacterium sp. (assembly GCA_964482415.1). Classification (GTDB taxonomy): domain Bacteria; phylum Pseudomonadota; class Gammaproteobacteria; order Burkholderiales; family Burkholderiaceae_D; genus Pernthalerella. The sequence continues at coordinate 121 of CAYZXP010000276.1, read as the reverse complement.
CCGAGCTCGAATCGCAGGCGGCCGCCACCGGCCTGTCCGGCCAGGTCGGCATCGCGCACACGCGCTGGGCCACCCATGGCGCGCCGGCGACCAACAACGCGCATCCGCACTTCTCGTCGCG
>CAYZXP010000275.1:0-2466 GCA_964482415.1 uncultured Bifidobacterium sp. | reverse complement strand
TACCTGCCGCGCATCCTGTCCTGCGAAGACTGGTGGTGCCAGGGCTATTCGGAGCCCGGCGCCGGCTCCGACCTCGCGTCGCTGAAGACGCGCGCGCAGCGCGACGGCGACCACTACATCGTCAACGGCCAGAAGACCTGGACCACGCTGGGCCAGCACGCCGACATGATGTTCTGCCTGGTGCGCACCGATCCCGATGCGCGCAAGCAGGAGGGCATTTCATTTCTCCTCATCGACATGAAGTCGCCCGGCATCACCGTGCGCCCCATCATCACGCTGGACGAGGATCACGAAGTCAACGAGGTGTTCTTCGACAACGTCCGCGTGCCCGTCGCCAATCTCGTCGGCGAGGAGAACCGCGGCTGGACCTACGCGAAATACCTGCTCGGGCACGAGCGCACCGGCATTGCCGCCGTCGGCCGCTCGAAGCGCGAGCTGGCCTTCCTGAAAGGGTTCGCCGCGCGCATGCAAAAGGATGGCCGTCCGCTGATTTTCGATCCGCTGTTCAGCGCCAAAGTCGCCGCGCTCGAGATCGAGCTGATGGCGCTCGAGGTGACGGTACTGCGCGTGATCTCGCAGGAGGCGCGGCGCAAGGCGCCCGGGCCCGAGGCGTCGATGCTGAAGGTGAAGGGCACCGAGGTGCAGCAGCGGATCACCGAGCTGATGGTCGAGGCGGCCGGCCCGCTGGCGCTGCCTTTCGATGTCGCTTTCCTTGAAGGTGAGGCCGCGCACAGCAGCGCCGACGATGACGCGGCGCCGCTGCTGCCGTACTACTTCAATTACCGCAAGACCTCGATCTACGGCGGCTCGAACGAGATCCAGAAGAACATCATCACGCAGATGATCCTCGGACTGTAAGGCGACGACATGGACTTCGAATTCAATACCGAGCAGCAGCAACTGGCCGACGCGATCGCGCGCTGGGCCGCGAAGGATTACGGTTTCGAGCAGCGCAAGGCAATCATCCATTCCGCCGCCGGCGTGTCCGGTGACGCCTGGTCGGCGCTGGCCGAGCTTGGCGTGACCGCGCTGCCGGTGCCGTCCGCGCAGGGCGGTTTCGACGGCACCGCGGTCGACCAGATGGCGGTGATGCAGGCGCTGGGGCGCGCGCTGGTGGTCGAGCCGGTATTCGCGACCGCGCTCGGCACCGAATTTCTCAGGCGCGCCGGCGGACAGGACGCGCTGCTCACGCAGGTCGCCGCCGGCGAACTGAAGCTGGCGTGCGCGCTCGGCGAGCCACAGGCGCGCCATGCGCTGCATGACATCGCGACCCGTGCGCGGCGCGACGGCGATGCTTATGTAATCAGCGGCGCCAAGTCCGGCGTGCTGCATGGCGCGCAGGCCGGCTGCCTGATCGTGTCCGCACGCACCAGCGGCGACGCGCGCGACACCGCCGGCATCTCGCTGTTCGTCGTGCCGGCAGGCGCGGCGGGCGTGCATATCGACGACCTGCGCTGCAATGACGGCATGCGCATCGCCCGCATCCGCTTTGACGACGTGCGCGTACCGGCGAGTGCCTTGCTCGGCGCCGAAGGCGGCGGCTGGGAGGGCCTCGACGCGGCCACCGACCACGGCATTGCACTGCTGTGCGCCGAGGCGCTCGGCGTGATGGAGGCGCTGTTCGACGCTACGCTCGATTACCTGAAGACCCGACAGCAGTTCGGCGTGCCGATCGGCCGCTTCCAGGCGCTGCAGCACCGGATGGCGGACATGTATATCCATCTCGAGCAGGCGCGCTCGATGGCGATGCTGGCGGCAGTGAAGGCCGGGTCGGCCGATGCGGTCGAGCGCCGCCGCACCGTGTCCGCCGCCAAGGCGCGCATCGGCGAGGCGATGAAGTTCATCGGCCAGCAGGCGGTGCAGCTGCACGGCGGCATGGGCGTGACCAACGAGCTGCCGGCCGCGCACCTGTTCAAGCGGCTGGCCGTCATCGAGCTCACGCTGGGCGACACCGACCATCACCTGGCGCGCTTCGCCGCGCAGCCGGGCTTTGCATCCACCCCCCCGTAAAACACCAAGGAAAAAAACAATGCGTCATTTCGAGAGCGCCGACGCGCTCGAGGCCGAGGTCGGCAAGGAAGTCGCGGTGTCCGACTGGATGACCGTCACGCAGGAGCGCGTCAACCTGTTTGCCGACGCTACCGACGATCCGCAATGGATCCATGTCGATCCGCAGCGTGCCGAGCGCGAGTCGCCGTTCGGCGGCACCATCGCGCACGGCTACATGACGCTGTCGCTGCTGCCGCGCTTCTTCGAGGCCGAGGTCGCGTTCCCGTTTGCGCGAATGAGCATCAACTACGGCACCAACAAAGTCCGTTTCCCGTCGCCGCTGCGCGTCGGCCGTCGCATTCGCGGCCGCTTCAGCCTGCTGGCGGTCGAGCGCCATCCGGACTGCACGCAGAGCACCTGGAAGTACACGGTCGAGCAGGAAGGCGGCGACAAGCCGGCCTGCGTGGCCGAGGTCGT
>CAYZXP010000274.1:0-2470 GCA_964482415.1 uncultured Bifidobacterium sp. | reverse complement strand
CGACGGCCTCACCATCGCCGGCACCACCTACCGCTCGCGCCTGCTGGTCGGCAGCGGCAAGTACAAGGACCTCGATGAGACCCGCCGCGCGACCGAGGCTTCGGGCGCCGACATCATCACCGTCGCGATCCGCCGCGTGAACATCGGGCAGGACCCGAACGCGCCGAACCTGCTCGACGTGGTGCCGCCGTCGAAGTACACGATCCTGCCGAACACGGCCGGCTGCTACAACGCGAAGGACGCGGTGTACACGCTGCAGCTCGCGCGCGAACTGCTCAATGGCCACAAGCTGGTCAAGCTCGAAGTGCTGGGCGACGAGAAGACCCTGTTCCCCAACATGCCCGAAACCCTGAAGGCCGCCGAGACGCTGGTGAAGGATGGTTTCGACGTGATGGTCTACTGCAGTGACGATCCGATACAGGCCAAGATGCTGGAAGAGATCGGCTGCTGCGCGGTGATGCCGCTGGCCTCGCTGATCGGCTCCGGCATGGGCATCCTGAATCCGTGGAACCTGTCGCTGATCATCGAGCAGGCGAAAGTGCCGGTGCTGGTCGATGCCGGCGTGGGCACCGCGTCCGACGCGGCGATCGCGATGGAGCTCGGTTGCGACGGCGTGCTGATGAACACCGCGATCGCCGGTGCGAAAGATCCGGTGCGGATGGCGCGCGCGATGAAGCTCGCGGTCGAAGCCGGTCGCGATGCCTTCCTGGCCGGTCGCATTCCGCGCAAGTTTGCCGCATCGCCGTCGTCGCCGATGGCGGGACGGGTCGCATGACGGATGGCAGGACTTCGCCCTGCGTGCTGGTGTTCGCCGGGCTCGATCCGAGCGGCGGCGCCGGCATCCAGGCGGATATCCAGGCCATCGGTGCGGCCGGCGTGCATCCGCTGCCGCTGGTCACCGCATTGACTGTGCAGGACAACCAGCATGTGCATGCGGTGCATCCGGTGGACCCGGCGATCCTGCGCGAACAGGTGCGCGTGCTGGTCGAACGCAACACGCGCATTGACGCGGTGAAGATCGGCATCGTCGGCAGTGCCGCGAATGCGCAGGCCATCGCCGAGGCCCTTGACCTGCTGCGCGAGCGTGCGCCCGATTTGCCGGTGGTGCTTGATCCGGTGCTGGCCAGTGGCCACGGCGACCTGCTGACCAAGGGCGATGCGGTGCTGGCACTGGCGCCGCTGCGTCGCCTTGCGACGCTGGTCACGCCGAACCTGCCGGAAGCGCGTGCACTGTGCGGCACCGACGACGTTGACCTGCAAGCGCGCCAGCTGATGAACGATTCGCCGCATGTACTGATCAAGGGCGGGCATGGCGCAGGTGACGCCGTCGTCAACCGCTGGTTTTGCGGGCAGCACCGCCGCAGCTGGTCATGGGCGCGCCTGCCCGGCGATTATCATGGCTCGGGCTGCACGCTGGCCTCGGCCATCGCGGCGCGCCTCGCGCAGCGCCTGCCGATGGAAGACGCGATCGACGCCGCGCAACAGTACACGCAACGCAGCCTTGAACACGCATTTGCGATCGCAGACGGACAACGCATACCCGATCGCCAGAAGGAGATGTCATGAAAGGTCTTTACCTCGTCACGCCCGACTGGGATGACACCGACCGCCTGCTCGCCGTCAGCGAACGGGCGCTGCATGGCGGCGCCACGCTGCTGCAGTACCGTCACAAGACAGCCAGCGAGTCACTGCGCGACGAACAGGCCACAGGCTTGCTGCAGCTGTGCCGCCGCATGAACGTTCCGCTGATCATCAATGATCATGTCGCGCTGTGCGAAAAGCTCGATGCCGATGGCATCCATGTCGGCGGCACCGATGCATCGGTGGCCGACGTGCGTGCACGCGTCGGCGCCGGCAAGATCGTCGGCGCGTCCTGTTACGGTGACCTGCAGCTCGCGCGCGATGCCAGCGCGGCCGGCGCAAGCTATGTCGCGTTCGGCGGCTTCTATCCGTCGCGCGTGAAAAAGTATGCAGTGACCACGGCGCCTGACATCGTGTCGCAAGCGATCACGGAACTCGACGTGCCGGTGTGTGTGATCGGCGGCATGACTGTCGAGAACAGCAAGCCACTCGTCGCGCTTGGTGCGCACATGGTCGCGGCGATCAGCAGCGTGTATGCGGCCGACGACGCGCAGGCGGCGGCCAGCGAGTTCACCAACTTGTTTCGATAATCAAGTCATCAAAGCGTTCTTCGGTTAACGCTTTCACCCCTGCAGCGGGCGCGTCCCGCTGCAGCGCTCCTTCATCCGGCATTTCCCTGAATTCCCCGGCATAGCGCTCGCGCTTGCAGGAACTCGCCTCACAGTCCCGATACTCAGCAGCCGCTTTGCATGCGGGCACCCTCGACGGCGTGCGCGCAGGCGATTTCATCGATGCGACGTGAACAAGGAGAGTGGCCAGTGGCTTTCGGATTGTCGGAACTGCAGTACCTGATGCATCAGCTCGGACCGGCGAGCCCGGAAATCGTCAC
>CAYZXP010000273.1:0-2494 GCA_964482415.1 uncultured Bifidobacterium sp. | reverse complement strand
GCCACGCCCACCTCGCCCCACTTCGGGTCCGGCATGCCCACCACCGCCACTTCCGCGACGCCGGCGTGCATCAACAGCACTTCTTCCACTTCGCGCGGATACACATTCGAGCCGCCCGATATGTACATGTCCGACTCACGGCCGGTGATGTACAGCAGGCCGCGTTCGTCCAGCCGACCGAGGTCGCCGGTGTGGAACCAGCCGCCGCGCAAGGCTTTTTCCGTCGCTTCGGGATTGTCGTGATAGCCCGCGAACACCGCCGGCCCCCGGCAGCAGATCTCGCCGACGGTGCCCACCGGCACCGGCTGCAATTGCTCGTCGAGGATGGCCACTTCCATGCCGACGCGCGGCTTTCCACAGGAGCCGATGTTGGCATTCGGGTCGTTGTCATCAGCCGAATGCATGGCCGGCGGCAGCACCGTAATGCAGCCCGTGACTTCGCCCAAACCGAAATACTGGACCAGGACCTTGCCCAGCTTCTGCAATGCCAGTTTCTGGTCGGCCCGGTACATCGGCGCGCCGGCATAGATCATGTAGCGCAGCGAGCTGTGGTCGTAGCGATCGACAGCGGGATGCTCGACCAGCATCTTGACGATGGTCGGCACCGTGAAGAGGTTGGTCACGCGATGCTGCTGCACCAGCTGCCAGAACACTTCAGGGTCCAGCTTCTCGCCTGACGGCAGCACCGTGGCCGCGCCACGTGCCACGTTCAGCAAGGCATGAATACCCGCTCCGTGCGACAGCGGCGCCACCGCGATCGAGCAGTCGTTCTCGTCCGTGCCCGGAATCAGGTCGGCAAGATGGTTGGTCACCACAAAGCTCATCTGGCCATGTGTCAGCACGCCTGCTTTCGGCTTGCCCGTGGTGCCCGATGTATAGAAGAACCACAGCGGGTCGTCATAGCCAACGGTGGCGCTCTCCGGCCGGCTGCCGCGATGGCGCTCCACCAACGCTTCATAGCCATGCTCACCCTCGCGCGGCGCGCCAATGCACACCACATGGCGGATGGCCGGCGATGCGGCGCGTACGGCGTCCACATGGCCGGTGAAATCGGCCTCGTACAGCATCGCGCAGGCACCGCTGGACGCGCCGAGGTAGGCCACCTCGGGCGGAGTCAAACGGAAGTTGGTCGGCACCCACACGCACCCGAGACGGAACGCCACCCAGCAGCTTTCGAACAGCTGCAGGTTATTGCGCGACTGCACGAGAATCTTGTCGCCCTTGCGCAGTCCCAGTTCGCGCAATGCGGCCACCATCGCATCGACCCGCTCGTCGATCTCGCGCCAGCGCCAGCGCTTCTCATCCGAAATCAGGCCATCGCGCTCGGGAAACAACTGTGCAGTCTGGCGCAGCAGCGACCCGAGGTTCATCACCTGTGCCGCGTTCATGCCGCCTCCAGGATACTCAGGTAGTTCGCGACGGCTGCACCACCCATGTTGAACACCGCGCCGAGACCTGCATCGGCAATCTGCATGGCGCCGGCCTCGCCGGCCAGCTGCATGGCCAGCATCACATGCTGCGAAACGCCGGTGGCACCGATCGGATGTCCGCGCGACTTCAAGCCGCCCGACGGATTCACCGGCAGCTTGCCGTCTTTCGCCGTCACGCCGTCGAGAATGACGCGTGCGCCCTGGCCGTGAGGTGCGAGGCCCATGGCTTCATATTCGAGCAGCTCGGCGATGGTGAAGCAGTCATGCGTTTCGACCAGATGCAGGTCGGCCAAAGACAGGTTGGCATCGCGCAGGCCACGCGCCCACGCCATGGCCGCACCTTCGAAGCGCGTGGGATCGCGACGCGACAAGGGCAAAAATTCATTGACCTGCGCCCGGGCGCGCCAGCGAATCGCTCGCTGGCCCGAACGCGGCTCGAGCGACAGCACCAGTGCAGCGGCGCCATCGGAGACCAGCGAGCAATCGGAGCGCTTCAGCGGGCCGGCCACCATCGGATTTTTGTCGGAGACATGGCGGCAGAAGTCAAAGCCGAAGTCGCGCCGCATGTGCGCATACGGGTTGTCCATGCCGTTGCGATGGTTCTTTGCGGCGATCGCGGCGAGCGCGTCGGACTGGTCGCCAAAACGCTCGAAATAATTGCTGGCAATGTCGCCGAAAATGCCGGCGAAGCCGCCGGGCTTTCCGGCCTCTTCCTTCACATAGGAACACTTCAGCAGCACGTCGCCGATCTGCGCGCCCGGCAAGGTATTCATTTTCTCGAAGCCCACCACCAGCGCGCGTTTGACCCGCCCGCTCAGCAGCGCATCCAGCGCAGTCCAGATGGCGGCGGAGCCGGTCGCGCAAGCGTTCTCCACCCGCACTGCAGGCGTATGCCGAAATTCGGGCATCGCGACCGCGGCCAGCGATGCGCTGAAGTCCTGCGGCACGAAGCCGCCGTTAAAGGTGCCTACGAAAATGCCGTCAATGTCCGCGGCTTCAATGCCCGCACGCTCCAGTGCGGGATGAACGGCATCCCGGAAAAGCTGCTCCAGATCTGCCTGATC
>CAYZXP010000272.1:0-2549 GCA_964482415.1 uncultured Bifidobacterium sp. | reverse complement strand
GCCTGAACTGGACGGCGTTTGCGATCTTCATGGTCGTCATCGGCGGCACCGGCACGATTGAAGGGCCAATCATCGGGGCGGTCCTGTTCTGGGCGCTGAACAAGTTCTTTGCCGACTATGGCAGCTGGTACCTGATCGGGCTCGGCTTGCTGGCAATCGTGGTCACGCTGCGCTTCCGCCAGGGACTGTGGGGCTATGCACAGTCGCGCTATGGCTGGTCGCTGTTCAGCGTGAAGCGGCTGCTGAAAGGGCGCTGATGAAGTACAGCGTCGTCATCGAGAACACGGGCGAGCGCTATTCCTGCGCAGACGACCGCAACCTGCTGCTGGCAATGGAGCAGCTGGGCCGGCGCGGCATACCGGTCGGCTGCCGCAACGGCGGTTGCGGCGTGTGCAAGGTGCAGATTGTCGCCGGCGACTGCAAGACCCGCGTGATGAGCCGTGCCCATGTCAGCGCGGAAGAAGAGGGCGCCGGCATCGTGCTCGCCTGTCGCGCCTTTCCCCGTTCCGACATCACCCTGCGGGCGCTCGACAAGATGGCTGCCTGCATTGAAAAAAGTTTCGCGCGCTCCCGTTCGGATGCGCCGGCCGCGCTGTCGCGTCCGGCGCCGAACGAGGGTGCTCAACCCGGCAACACCGCAACATGACTGACATCAGGAGATAACCATGGCAATGACAGGCGTTCTGAGGCCCGGCCACGCAATCGTGCGTGTGCTCGACCTCGAGGAATCGGTGCGTTTCTATACCGATGTGATGGGACTGAAGGAAACGGGGCGCGACAAGTCGGGCCGGGTCTACTTCAAATGTCATGATGAACGCGACCACAACAGCTTCATCATTCGCCAGGCTGACCGCGCGGGCATCGACTGCTTCGCGTTCAAGGTGCTGGACAAGGCCACCCTGGAGCTGTTCGACCGCAAGCTGCGCGAATACGGCATCACGACCGAACGCGTGCCGGCCGGCGAGATGCTGGAGACCGGCGAGCGCGTGCGCTTTGTGGTCCCGACCGGGCACACCATCGAGCTGTACGCGGAAAAGACGGATGTCGGCAACGGCCTCGGTTACCTGAATCCTGCGCCGTGGCTGCCTGACACCCGGGGCATCAACCCGGTGCGCATGGACCATTGCCTGCTGTACGGTCCGGAGATTGAAGCCGCGCACAAGCTGTTCAACGAGGTGCTGGGCTTCTCCGTGGTTGAGCGCGCATTGCTCGAAGACGGCATCTCCGACCTGGGCCTGTGGCTGACCTGTTCGCCGAAAGCGCATGACATCGCGATGGTGCGCCACGGCGAGCCGGGCAAGCTGCACCACGTGAGCTTCCTGCTCGAAACCTGGGAGCAGGTGCTGCGCGCGGCGGATATCCTGTCGATGAACAAGGCGTCGATCGATATCGGGCCGACCCGCCACGGCATCACCCGCGGCACGACGATCTATTTCTTCGATCCGTCGGGCAACCGGATGGAAGTTTTCTGCGGCGGTTACCAGTGGTATCCGGACATGAAGCCGACCGTCTGGACCTGGGACGAAATCGGTACCGGCATCTTCTATCACGACCGCAAGCTCAACGAAGCCTTCCTGTCGGTGCTGACCTGACCTGGCAAATTGCCGGCCGTACCCGGGGCATTGACCTGTCCCGGGCACGGTCAGCCTGAGCCCGATCACGGGAATCGTGGGCCAAACTGTGATAGAGTTCGCCCTCGGTTCGGCTGAGGCCGGACGTGCAAACGAATACACAGCAATCTTTTTGATAAGGTCGGGAAAGGCGCATCGGTTATGACACCGCGAACTAGCAGCGAAAAATACGCATCCATTCGCTAGTCCGTCTTTCCTTGAGTTGAGGGAACCGCCCATGAAGGCGGTTGTCTTCAGAAAAAACGCGGCCGGCCCGCGTTTTTTTTCGTCCGCAATTTCCCGTCCGGCACACGGTACATATTTAGGAGCACAGCATGGTTTCAGTCCGACTTCCCGATGGCTCGCAGCGCCAGTTTGATTCTCCGGTCACGGTCGCGCAGGTCGCCGCGTCGATCGGCGCCGGCCTCGCCAAGGCGGCGCTGGCCGGCAAAGTGGACGGCAAGCTGGTCGACACATCCTTCCTGATCGAGCGCGATGCGGATCTCGCGATCGTCACCGACAAGGACGCCGACGGACTGGACGTCATTCGTCACTCGACCGCTCACCTGCTGGCGTACGCGGTGAAGGATCTGTTCCCCGAGGCACAGGTCACCATCGGCCCGGTGATCGAAAACGGCTTTTACTACGATTTCTCGTACAAGCGCCCGTTCACGCCGGAAGACCTGCAGGCGATCGAGAAGAAGATGGCTGAGCTCGCGAAGAAAGATGAGCCGGTCGAGCGCAAGGTGCTTCCGCGCGATGAGGCCGTGGCTTACTTCAAGTCCATCGGCGAGGCCTACAAGGCCGAGATCATTGCGTCGATCCCGGCGAACGAAGACGTATCGCTGTACAGCGAAGGCAAGTTCACCGACCTGTGCCGTGGTCCGCACGTGCCGTCGACCGGCAAGCTGAAAGTGTTCAAGCTGATGAAGGTGGCCG
>CAYZXP010000271.1:0-2551 GCA_964482415.1 uncultured Bifidobacterium sp. | reverse complement strand
GTGGCCTGCAGCAGCTGGGCACGGTCGACCGCCTCGCGGATGTCCTTCACGCCGGACAGCACGGCGGAGAGCGCGATGAACTCGGCGTTGAAGCCCTGTGCCATCAACCGCGCGAGTGTGGTCTTGCCAACGCCGGGCGGGCCCCACAGGATCATCGAGTGCGGCTCGCCGGACTCGAATGCGACACGCAAAGGCTTGCCCGGGCCGAGCAGGTGCTGCTGGCCGATGACTTCATCGAGATTGGTGGGGCGCAGGCGCTCGGCTAGGGGGGCTGTCATGCTTTGGCTTTTTCGCGGTTACGGCTGGGGTTGTGGTTTGCTGGATGCGGCGGAAGTCGCTGGATTCCGGCCTTGGCTGGGGTGATGGTTTTAGGGGCGTCAGCTTTTGAAACGGGTTGCGGTTGGCGGGTGTTCGAATTGTTTGCTCGACTTGCATCGCATCTGATTGTGCCAAGGGCAGAGCGACGATGGATCCCGGCTTTCGCCGGGATGACGCTATCGAGGAACGACCGCCCCACGTCATGGCTTGCAAGCCATGACGCTTCGGCGGGCGCAACGCATGCGTTGCGAAACCCCTGCCTCACCCCAGCGCAGGCCGGGATCCAGTGACTTGATCTACGCAGGTATACGTTGACTTTGCCCTACTCAGCTCAGCCCAATTCCAGCAGCCTCAAGCCCCCTGCCCGTCTATTGCTGCAGCACATCCGCCCCCTTCGGCACCACGAACCTGAACTGCGTCCCCGACAGCGACGGGTTTTTCTCGAACTTCGTGAACGTCAGCACCGACACCTGCCCGAAGCTGTCGCGCAATTCCATCGCGACCGGCACGCCATCCTTCAGGCCGATGCCGATCTTCTCGAACTGCGTATCCTTCGCCCGCGGTATCGCCTGCAGCCACTCGATGCCTTCGCGCGTGCCCGCCTCGGACAGCGCGAAATTCTTCTCGAGATCGTTGCTGCCGAACAGGATCGCCGCCGGCGACGAACCGATCGCGTCGCCCAGCGTCCGCACGGTCACCTGATTCAGGTCCTTGTCATGGATGTAGAGCTTCTCGCCATCGGCCTGCAGCACCTGCTCATACGGCTTGCGATAATTCCAGATGAATTTGCCGGGGCGCGCAAACACAAAGCTGCCGCTCGATTCATTCGACGCGCGCAGCTTGCCGTTCTCTTCCTTCACCAGCCGCTGCACGAAATCGCCGCGCGCGGACTTGGTATTGGCCACGAAGGCCTTGAACTGCTCGAGCGCGGCCGCACCCGCGAGCAGCGGGAAGCACAGCAGCAGCGGCACGGCGATCCTGCCGGCCAGCGAAAATTTGAAACGCATCAGGTTCATCCTTCCTGGTTGGTATTGGGCACGAGGATTTCGCGGTTGCCGTTCGACTGCATCGACGACACCAGCCCGCTCTGCTCCATCTGTTCGAGCAGCCGCGCAGCGCGGTTGTAGCCGATGCGCAGGTGCCGCTGCACCAGCGAGATCGACGCGCGCCGGTGTTTCAGCACCACGGCCACCGCCTGGTCATACATCGGGTCCGCCTCGCCACCCGCCGCGTCTGCGCCACCTTCGCCGCCGCCCTCGCCCTCGGCGACGCCGCCCTCGAGAATGCCCTCGATATAGTTCGGCTCGCCCTGCGACTTCAGGTGCTCGACCACGCGATGCACTTCATCATCGGCGACAAACGCGCCGTGCACACGCATCGGCAGGCCGGTACCGGGCGGCATGTACAGCATGTCGCCCATGCCCAGCAGCGCCTCCGCACCCTGCTGGTCGAGGATGGTGCGCGAGTCGATCTTCGACGACACCTGGAACGCGATACGGGTCGGCACGTTGGCCTTGATCAGGCCGGTGATCACGTCCACCGACGGACGCTGCGTCGCGAGGATCAGGTGGATGCCCGCCGCACGCGCCTTCTGCGCAATGCGCGCAATCAGTTCCTCGACCTTCTTGCCCACCACCATCATCAGGTCGGCCAATTCGTCGATGATGATGACGATGGTCGGCAGCTTCTCCAGCGGCTCCGGCGCGTCCGGCGTCAGGCTGAACGGGTTCGGGATCTTCTCTTCCTTCTTGGTCGCGTCGGCGATCTTCTGGTTGAAGCCGGCAAGGTTGCGCACGCCCAGCTTGGACATCAGCTTGTAGCGGCGCTCCATCTCGTTGACGGCCCAGTTCAGCGCGTGGCCGGCCTGGCGCATGTCGGTGACGACCGGCGCCAGCAGGTGCGGGATGCCTTCGTAGATCGACAGTTCCAGCATCTTCGGGTCGATCAGGATCAGGCGCACCTGGTTCGGGTCGGCCTTGTACAGCAGCGACAGGATGGTTGCGTTGATACCGACCGACTTGCCCGAACCGGTGGTGCCGGCGACCAGCAGGTGCGGCATCTTCGCCAGATCGGCCACCACCGGATTGCCGGCAATGTCCTTGCCGAGGCCGACGGTCAGCAGCGACGCATTGTCGTTGTAGACCTTGGAGCCGACGATCTCGGAGAAGCGCACGATCTGCCGCTTCGGGTTCGGCAGCTCGAGGCCCATGTAGTTCTTGCCCGGGATGGTCTC
>CAYZXP010000270.1:0-2552 GCA_964482415.1 uncultured Bifidobacterium sp. | reverse complement strand
CCGGCCGGCTACATGCGCAACGTGGTCGAATCGGTACGGGTGAGCGCATCATGAAGCGACCGGAATACGGCCTGCGGGTCGCGGCCTGCCTGCTGCTCGCGCTCGCGGCCGGCGGTGCCGCCGCGAAGGAAATCAGCCTGCCGCCCGATGGCGTGCAGCTGCGGCCGTCCGCACTGGCGGGCTATGACAAGGCACGGCAGAACTGTGTGGCCTGCCATTCGGCCGAGTACATGCAGTACCAGCCGCCAAGCGCGGCCCGGCCGTACTGGGAAGGCGTGGTCACGCGGATGAGGAAGGTGTTCAGCGCGCCGGTCGATGAGGCGGACGTACCGGACATCGTGGACTACCTGGTCAAGACTTACGGAAATGAGCAGGCGGGGCGCTAGGTTTTTGGCGGGCGAGAGGTTGAGGGTGTGTGCAGCACAAGGCGCCGGATCCCGGCCTGCGCCGGGGTGAGGCAGGGGGTTCGCAAGGCCTGCGCAAAGCCTGCAGCCCCTTCAGGACAGCACCGCCGTCGCCGCATCCACCTGCCCTTCCAGCCGTCGCCGCGCCAGCAGCAGGAACAGCGCGAAGCCCAGCAGCGCCACGCCGTCAATCGCCATCGTGATGCGCGGCCCGAACTGTGCGGCGAGGAAGCCGGCACCGAGGCCGCCGAGCGCATCAAAGCCGAAGCGGGTCGACGTGAAGAACGCAACCACGCGCCCCCGGAACTGTTCAGCGGTCGTAGCCTGCAGCAGCATCAGCACGCCGACATTGCAAACTGAAATGCCGAAGCCCAGCAGCGCCATGCTGGCCATCGACAGCGGCAGCCACGGGCTCGCGCCCATCGCCAGCAGCGCCAGCGCGCTGCAGCAGACGCCCGCCGTCACGCCGCGCAGGACTGCTGCATTCGACCTGCGCGTCGCGAGGAAGATGGTCGAGCCGAACGCACCGCAACCTGCCGCACCCCACAGCCAGCCGAGCGTGCGCGCATCGCCGGCAAACACGTCGCGCGCAAAGATCGGCAGCAGCACCGTATAGGCCGACGCCGTCAGGTTCAGCGCCATCAGGATCGCGATGAACTTGCGCACCGGCCGCGCCTGCCATGCATAGACCAGCCCGTCACGGAAGACTTCGCCGACCGAGCCGCTGGCACGCGGTATCGGCTTGCCGCGAATCCGCGACAGCCCGAACACCACCGCGAGGAAAGTCACGCCGTTGAACAGGAAGCAGGCGGCCTCGGACGTCAGCCCGACCATCATGCCGGCCAGCAGCGGGCCGAGGAAGCGGCCGGCATTGAACAGCATTGCATTCAGCGCCAGCGCGTTCGACAGGTCCTGCCGGTCGTCAATGAAGCTTGCAATCATCGACTGTCGCAGCGGGCCGTCGAAGCTGTTGATCACACCGAGGCAGATGGCCATCGCAACGATGAACCCGCTGCCAATCGTGTCTGACCAGGCCCCCGCCGCCAGCACGAAGGCCTGCACGGCCAGCAGCGACTGCACGCCGATCAGCCAGCGCCGCTTGTCCTGCTTGTCGATCCACGCGCCGGCCAGCGGGCCGACCACGAGTTGCGGAAACAGGCTGCAAAAAGCCGTCACGCCGAGCAGCGCAGCCGAGCCGGTGACCCGATAGATCAGCCATGACAGCGCGACCTGCTGCACCCAGGTGCCGAGCATCGAGATGCCCTGGCCGATGAAGTAGATGCGGAACGACCGGTAGCGCAGCGACCGCAGCCCTTGCGGCAGCCGCAAACCGGAGGAGCCTGTTCTCATCAGGGTGGCGCTGGCGGACTCAGTAGGCGGCGCCGGCCTTGTCGCCGGTCGACGCCTTGAACTTTTCCGCGAGGCTGACCGCGGCATTGCGCAGCAGCAGCGTGTCGACGCCGACCTGCAGGAAGCAGGCGCCGAGCGACTGGTAGCGAACCGCCAGATCGGGATCGGTGGCGAGCACGCCGGCGGCCTTGCCGGATGCGACGATCTTTTGAATCGCCTGCTCGATCGCGGCGCGCACGTCCGGATGACCCGGCTGGCCGAGATAACCCATCGACGCGGCCAGATCAGCCGGACCGATGAACACGCCGTCGACGCCGTCGACCGCAAGGATGTCGTCAAGCGCCGCCAGTGCGCGGGTGGACTCGATCTGTACCAGCAGGCACATCTCGCGGTCGGCGTGCTCGAAATAATCGCCGACGCCATTCCAGCGTGCAGCACGGGCGAGCGCCGTGCCGACGCCGCGGATGCCGGCCGGCGGATAGCGCATCGCGCGCACCAGTGCCGCAGCTTCGGCGGCCGACTCTACCATCGGCACCATCAGCGTCTGCGCGCCGCCGTCGAGCAGCTGCTTGATGCGGGCGGCGTCATGGTCGACGGTGCGCACGGTGAGCTGCACGTCGTAGGCGGCCAGTACCTGCAGCTGCGCAATGATGGAGCGCAGGTCATTCGGGCCATGCTCGCCGTCGATGATCAGCCAGTCGAAGCCGGCGGTGCCGACGACTTCGGCGGCCAGCGTGTCGGCCAGGCCGACGAAAATGCCGATCTGCGTTTTCCTGGCGGCCAGCGCCCTCTTGAAAT
>CAYZXP010000269.1:0-2567 GCA_964482415.1 uncultured Bifidobacterium sp. | reverse complement strand
GCTTCTTTCATGATCGCGTTGACTTCATCAACCGTCGTGTCGCGCGCGGCGACGAAGGACAGGTCGACGATCGACACGTTGATGGTCGGGACGCGGATCGCGTAGCCGTCGAGCTTGCCGTTCAGTTCCGGCAGCACCAGGCCGACAGCGGCAGCTGCACCGGTCTTGGTCGGGATCATCGACATCGTGGCCGAACGCGCGCGACGCAGGTCTTCATGCATCACGTCAGTCAGCACCTGGTCGTTCGTGTACGCGTGAACGGTGGTCATCAGGCCGTTCAGCACGCCGATCTTGTCGTTCAGCGGCTTGACCAGCGGTGCGAGGCAGTTGGTGGTGCACGATGCGTTCGAGATCACGGTGTCGGTCGACTTCAGCACCGTCTGGTTGACGCCGTACACGACGGTCGCATCCACATCCTTGCCGCCCGGAGCGGAAATGATCACCTTCTTCGCGCCGCCCTTCAGGTGCGCCGAAGCCTTTTCCTTCGACGTGAAGAAACCAGTGCACTCGAGCACGACGTCAACGCCCAGCTCGCCCCACGGAATCTGCGCCGGGTCACGCTGCGCGAACACGCGGATTTTGTCGCCATTGACGATCATGAAGTCGCCTTCAACCGACACGGTGCCCGGGAACTTGCCGTGCGCGGTGTCGTACTGGGTCAGGTGCGCATTCGACTCCGGATTGCCGAGGTCGTTGATCGCGACGATCTGGATGTCGTGCTTCTTGCCGCCTTCATAGTGCGCGCGCAGGATGTTGCGGCCGATGCGGCCGTAGCCATTGATGGCAACCTTGATGGTCATGCTGATCTCCTGATGTGAAATGCGTTAACCGTATCGTGTCAAATCAGTTCAGCACCGATTTGACCGCAGCCACGACCTTCTCGGTCGTAAAGCCGAAATGCTTGAACAATGCGCCGGCCGGAGCGGACTCGCCGAAGGTGTCGATGCCGATCACCTTGCCTTCCAGACCGACGTACTTGAACCAGAAATCGGTGACGCCAGCCTCGACGGCGACGCGCGGCATGCCCTTCGGCAGCACGCTCGCCTTGTACGCAGCGTCCTGGCGATCGAACACGTCGGTGCTGGGCATCGACACCACGCGCACCGCAACGCCTTCGGCCGCCAGTGCATCGGCCGACTTCAATGCCAGCTCGACTTCGGAACCGGTGGCGATCAGCACGGCCTTCGCATCGGCCGCGTCGCGCAGCACATAACCGCCGCGTGCGACATCGGCCACCTGGGCCGCGCTGCGCTCGAGGAAAGGCAGGTTCTGGCGCGAGAAGATCAGCGTGCTCGGGCCGTTGCGGCGACGCACGGCCTCGGCCCACGCGACTGCCGACTCGACGGTGTCGCACGGACGCCAGTTGTCGAGGTTCGGGATCAGGCGCATGCTGGAAATGTGCTCAACCGACTGGTGCGTCGGGCCGTCTTCGCCAAGGCCGATCGAGTCGTGCGTGAACACGAACAGCGTGCGCTGCTTCATCAGCGCCGCCATGCGCAGCGCATTGCGGCTGTAGTCGGAGAAGGTCAGGAAGGTCGCACCGAACGGCAGGAAGCCGCCATGCAGCGCGATGCCGTTCATGATCGCGCTCATGCCGAATTCGCGCACGCCGTAGTTGATGTGGTTGCCCGGCTGGCCCGAACGAACCGCCACGCATTCCTTCCAGTTGGTCAGGTTGGAACCGGTCAGGTCGGCCGAACCGCCGAGAAATTCCGGCAGCACCTGCGCCAGTGCCTGGATCGCGTTCTGGCTGGCCTTGCGGGTCGCGATGGTTTCTTTCTTCTCGATGCAGGCGGCGATCATGGCGGCGACCGCCTGGTCGAAGTTGGCCGGCAGCTCGCCCTTCATGCGGCGCTCGAACTCGGCCGCCTCGGCCGGGAACTGCGCGCGGTAAGCGGCGAACTTTGCGCTCCATGCAGACTGCAGCTCGCTACCCTTGGCCTTCGCATCCCAGTCGGCATACACGTCGGCCGGGATCTCGAAGGGTGCGTGCGACCAGCCGATCGCAGCGCGGGTGGCGGCGATCTCGGCGTCGCCGAGTGCGGCGCCGTGCACCTTGTCGGTACCCTGCATGGTCGGCGCGCCCTTGCCGATCACGGTCTTGCAGCAGACCAGCGTCGGCTTGCCTGCCTTCTTGGCGGCAGCGATCGCAGCGTCGACTGCCGCCACGTCATGGCCGTCGACGTTCGGGATCACATGCCAGCCGTAAGCCTCAAAACGCTTCGGCGTGTCGTCCTTGAACCAGCCGTCGACCTTGCCGTCGATCGAAATGCCGTTGTCGTCATACATGACGATCAGCTTCGACAGGCCAAGGGTGCCGGCCAGCGAGCACACTTCGTGGCTGATGCCTTCCATCAGGCAGCCGTCACCGAGGAACACATAGGTGTAGTGGTCGACGATGTCGAAGCCCGGCTTGTTGAACTGCGACGCCAGCAGCCACTCCGACAGCGCCAGGCCGACCGCATTCGCGATGCCCTGGCCGAGCGGGCCGGTGGTGGTCTCGACGCCCGGCGTGATGTCGACTTCCGGGTGGCCCGGGGTCTTCGAATGCAGCTGGCGGAAGTTCT
>CAYZXP010000268.1:0-2582 GCA_964482415.1 uncultured Bifidobacterium sp. | reverse complement strand
CAGCGGCGACCGGCGCGGCCACGGGGGCGGGAGCTGCCGGCGCAGGCGCGGCCACCGCGGCAGGCGCAGGCGCTGCGGCAGGTGCCGGGGCCGGTGCAGCGGCGGCGCCGTCAGCCGGCTCCAGCATCAGCACCACGCTGCCCTCGGCGACCTTGTCGCCGAGCTTGACCTTCAATTCCTTCACGACGCCCGCATGGCTGCTCGGGATCTCCATGCTGGCCTTGTCGGACTCGACCGTGATCAGCGACTGCTCGGCCTTCACCACATCGCCCGGCTTGACCAGCAGCTCGATGACTTCCACCTCCTTGAAGTCGCCGATGTCGGGCACCTTGATTTCTACTTGGCTCATTGTTTTTGCTCCGTTGGTTCCCGCCTGTGCGGGACGATCTCGCCCGAATTATGGACGAGCTGTGCAGCTGCGGGTTTCTGTCGCGTTAAGACAGGATTAAAATCGCCATCGTTTTTTGCTTCTCCCATCAAAACCGGCAGCATTTAATGCTGCCGGTTGATTTTTAAGAAGCACAACCTGCCAATGGGCTAATTCAGACGTTGACCGGGTTCGGCTTGTTCGGATCGAGGCCGTACTTCGTGATCGCCTGCGCCACCACGGACGCATCAATCTTGCCGTCGTCAGCCAGCTGCTTCAGTGCCGCAACCGTGACGAAGTGGCGGTTCACCTCGAAGAACTCGCGCAGTTTCGCGCGGGTGTCGGAGCGACCAAAACCATCGGTGCCCAGCACCTTGTACGAACGGCCTTTCGGGATGAACGGGCGAACCTGTTCTGCATAGCTGCGCATGTAATCGGTGGCGGCGATCACCGGGCCTTCCGACGCCTGCAGCTGCGCGGTCACATAGGGCACGCGCGGCGTTGCGGTCGGGTTCAGCATGTTCCAGCGGTCGGCATCCTGACCTTCGCGCGCGGCCAGCGTGAACGACGGCGCGGACCAGACGTCGGCGGCGATGCCCCAGTCCTGCTCGAGCAGCGCGGCTGCTTCGATCACTTCGCGCAGGATGGTGCCCGAACCCATCAGCTGCACGCGCTGCTTGGCCTTGGCCTGCGACGGCTGCAGCAGGTACAGGCCCTTCAGGATGCCCTCTTCCTGCCCCGGCTTCATGCCCGGATGCGCGTAGTTCTCGTTCATCAGCGTGATGTAATAGAACACGTCTTCCTGCTTCTCGACCATGCGCTTCAGGCCGTCCTGCAGGATCACCGCGACTTCATGCGCGAAGGTCGGGTCGTACGGCATGCAGTTCGGGATGGTCGACGCGAGGATGTGGCTGTGGCCGTCTTCGTGCTGCAGGCCTTCGCCGTTCAGCGTGGTACGGCCCGAGGTGCCGCCCAGCAGGAAGCCGCGCGCGCGCATGTCGCCGGCGGCCCACGCGAGGTCGCCGATACGCTGGAGCCCGAACATCGAGTAGAAGATGTAGAACGGGATCATCACGCGGTTGTTCGTCGAGTACGAGGTCGCCGCAGCGATCCACGAGCTCATCGCGCCCGCTTCGTTGATGCCTTCCTGCAGGATCTGGCCGGCCTTGTCCTCGCGGTAGTAGCTGACCTGGTCCTTGTCGACCGGCTCGTACAGCTGGCCCTGCTGGTTGAAGATGCCGATCTGGCGGAAGAAGCCTTCCATGCCGAAGGTACGGGCTTCGTCAACGAGGATGGGCACGACGCGCGGAGCGAGCTCCTTGTCGCGCAGCAGCACGGTCAGTGCGCGCACATAGGCTTGCGTGGTCGAGATCTCGCGGCCTTCGGCGGTCGGATCGAGGATCGCCTGGAAGGCAGCCAGGTCCGGCACCGACAGTTTCTCTTCGGCCTGGCGGCGGCGCTGCGGCAGGTAGCCGCCGAGCTGCTTGCGGCGCTCGTGCAGGTATTTCATTTCCGGCGCGTCATCGGCCGGCTTGTAGAACGGCACCTCGTGCAGCTTGTCGTCCGGGATCGGGATGCCGAAGCGGTCGCGCATCTCGCGGATCGCCTGGTCGTCGAGCTTCTTGGTCTGGTGCGCGGTATTGCGTGCCTCGCCGGACTTGCCCATGCCGTAGCCCTTGACGGTCTTCGCCAGGATCACGGTCGGCTGACCCTTCTTCTCCTGCGCCGCCTTGTACGCTGCGTAAATCTTGTGCGGGTCGTGGCCGCCGCGGGTCAGGCGCCAGATGTCGTCGTCCGACATGTTGGCCACCAGCTCGAGCGCGCGCGGATCCTTGCCGAAGAAATGCTTGCGCACGTACGCGCCGTCCTTCGCCTTGTAGTTCTGGTACTCGCCGTCGACGGTTTCCATCATGATCCGCTGCAGCACGCCGTCCTTGTCGCGCGCCAGCAGGTCATCCCAGTTCGAGCCCCAGATCACCTTGATCACGTTCCAGCCCGCGCCGCGGAAGTCGGCCTCGAGCTCCTGCATGATCTTGCCGTTGCCGCGCACCGGGCCGTCAAGACGCTGCAGGTTGCAGTTGATGACGAACACGAGGTTGTCGAGCATCTCGCGGCCGGCCATGCCGATCGCGCCCATCGATTCCGGCTCGTCCATCTCGCCGTCGCCGCAGAATGCCCACACCTTGCGGTTCGCGGTGTCGGCGATCTGGCGTGC
>CAYZXP010000267.1:0-2583 GCA_964482415.1 uncultured Bifidobacterium sp. | reverse complement strand
GATGGCGCCGGATCGATGCAAGAGATCCGCGCCCAGCTGGGCGTCGGCAGCTGCTGCGGCAAGTGCAATGCATTCGCCAAGACGCTGGTTCGCGCGCACCTCGAAGACAGCGGCTGCCAGGCCACCGAACTGCGCCGCTCCGTGGCCGCCTGAGCACTTCCGCTGCAACGAAATGACGAGTGCCACCCTTGACTGGCCAGGGCCGGCGGCAGGCACGCGCCGGCACGGCCCTTTGCTGCTGGCCGTCGTACTGCACGGCGGACTGATTGCCGCGCTGCTGCACGGCATGCAGGCAACGCTGGAGCAACCGCAGCCGCATGAGGTCGTGATCTCGCTGCTGTCGGTCTCGGCTGACGCACCGCAGACACTGGCACAGCCGGCGCCGCCGGTACCTGCGCCCCGGCCGGCGCAACCGGTCGCCGCCGCGCCCGCGACACCAATGCCGGTAGCGCAGCCGCAACCCGTTCAACCGCCGGTGCCGCAGCCCGTGGCTCAACCCGTCGCAGCCGTTCATGAAACGCCGGCGCCGGTCGTTCAGCCGGCTGCTGCGGCCAGCAGCACGAATGCTCCCGTGCAGGAAGTCCGCAGCGCGCCGGTCGCGCCGCCTTCGGCACCGGTTGCCGCCCCTGCTCCCGCACCCGCGCCTGCTGCGGCACCACCCGCGCGCGGCCCGGTGACGGTGTCCGGCGTTGAATACCTGAGCGCGCCGAAAGTGGACTATCCCATTTCCGCTCGCCGCGCCGGCATCGAAGGCAAAGTGATGCTGCGACTGCTGATCGACGAAAAGGGACTGCCCCAGCGCGCCGACGTTCAGCAAAGCTCCGGACATCCCCGCCTTGACGAAGCCGCGCGCAATGCCGCGCTGCGCGCGCTGTTCAAGCCGCATGTGGAAGACGGCCATCCGATGCCGGTCTATGCGCTGGTGCCGATCAGTTTCTCCCTCAAATAAAACTACCAAGAAAGACAACGATGGATACCAATCCCTACGGCCTCGCCGCTGTCTGGCAGCAAGGCGACTTTGTGACCCGAGCGGTCGCCGTGCTGCTGATCGCAATGTCGATGGCCTCCTGGACCGTGATGATCGCCAAGGGCTGGCAGGCATGGCGGCTCCGCCGCGCGATGCAGTCCGCACGCGACAGCTTCTGGAAAGCGCCGAACCTTGAAGCCGGTGTCAGCAGCCTCGGTGCCGACAATCCGTTCGGGCAGCTCGCCAGCGCCGGCGCATCGGCACTCAGGCATCACCACGCGCATGCCGGCTCGCTGCAAGACCAGCTGTCGTTCAGCGACTGGGTCACGCTGTCGCTGCGCCAGGCGATCGACGAAGCCGCTGCCAAGCTGTCGACCGGCATGGCAGTGCTGGCATCGGTCGGCTCGACCGCGCCGTTCGTCGGCCTGTTCGGCACGGTCTGGGGCATTTACCATGCGCTGGTGTCGATCGGCAGCAGCGGCCAGGCCAGCATCGACAAAGTCGCCGGCCCGGTCGGCGAGGCGCTGATCATGACCGCGCTCGGACTGGCCGTCGCCATCCCCGCGACCTTCGGCTACAACGCACTGGTCCGCAGCAACAAGACCGTGATCGCGCAGCTGAACAAATTCGGCTTCGACCTGCATGCGCTGTTCGTCACCGGCGCACGTGCCGGCGACAATGCGCAGTCCGGCCAGAAGCTGTCCGTCGTGCGGAGCGCGTGATGGCGATGGGCTCGCTGTCCGACCGCTCGGACGATGACTTCAACCCGGAAATCAACACCACGCCGCTGGTCGACGTGATGCTGGTCCTGCTGATCATTTTCATCATCACGATCCCGGTCATCAATCACAGCGTGAACCTCGAGCTGCCGCGCGCCAGCGCGCAGCCGAGCAAGGCCAAGCCGGAAACCGTGAACCTGTCGATCGATGCGCAGGGCAAGCTCTTCTGGAACAACAAGCCGCTGGCCGAAGCGGACCTGCCGGCGCAGGTCGCGGCCGCCGCGCAGCAGGATCCGCAGCCTGCCGTACACCTGCGTGCGGCACGCACCACCCAGTACGAGAAAGTGGCACAGGTGATGGCCGCCGCACAGAACGGCGGACTGACCAAAATCGGCTTCATCACCGAGCCCAAACCCTGACAGGCAGCACGTATCGAAACAAGCAAGACCGCAGCAGCCAGCCACGCCGCATTCGCCGGACAGCCAGCCAGAAAAACATAAAAAAACGCGAGGCCACAGCGGCCCGCGGGCAACCGGAGCGAATCCAGATGAACCACCAGAAGAAACTCACGCCGCTCGGCGCGCTTGTCGCCGGGCTGGCGTTTTGCGGCAACCCGGCGCTGGCCGCAGACAACAAGGGCGGAGAACGCGACGACGGCGCGCTGCCGGCCGTCGAAGTGACCGCGCAACGCGACAACCCGGCCTACGTCGCCACCAAGACGCGCGTGGGCAAGGTCGAGCAGGACCCGCACGACATCCCGCAAGCAATCACGACCGTCACCAGCAAGCTGCTGCAGGAGCAGCAGGCCGGTTCGCTGCAGGAAGCGATGCGCAACGTGTCGGGCATCAGCTTCAACGCGGCCGAAGGCGGCCGTGCCGGCGACAACATGAACCTGCG
>CAYZXP010000266.1:0-2587 GCA_964482415.1 uncultured Bifidobacterium sp. | reverse complement strand
CGGTTCGAAGGCCTTGGCTAGTTCCATGATTTGGCGGGATTCCAGAGAGATTTTCGAAACCCGACATTATAAGCGGGCGGCATCCGGCCACGCGCCGGAACTTGGCTTGGGGAATTCGCGACACACGGCGCGGTTTGCTCGGGCATCGCTGAAAGATCGGAGCGCTGTTCGGACTTTTCAAATTCACAAGAAGCCAAAAGGAGCTGCCGCTATGGGCGACAGTCAAAAGCGCACGGTCCGCCGGTCGCTGGAATATTCCGGCCATACGACCGACATGCACGAAGCGAACGCCGCCGGCGAGGCGGGCATGCAGGGCAACCCGCAGGGCAGGAAGCCGCAGCGCGCCAGCATGCAGGTGCGCCTGCCGTCGCAGTCGACCACCCGTGACGAATGGCGTGCGGTGTCGATCGCGCCGGCCGGCAGGCACAGCGACGAGCTGGTGCGCAAGGGCGATGCGGAAGACCGCACGGTGGTGTTGCGCGCGTATTCGGAACGTCGCGGCCATCGCAATTCGTTCCGGCTGGAAGAGGGCGCCCCGGCATTCGGCTACGAATCGTCGAGCGCGCGCAGCAGGTCGGCCGGCGAAGTACCTGTTTTCGACCATGGTCGTTCGCTCAGGCAGCAGCTGGCCGTCCGCATCGGCGGACACGACAAGGTGGTCGTCGACCTGTCCCATCGCTGGGACACGCTCGATACCGAGGCCGGCGCGCGCACCAAGCTGCTTCATGGCCTGCTGGTGGCCGGCAATGACAAGCTGATCCGCATCGACCTGTCGAACCATCGCGTCGCCGACCTGCGCGGCTGGGCCGAGGTGCGTGGCCGGCGCGGATGGTCAGAGGAAGACCGGAATCACGTGGTGGCCGACAAGGAGGCACCCGCCGTCATCAAGGGCTTGAAGGCGGAGACCATGCGCGCCATCCGTGAACAGCGCGAGATGCCGGCCTTCGAGCTGACCTGCCGCGACCAGCCCTTGTCCACGGTCGTGTTCCCGCTCGTGAAGCGGCTGGCCAAGGTCGCCGCGCTGGTCAGCGGGCTGCGCGTGCTGGACCTGAACCGCTACAGCCGGAGCGCGGAAGTGGGCGGAGCCGTCGCGCCGTGGGACGTCCGGGCAGAGAAACTCAACACCCTGTTCGTCGACGCGCTGGCACGCCTGCTCAGCGGGAACCGTGCGCTGCAGGCGCTGGGCCTGCGCATGAACGGGATTGGCCCGCAGGGGTTGGCTTTGATTGCCACAGCGCTCCGGCGCAACACCAGCCTGAACCGGCTGGACCTGTCCTGCAATCCGCTGTGCGAGCGTTTCGGAGAAGAACTGCCGGTGCTGGACGGCATCCTCGCACTGAAGCGGATGCTGGCGGCCAACCGCACGATCACCGAGCTCGACCTGTCCTTCTGCGGCATCGATGGCGAAGCGGCCGACCTGCTCGCGCAGGCGCTCGCATCGAACCAGTCCCTCAGGCGTGTGGTTTTGTCCGGCAATCCGATCGGCCGCGACCATCCGCTGTTTGCCGACCGCCGGGTCGTGTTCAAGCGCGCGGCCTGAGGCACCCATCGGGCATGCGCTGCGTGCC
Organism: uncultured Bifidobacterium sp.; assembly: GCA_964482415.1. GTDB lineage: Bacteria > Pseudomonadota > Gammaproteobacteria > Burkholderiales > Burkholderiaceae_D > Pernthalerella. The sequence goes on along the minus strand of CAYZXP010000266.1, from coordinate 1,019 downwards.
GAAACTCAGCAAGGAGACATCATGTTCAGAACAACGGGGGCAAAAACAACCCACAAGCCGGCCATCGATGCACTGGAGGACAGCGATCCGTTGGTCTGCAGTTCGGAAGAAAGCAGCGACGTGCCAGGACCGAAAGCGCCTCGGATGATCTCGGGCGGCAGCGCGCGCAGCCATGTGTTCCACGAAGCGCCCGACGACGTGCGCCGCTATTTCGTGGCCCGCTTCCTTCACGGTGAAACGCCCCTCGAAACAGTCGAGATCCGCGGCCTGTATGCGCGCATCAGCAAGGCGCACCATGCGGAGATGACCGCCGATCGCCAGCTTCCGGAAAATGCGTGGATGAGCAGCGTGCGGTCCGCTGCGCTGATTCCCGCGCTGGCCCGACGTGCAAAGCATGCGAAACACGCACAGACCCAACTCGCTGCAGATATCGATGTACTGGCGAAGGCCCATGGCCATGTGGTCCTGCCCTTGTCGGCGCTCGACTCGAAATCCGCGCAGGTCACGGTGTTGTACCGCGCGCTGGTCGCTTCCGAGCCGAAGGAGATCGTGATCGACTACGCCGGTCCGGCCAATTTCTGGAAGAAGAAAATCCCCGCCTGCATGCCCCTCTACAGCAGCCTGGGGTCGTGGCGCCATCTGAAGAAATTGCTGAAGCTGATGCAGAGCATTCCGCGTGTGGACAAGCGCGAACTCAGGATCGACCTGCTGCTCTGCAACCGCGCTGTCGAGCCCGCGGTACTCGAGACCCTGCTGAAAGCCGGCGACAAGGTTTTGCGGACCGTGCGCAAGCTGGACCTGAGCGGCCTGGTCATCAGTCGTCTCGAGGACGAGTACGCGTTCTCGCTGGAGTACGCGGCGCGGTCGGTCGCCAAAACGCTGCGGCAGTTGCCGGCGCTGCAGGAATTCCGTCTGTGCGACTCCGTGATCGACAGCGGCATGCTGCAGCTGCTGTGTACCGGCCTGAACAGCCACCCGACGATGCGGGTGCTGGCGCTGGGGGGCAACCTGTTGTGCCA
>CAYZXP010000265.1:0-2598 GCA_964482415.1 uncultured Bifidobacterium sp. | reverse complement strand
TGTGGCCGGTGGCGACGATGACTTCGATGTCGGTGCCTTGCAGCTTCGACACCAGGTCTTCCAGCTTGGCTTTGCCTTCCGGCTTCAGCACGGACTTGTCAAAGTCGAAGAACGCGTCTGCGGAGAAGCTGACCTTCTCTGCTTTCGGCTCGACAGCGACCGGTGCCGGGACTGCTGCCGGAGCAGCAGCGCTTGCTGCCGGTGCCGGTGCTGCCGCGCCCGATCCTGCCGGGGCGGCGGCCGACGATGCGGAACCCGAACCCGACTTCGCGCCGGCCGGGGCCGCAGCCGCTGCTGCGGCGCCGGCACCAGCGTCCTTCTCCGACTTGGCGATCGCGCCGTCGCAGCCTTCGATCGCGTCAGCCGGGGTCCAGAAGCCGGTGTGCCAGCAGAGGCCGAAGCCGCTGCGCACGACTTCCTTGCTGCTGTCGGTCAGGTAGCCGTTCTTGTCGCCGTCAGCAGCCAGTGCTGCAGGACCGGCCGAAATCATCGCGAGAACCAGCGCCATTTTGCGCAGAGAGATTTTCATGTTGTTTTTCCCGGTTAGTGAATGAAATTATTGGTATTCGAATTGTAGCCGTCGGCAGACGGGTCAGATGTCTCCGGCCGGCATCGCCTTGACTTGCATAACAATTTTTACAAGTCAACATTTTACTCTGGAATGTGGGTCGCAGTGCAATATTTGACTGCAGACCGGCCGGAAAATGCCTGGCAACCGGGTCGCACCGGCAACCCGAAGGTCAAGGCTTCGGGCGGGAAAAACCTGTCGGGCGGGCGCTAGTGCGATCGGGTGCCGACCATTTCCACTTCGACGCGCCGGTTCTGCGCGCGACCTGCGCGCGTAGCGTTGCTGGTTTCCGGCTGCGTTTCGCCTTTGCCCTCGGTGAAGATTCTTTCGCGCGGTACGCCTTTCACGGCGAGATAGTGCCTGACCGCCTGCGCGCGCCGTTCCGACAGTCGCTGGTTGTAGGCTTTCGTGCCGGTCGAGTCGGTGTGGCCGGTGGCAACCACGACTTCGAGTTGCATGGCCGCGATCCGCTCGGCGAGGGCGTCAAGCTTGCGCCGTCCTTCGGCCTTCAGCGTGGCCTTGTCGAAGTCGAAATAGGTGTCGGTGTCCAGCGTGACCTTTTCCGAAGCGGGTGCCCGGCGCTTTTCACCGGCTGCTGCCGGTTCGCCAGTCTCGCCGGCCGGCGCCACGGCTGACGGGGCGGGTGCGGGCGGCGCGGGCGGCACGATCGCCGGGGCTGGCTTGCGGCCGCCGCGCGGGGTGGCGGCCGCCGGAGGCGCAGGCGCGACCGGGGCGGGTGCCGGCGCCGCCTGGCTTGGGGCCACCGCCGGCGGCGTCGGAGCCGGTTCGGGCGGGGGCGAAGGCGGCGTTGCCTCGGCCCCCGCGGTGCGCGCCTGAGGCTGTGCGGTCGATTCCGCGGGAGCTTGCGGCTTCGGACTCGGCGCCGGCGCCGGCACAGGCACGGCCTTGGCAAGCACGCCGTCGCACCCGACAACGGTTGCCAGCGCGGGTGTCCAGCTGCCGGTATGCCAGCAGTCGCCCCGGGTGCTGCGCACCACGATGCCGTTTGTGTCGGTCAGGTAGCCGGGATTGCCATGCGCGCTGACCGGGGCGAACGATGCCGTGGTCGCCGGCTGCGTCATCGCGGCAGGGGCGGCCGAACGGCGCGGTGCGGTGGCGGCGACCAGCTCGCTGCCGCTGCCGCCGCTGCTGCTGCCCGCGCAGGCGGAAGCCATGCCGGGCGCGCCTGCGCTGGCGCGCCAGCATTCGCCCGAACTGCTGCGCACTGGCTGCCCGGCGGAATCGGTTACCAGGCCGGGCGCCGGTTCGGCGCCGGCGGCGAAGGCGCGCGTCAGGGCCAGCGCGAGCACGGCCAGCCAAGGGTTCGGAGGGGCGCGCATACGAAAATCTCCTGAATTCGCGGTTATCTCGTCAGACCGCCGTGCGGCTGAATTCGTGCGGCCGCAGCAGGGGGTGGGAGCTTTAGAAAAATCAAACGGCTGGACATCGGCCGGGCGGCGGCAGGCGTGCCGGCGGGCCACGGTCGGGCAGGGGCCGCATGGTAGAATTTCGTGTTTACAAATCGCGTTCGACAGCGTGTGCGCCCCTCGCCCGCCCGCTAGCGATCATCTGCATCATTTCCGGTCTTTTTACCAGCCAGCCAATGGATCAGTTCGCCAAAGAAACCATCCCCATTTCCCTCGAAGAGGAGATGCGCAAGAGCTACCTCGACTACGCAATGAGCGTGATCGTCGGCCGCGCATTGCCGGACGTGCGGGACGGCCTGAAGCCGGTCCATCGCCGCGTGCTGTTTGCGATGCACGAGACCAACAACGTGTGGAACCGTCCGTACGTGAAGTGCGCGCGCGTGGTCGGCGAGGTGATGGGTAAGTACCACCCGCACGGCGACCAGGCGATCTACGACACGCTGGTGCGCATGGCGCAGGACTTCTCGCTGCGCTACACGCTGGTCGACGGCCAGGGCAACTTTGGCTCGATCGACGGCGACAATGCGGCGGCGATGCGTTACACCGAGTGCCGCCTCGACAAGATTTCGCAGGAGCTGCTGGCCGACATCGACAAGGAAACCG
>CAYZXP010000264.1:0-2608 GCA_964482415.1 uncultured Bifidobacterium sp. | reverse complement strand
TCAAAGCCGCTTCGGCCAAGCGCGAGATGTGTGGAAGACCCGCAAAATTTCCACCGCATCGCCTTTGATTCGGTAGGGGATGATGTAAGAATAGCCAGTGATCACCAGTTCGCGTGTCCCTGCGACCCGCCCCGCACGCCCCAAGTGGGAATGCTCTTTCAGTTGTTCGACGCTTGAGAGAATGTGGATGAAGAACGCTTTCGCGTTCGCCGGACTGTCTGCAGCGATGTAGTCAGCTTCGTCCGTGAGGTTGGCCAAGGCCTTGGCCAACCACTTAACTTGCATACTTCTTTATCGCTTTTGCTAAATCCTTGTCGGATGCAAATTCGCCGGCATCTGCTTCCTTGAGTGCTTGTTTGATTTCCTTGACTTGCCAGGCTTCAAGTTCCAGATAGCGTTCGATAGCTTCAGCGGCGAGAAAGGACTTGGATCGGTTGGTCGCCGTCGCAAGCTTCTCAAGCTGGCTCTTGGTCTTGGCGCTCAGGCGTAGAGTGAGGACTGAAGATTCCATGCGATCCTCCGGTGAAGACAATGTATACACTGTATACGAACGCATGAAAACAAAAAAGCCCCAGCACGCATGCTGAGGCTTTTTACGCATTTCTTGGTGGCCCGGGGCGGAATCGAACCACCGACACAAGGATTTTCAATCCTTTATTGCGTTCACCGCCCTGTCGGTGACCATTCCCCACGCCGGATCTTCTCCAGCCAGAACGCGCCGATGATGGTTTTCACGTCGGTGATGCGGCCCTGCCGCACCTGATCCAGCAGTTCTTCGAGCGGCAGGTCGAAGAGCTCGACGAACTCGCCGTCGTCCAGCTGCTGCTCGCCCGGCGTCAATCCTTGCGCAAGGAAGATGTCGAGGTGCTCGTCGCAGTAGGCGATCGCATTGTGGATCGTGCAGACGAATTGCCAGTCGGTCGCGCTGTAACCGGTTTCCTCGCGAAGTTCGCGCTGAGCGCACAGCAGCGGATCTTCGCCGTACTCGAGCTTGCCAGCCGGCAGTTCGACGAACACGCGGTCATTCGGATAGCGGAACTGGCGCTCCAGCAGCACATGGCCGTTGTCGAGCACCGGGATGATCACGACCGCGCCGGGATGGCGCATGTATTCGCGCACCGACTCGCCGCCGTCCGGCAGGCGGATGCGATCCTTGCGGACCGTCAGGAAGGCGCCCTCGTAGACGACCTCGCCGTCTATCCTGGTTTCTCTCAGATGATCGTCCATGCGGGCTTCAGATGGCTCGGCAGCGCGTCAGTCGTGACGACGACGCAGGTATCGGAGCACAAAGCCCGGAAAGCCCAGCACGAGGAACAGACACCCCGTGGTCGCGTAGAACTGCCAGCCCTGCGGGAAGGCATTGCCCTGCGACGACTCGATCAGGCGTGCAACGCCGAGCACGAGCAGGTACAGGACCAGCATCTCGAGCAGGCGCACGAAGAAGGGCTTGGTACCCGCCTGAAGGCGCTTCACGCCGAACACGGACTCGGTAAAGAAAGGAAAATTCGCGAAGACCGTCATCATCACGATGACGATCCACGATGCAGCAGAAGTATTCAAAAGACGCCCTGGATCACGAAGCCAAAGCCTGCATGATCGCATAGATGCACGCAGTCATCAGCGGACCCGGCAACACGCCCAGCAGTACGACCGCGGCGCCGTTCAGCGACAGGGTCACGCGCATGCCTGCCGGCGCAGCGATCGGGGTGGTGTCGACCGGCTCGTCGAAGTACATCATCTTCACGACGCGCAGGTAGTAGTAAGCGCCGACCAGTGACATCAGCACCGCGAGGATCACCAGCCAGAAATGGCCGGCCGCCAGCGCTGACTGCAGCACGGCCAGCTTCGCATAGAAGCCGACCATCGGCGGCACGCCGGCCAGCGACAGCAGCAGCACCATCATCACCAGCGCGAACCACGGGCTGCGCTGGTTCAGGCCCTTGAAGTCATCAAGGTTCTCGGCCTCGAAGCCGCCGCGCGACAGCAGCATCACCAGCGCGAAGGTACCGAGCGTGGTCAGCACATAGGTGACGATGTAGAACATCGACGCCCCATAGGCGTTCGCCGCCGCATCCGGCGCCGCGCCGTCGAACACGCCCGACAGCAGGCCGAGCAGCATGAAGCCCATCTGCGAGATCGTCGAATACGCGAGCATGCGCTTGATGTTGGTCTGCGCGATTGCGGTCACGTTGCCGACCACCAGCGACACGACGGCCATCACCAGCAGCATCTGCTGCCAGTCAGCCGCCATCGCCTGCATGCCTTCGACCAGCATGCGCAGCGCGATCGCGAACGATGCCAGCTTGGGCGCAGCGCCCAGCAACAGCGTGACCGAGGTCGGCGCGCCTTGATAGACGTCCGGTGCCCACATGTGGAAAGGCGCAGCGCCAAGCTTGAACGCGAGGCCGGACACCATGAACACCAGGCCCAGCACCAGCACCAGTTTGTTCGCGTTGCCGGCCGCGATTGCCTGCGCAACCTTGCCCAGTTCAAGCGAACCGGTGGCGCCGTAGATCATCGACATACCGTACAGCATGAAGCCTGACGCCAGCGCACCCAGCACGAAATACTTCATTGCCGCTTCGGTCGAAACCGCATGGTCGCGGCG
>CAYZXP010000263.1:0-2615 GCA_964482415.1 uncultured Bifidobacterium sp. | reverse complement strand
ACCGGAAACCGCGGCGACCGCGCTCGCAGCCACGCTGTCGGCACCCGGCGCAGCCGGCCACGCACCTCCCTCAACCAGACCGCAGTCCCCCGCCCTGCCGCCGCCGGGCAGCGCGCCGCTGCCTGCGCAACCAGGCAGCCTCGATCTCGGCGCCGACGCCAGCGTGCGCTGGAGCGTCGGCGATGCGCCGTCAGCCGCCGCCGTGGCCAAGGCATTGCCGCCGGTGCTGTTCGGCCTGAACGGCGTGCGCGCGGCGCTGCAGCCTGCCGAAACGAGCGAAGCAGCTGCAGCCGCCGCGACACCGGCAGCCGCGCCGGAACAGCAGTCGCTGGCCGCCAGCCTGATGCTCGGCGCCGCCGAGGCAAGCCAGTTTGCGCGTCGCCTTCAGGCGAAGACCGGCACAGCCCGCGCCGAAGGCAAGGACGGCGTGCCTGCCGGCACCGCCGGCGCGTCGTCCGCGACCAGCGAAGGCGACGGCGACGTCGTCACCGACCTGCTGGCGCTGGACACCGGCATCAGCGACGCCGACCTGCAGCAGCTGCTGCAAGCGGCCGCGAAGGACAACGGCCAGCCGGCGTCGGATAGCCGTCAGCCCGCCGGCGGCCACACCGCCAGCCCGACGGCCGACGCGGCAGCACGAACCGACCTCGAACAGCGCGCGGAGCAGTACGACCAGCTGTCGCAGCGGCTCGGCGAAGCGCTCGGCCACCGACTGGCCGCGCAGATCGCCAAAGGCGACTGGAAAGTCGAAATGGCGCTGCATCCGCATGACCTCGGCCAGATCGACGTCGAACTCAACATGAAAAACGGCGGGCTGGAAGCGAGCTTCTCGGCCAGCCAGGCGCTGACCCGCGACCTGATCGCCGACGGCCTGCCCAAGCTGCGCGATGTGTTGAACCAGCTTGGCATGGACGTTGCTTCAGTGAATGTTAACGTAAGGCAAAATAGCCAACATGGCGGAAATCCGACACCCGGCAGGCAATCGCCGCGGGTCGCCGGGGTCGGCGCGACGCGCAGCCCGGGCACGGACAGCGCCACGACCGAAGTACGGTCGGCACCGCGCGCAAAATCGGCGAACGACGGCTTCGACGTGCTGGTTTGAACGCATTGATCAGGAATCTGGAAGTCTGGATCGTTGGAGGATGAGATGGCAGAAGAAGCTGCAGCAGCAACAGAACAACCAGCCGAAGGCGCGCCGAAGAAGCGCGGCCCGCTGCTGAAGATCATCCTGATGGCGGTCGCGGTGCTGCTGCTGATCGGCGCCTCGGTCGGCGGCACGCTGCTGGCCACCGGCTTCTTCTCGAAGAAGGAGCACGCGAAGGAAGCGGTCGATGCGCAGCTCGACAAGCTCGAGGACAAGCACGACGGCGCGCAGGGCGGCGACGGCCACGATGACGGCCACGGCGACAAGAAGGACGACGGCCACGGCGCCAAGCCGGGCGCAGAGGCGCCGCAGAAAGAGCTGGTCTCGCCGGACGCCGACAACCAGCGCTGGAAGTTCAACTACTACTCGCTGGAGAAGCCGCTGCTGTCGAACCTGTCGGGCTCGCGCAAGGTCATGCAGGTCACGCTGACCATCATGACCCACTACGACGACCGCGTGATCAAGAACGTCAAGACGCATGAACTGGCGCTGCGCGCCGGCATCCTCGACGTGATGCGCCAGCGCACCGAGGCCGACCTGAAGGACCCGGATTTCCGCAAGCAGCTGGCCGAAGACGTGCGGCTGGTGGTCAACTCGCTGCTCGAGAAGTACGAAGGCTTCGGCGGCATCGAGGAAGTGATGTTCAGCGAATTCGTCGTGCAGTAATGCACGGATTGCCTACCTGGGAACGCTGACGCCATGGCTGATATGAGCAACCTGCTGTCGCCGGAAGAGCTGGCCGCCCTCGCGCAGGGCATCGACGACGGCAGCATCGCGGTCGACACCGGCTTCAACCTGACGACGCGGGTAAAGAAGCACGACCTCGCCAGCGAGGACAGCACGCTGGGCGTGAACACCTCGTCGATCGAGATGATCAACGAGCGCTTCGTGCGCCTGTTCCGCCTCGGCCTGATGGAAGTGCTGCGCACCAGCCCGCGCATCAACCCGTCGCGCGCGCAGATCGTGCGCTTCGGCGACTACCTGCGCGACCTGCGGCCGCCGCTGGCGGTCAACACCATCCGCATCAATCCGCTGCGCGGCTTCTCGCTGGTGACGATCGAGCCGACGCTGGTGTTCTCGGCGCTGGACAATTTCTTCGGCGGCTCCGGTTCCGGCATGCCGGGCACCCGCCGCCGCCGCGCGACCGACAAGGAAGGCGACCCGCTGCCGGCCAACTGGCTGCCGCCGACGCGGATGTTCACGCCGACCGAGTCGCGCATCATCAAGATCATCCTCGACGTCTTCTTCCGCTCGCTGAAGGAAGCCTGGGCGCCGCTGCTGGGCGTGGACTTCGATCATGTGGGCTCGGAAATCAACCCGCAGTTCGCGCAGATCGCCGACGAAAACGATCTCGTGATCCTGTCGCGCTTCGAGACCGAGAGCGCCGGCGGCGTGAAGGGCTTCGTCGACCTGGTCTACCCGTATGCGTCGCTCAAGCCGCTGCGCGACCTGCTGCGCAACCGCGTGCAGG
>CAYZXP010000262.1:0-2635 GCA_964482415.1 uncultured Bifidobacterium sp. | reverse complement strand
CGGTGATGATCAAGGTCATCGACGCGGCCGTTGCGAAGGCCTATGGCGGCAAGCGCAAGATCAGCTGGATGGAAATCTACGCCGGCGAGAAGTCGACCAAAGTTTACGGCCCGGACGTCTGGCTGCCGGAAGAGACGCTGAAAGTCCTGAAGGATTACGTCGTGTCGATCAAGGGCCCGCTGACCACGCCGGTCGGTGGCGGCATCCGTTCGCTGAACGTTGCGCTGCGCCAGGAACTCGACCTGTATGTCTGCCTGCGCCCGGTGCGCTACTTCAAGGGCGTCCCGTCGCCGCTGCGCGAGCCGGAAAAGACCGACATGGTGATCTTCCGTGAGAACTCGGAAGACATCTACGCAGGCATCGAATGGCAGGAAGGCTCGGAAGGCGCGAAGAAACTGATCGATTTCCTGATCAAGGAAATGGGCGTCAAGAAGATTCGCTTCCCGCAAACCTCGGGCATCGGCGTCAAGCCGGTCTCGCGCGAAGGCACCGAGCGCCTGGTGCGCAAGGCGATCCAGTATGCGATCGACAACGACAAGCCATCGGTTACCCTGGTCCACAAGGGCAACATCATGAAGTACACCGAAGGCGGCTTCCGTGACTGGGGCTATGCGCTGGCACAGAATGAATTCGGCGCGCAGCTGATCGACGGCGGTCCGTGGTGCAGCTTCAAGAACCCGAAGACGGGCAAGGACATCATCGTCAAGGATGCGATCGCCGACGCATTCCTGCAGCAGATCCTGCTGCGTCCGAACGAGTACAGCGTGATCGCCACACTGAACCTGAACGGCGACTACGTTTCCGACGCGCTCGCAGCGCAGGTCGGCGGCATCGGCATCGCGCCGGGCGCGAACCTGTCTGATTCGGTCGCGATGTTCGAAGCGACCCACGGTACCGCACCGAAGTACGCGGGCAAGGACTACGTGAACCCGGGTTCGGTGATCCTGTCGGCCGAGATGATGCTGCGTCACATGGGCTGGTTCGAAGCGGCTGACCTGATCATCAGCTCGATGGAGAAGTCGATCGCGTCGAAAAAGGTCACCTACGACTTTGCTCGCCTGATGGAAGGCGCGACCCAGGTTTCGTGCTCGGGTTTTGGTGACGTGATGATCGAGCACATGTAATTATTAATTAATGTGCAGACAAAAGCCGGACAAGCGTCCGGCTTTTTCTTTTTTGAAATCGATTTTCATGAAAGAAAATAACCGGATTATTCGAACCTTTATTTCCCGAGCCTGTCCATTGCAATGAACGTAAATCGGAGAAATAAAAACCCCCGGCAAGCCGGGGGTCGGAGAGGAGTATGCAGGAAGTCTGCTGGCAATCAGCTGACGACCTGAATATTCGACGCCTGCTTGCCCTTCGGGCCCTGAGTCACCTCGAAGGACACCTCCTGACCTTCTTTCAGGGTCTTGAAGCCGGCCATCGTGATTGCCGAGAAATGCGCGAACAGATCTTCGCCACCGTCGTCCGGAGTGATGAAACCAAAGCCCTTGGCATCGTTAAACCACTTGACCTTACCTTTAGCCATAAAAACGTCTTCCAAATATTGACTATTGACCTATAACACGAGCCCTAAACGCAAGAAGACCCGCGGAACGCTGCCCCCCTCCATTATTGCTCCTCTTGAAATCAACAAGTGTCATATAACCGCTGGTAAATAACACATATTGATTTTTTGCATTGTTCGGGCAACGAATCGAAAAGTCAAGTGAATTGCCTGAACGAACCGGCATGATTGCCACGCCTCTTGAAAACCTTTTCGACCGGCCTCAATCAAGGAGGAAGGCGGTTCCGGGGCCGGCATTGACTGGTCGTCTGCGGACGTTACCGAAAGCGCGTAATATCGAAAGTAATGCGGATACCGGCCTCAATCCGGGTCACGCAACGAAGACGAGGGCTATAGAATAGAAGCATGGCAACGAACAGTGACAACGGCACGCTTCTTGTACCCAAAGAGCAAAAGGCGACGGCCAAGCCGCCGCCCATGTATCAGGTAGTGCTGCTGAACGATGACTACACGCCAATGGAATTCGTGGTGGCCATCATTCAGGAATACTTCAACAGGGATCGCGAAACGGCGACCCAGATCATGCTCAAGGTGCATCGGGACGGCAAAGGCATGTGTGGTGTCTATCCGAAGGACATCGCCAGCACAAAAGTGGAATTGGTTTTAACCCACGCGAGGAAAGCGGGCCACCCGCTCCAGTGCGTGATGGAGGAAGCATGATCGCCCAGGAACTCGAAGTCAGTTTGCACATGGCCTTTGTCGAGGCAAGACAGGCCCGGCATGAGTTCATCACCGTCGAGCACCTGCTGCTCGCCTTGCTGGACAATCCGTCGGCAGCCGAGGTGCTGCGCGCCTGCGCGGTCAGCATCGACGACTTGCGCAAGACCCTGTCCAACTTCATCAACGACAACACGCCGACCGTGCCCGGCACCAGCGAGGTCGACACCCAGCCGACGCTGGGCTTCCAGCGCGTGATCCAGCGCGCGATCATGCATGTGCAGTCGGCGTCGAACGGCAAGAAGGAAGTGACCGGTGCGAACGTGCTGGTCGCCATCTTTGGTGAAAAGGATTCGCACGCGGTGTACTACCTGCACCAGCAGGGCGTGACGCGCCTGGACGTGGTGA
>CAYZXP010000261.1:0-2635 GCA_964482415.1 uncultured Bifidobacterium sp. | reverse complement strand
CTGGAACATCAGCCTGTTCCACTACCGCAGCCAGGGCGGCGACGTCGGCCGCGTGCTGGTCGGGCTGCAGGTGCCGAAGAAGGAGATGAAGGACTTCCGTGCGTTCCTGTCGACGCTCGGGTATCGTGCGTGGGATGAAAGCGAGAATCCGGCGTACAAGCTGTTCCTTTGATATTTTTTCTCCGCCGGACGGACATTTCCGTTTGGCGGCGATGGATTCCAGCTTTCGCTGAGATGACGATTTTGCAGCGGCTGCTGCCGCGTCAAACGTCACCCCGGCGCAAGCCGGGATCCATGACTGCACATAGTCGGCCTACATGACCTCACCCAATACCCCGTCCCACTCCCCCCTCGGCAAGTCCACCCCCTATCAGGCCAGCTACGACCCGACGCTGCTGTTTCCGATGCCGCGCGCGGACAAGCGCGCCGAACTCGGCATTGCGGGCACGCTGCCCTTTTTCGGCATGGATGTCTGGAATGCCTACGAGGTGTCGTGGCTGAACATGCGCGGCAAGCCGCAGGTCGCGATCGTGACGCTGCAAGTGCCGGCCGACACGCCGAACATCGTCGAGTCGAAGTCGATGAAGCTCTACTTCAATTCGCTGAACCAGTCGAAGATCGCCGGGCCGGACGCGCTGCTGGACCTGCTGCGCGCCGACCTGTCGAATGCGTTCGGCGCAACCGTGCAGGTAAAACTGACGCTGGCCGAGGACTTCGGCAAGCTGCGGATGGGCGAGCTCGACGGCCTGCTGCTGGATCGGCTTGATATCGAGGTCGACCGTTACGAGCCGGCGCCGTCGCTGCTGAAGGCCAACGCTGCCGAGGCGCCGGTCGAGGAAACCCTGGTATCGCATCTGCTGAAGTCGAACTGCCTCGTCACCAACCAACCGGACTGGGCCAGCGTGCAAGTCCGCTATGTCGGCCACCCGATCGATCAGGAAGGCCTGCTGCGCTACCTGATCGGTTTCCGGACCCATCAGGAATTCCACGAACAATGCGTCGAGCGGATTTTCATGGATATCCTGCGCGAGTGCCGGCCGGCCAAGCTGCTGGTGACCGCGCGCTACACGCGCCGGGGCGGCATCGACATCAATCCCTGGCGCAGCAACTTCTCGTTATCGAAAATGCCGTCAAACGAACGCAACGCACGTCAATAGTCGGCCAATCCCCCTGCCGGCCGGTGCGGATGAGCGATTTGGCGTCCGCCGGATCCAAGGGAAAGCGGGGCCAACCCGCGGCTGACATTTTTCACGCCGGGTTGGGAAAGCTCCTATAATTCCCGGCAAACGCCATTTTTGTGCAATGCATCATGACCCAATTCAGCCAAATCCTGCCGGCAAAGAATGTTGTGCTTGACCTGGAGTGTTCCAGCAAGAAGCGCGCTTTCGAGCAGGCTGGCCTGATCTTCGAGAACAACTGCGGCATCGCGCGCTCGACCGTGTCGGACAACCTGTTCGCCCGCGAACGCCTCGGCTCGACCGGCCTCGGCCACGGCGTGGCCGTGCCGCACGGCCGTATCCGCGGACTGAAGGCGCCGCTGGCGGCCTTCGTGCGGCTGGCCGAAGCGATCCCGTTCGAATCGCCCGACGGCGAGCCGGTCAAGCTGCTGATTTTCCTGCTGATCCCGGACAACGTGACCCAGCAGCATCTGGAAATCCTGTCCGAGATCGCCGAAATGTTTTCCGACAAGACCTTCCGGACCGCGATGGCCGAGGATCCGGATCCGGCCACGCTGCACCAGCGGCTGGTGAACTGGCAACCGACCGAACGCAGCCCGGCCTGAGACCATGCCGTCCAATATCCCCCTGTCGATCCAGCAGCTGTACGAAGACAACCATGAGTCATTGCGGCTGGGCTGGCTGGGCGGACAGGCGGGCAGCGACCGGGTCATTTACGGCGACGCCGCGTCGGCCGCTGACCAGGTCGGCCACCTGAACCTGATCCACCCGGGTCGCATCCAGGTGTTCGGCCAGCAGGAACGCGACTACTTCCTGCGCATCTCCGAAAACAGCCGCCTGTTCCAGACGCGCGAACTGGTCGCCGGCTCACCGCCGGCCTTCATCATCGCGCAGTCGCTGGAGCCGCATCCGTACATCGTGCAGGTCTGCAACGAGCACAACATCCCGCTGCTCTGCACGCCGCTGCCGGCGGCGCAGGTGATCGACTTCCTGCGCGTTTACCTGTCAAAGAAGCTCGCCAGCCGCGTGACGATGCATGGCGTGTTCATGGACGTGCTGGGCGTGGGCGTGCTGATCACCGGCGAATCGGGGCTCGGCAAAAGCGAGCTTGGGCTGGAACTGATCTCGCGCAACCACGGGCTGGTGGCCGACGATGCAGTCGAATTCGCGCGCATCGCGCCGAACATGATCGAGGGGCGCTGCCCGCCGCTGCTGCAAAACCTGCTCGAAGTGCGCGGCCTTGGCCTGCTCGACATCAAGACCATCTTCGGCGAGACCGCGGTACGCCGCAAGATGCGGCTGAAGCTGATCGTGCATCTCGTCCGCCGCAAGACCCTCGAGGAAAACTACGAGCGGCTGCCGCTGAACCAGCACACGCAGGACGTGCTCGGCCTGCCGATCCGCAAGGTGGTGATCCCGGTCGAGGCCGGCCGCAACATTGCGGTGCTGCTGGAAGC
>CAYZXP010000260.1:0-2643 GCA_964482415.1 uncultured Bifidobacterium sp. | reverse complement strand
CGCCTGATTAGGAAAAGCAGCCTGTCGGCGCTGACGTTGCAGCCGAGCTTCAGCACGCAGAGCGCCCGCAATTCTGCCGCGCTCAGGACGATCTCACCGGCAGCCCATTGCCTGAGGATCTTGATTTTCGTGGACAGCTTGAAGAGCTCCCGATGCTCGGTTTCCATTTCGCTGAAGATGCCGAGCATGAAATTCCGCATTTTTTCGGAGCCGCAGATGGTCTGCAGCACGATGATGTTGATGACGTTCTCGTCAACCAGGTTCGGCATACCGGCGGAATAGCACTGCCCTGGTGCGAGGCGACTTAGCGCATATGAGGAACGGGCGCACCACTGAAGCACGCTCAGGCCGAAACCAGCGAGGCTTGCCTGGTCGAAGCGGGCTTGCGGCGTGCCGTGCATGGCGACCATGTCGCCGAGCAGCTCCATGAGCTGGCGGGTAATGTCGATTCTCGCCTCCTCGCCGCCTAGAAAATGTGACCGCCTGACGCCACCGTTCTCGACCAGCAGATCGATCAGGTCTTGCATGACGAAACTGCCTGATGCAGCCAGCGCATTCCGGCAGATGAGCAGCTGCGCGGCGAAGTTGCTGCTGACCGACGCGCCGACATGGTTTTCTTCGCCTGTGACCGGCGCGAAATCGTAATCATCGAATACCCGCGCCGCTGAGACGACGTTCCGGATGACTGGCTCGGTTGGCGGAATGGTCGGCGCAGGCGTGACGGAGGGTTCCGGAATGATCGGGCTCGCGATGCAATGCACCCGCAGCGGCGCATCGAGGCCTTGTCCGGAAAGCCCGTGCTGTGCCGGCATGAGCAGGCCATTATTCTTTGCGCTCCATATCGCTTCCAGCCTTTCGGCAGGCACGACGAGGACGGGATACCCGGAGGCCAGTGGCGGCCAGTTCAGCCCGGGTCGATGCTGCCCGGCTTCGTGCCCGCGCATGGCATCGCAAAGCGGATCGACAGGCGCCTCGGTCATCATCTCGCCGTCCAGCGACATGAGGATCAGGAATTCATCGTCCAGATCGCCGGAAGATGACTGCCCTTGCGCACCGAACCGGTTGCTCATGGATGGCGTGCGACAGCCCGCTCCCGTGTCGACTGCCATTGGCGCTGTGTCTGCCTGCTCCGGCTCGGTGGCTTGCGCCCCGGCTGCGGCGAGCGATTCGGTCGCGCTGAACAGGGATAAGGGAACGAGCGGCTGCTTGGTGGTTTGCGCTTTCATGGAACACTTCCGGACAGAGTGGGCGGGTCACGAACTTGCCGCCCGCGCCGCGATGCGATGCATGGGCGCGGCCGGCAAATCCTTCGAACGCGCTGAGTGCGCGTTACCCCGGTGCGGTTCCGACGGTGCGAACGCGTGTCCGGCAATCGAAAGCTTTGATTGAATTGCGCAGGTGGGCGTCGAGCCCTTCAGGCAGTGCCCGGTTCATGCAGGTTGGCCAGCCGGGTGAAGGCCATCGGGCTTTCGCGCTTCAGCTGACAGTGACGCAAGCCCCGGGCATCAAGCTGCCACTCCGCCTTGCACCTTGTGTCTTGTGCCTTATGCCTTGTGCCTTGTGCGAGAAGAAGGCCCGGCTATTTCGCTTTCTGGCGCGCCTCTTCATCCAGCCTGCGCAGGTAGGCAAGCTTGTCCGCAATTTTCCCTTCCAGCCCGCGCGGCGTCGGCTGGTACCAGCCGGGTTCGCCCAGCCCTTCGGGCAGGTAGGTCTCGCCTGCCGCATACGCTTCCGGTTCGTCATGCGCGTAGCGATAGAGCTTGCCGTAGCCCAGCTGCTTCATCAGCTTGGTCGGCGCGTTGCGCAGGTGCTCGGGCACCGGGCGGCTCTTGTCCTTCGCGATGAACGCGCGCACCTGGTTGTACGCGTTGTAGACCGCATTGGACTTCGCCGCGCAGGCGAGGTAGACGGTTGCCTCGGCCAGTGCGAGCTCACCCTCGGGTGAACCCAGGCGCTCATAGGTTTCGGCTGCGTCGAGCGTGAGCCTGAGCGCGCGCGGGTCGGCCAGGCCGATGTCTTCGGCGGCCATGCGGATCAGCCGGCGCGACAGGTAACGCGGGTCGGCGCCGCCGTCGAGCATGCGCACCAGCCAGTACAACGCGCCGTCGGGGTTGGAGCCGCGCACCGATTTGTGCAGCGCCGAGATCTGGTCGTAGAACGCGTCACCGCCCTTGTCGAAGCGGCGCAGCGCGTCGCCCAGGGTTTGCTTCAGCAGCTCGGTGTCGATTGCGGGCTGCTTCTTCTGCCGCGCCGCGCGCAGCACGATCTCGGTGTTGTTGAGCAGCTTGCGGCCGTCGCCGTCGGCGCTGGCGACCAGCATGGCCTTCGCTTCGGGATCGATGGTGAATGCGTCGTCCAGTGCCAGCGCGCGGTCGACCAATTGCGACAGATCGTCTTCGGACAACGACTTCAGCACATACACTGCCGCGCGCGACAGCAACGCGCTGTTGACTTCGAACGACGGATTCTCGGTGGTCGCGCCGATGAAGGTGAACAGGCCGCTCTCGACGTGCGGCAGGAAGGCATCCTGCTGGCTCTTGTTGAAGCGGTGTACCTCGTCGACAAACAGAATGGTGCGACGGCCGGACGTGGCCTGCAGCAGCTGGGCACGGTCGACCGCCTCGCGGATGTCCTTCACGCCGG
>CAYZXP010000259.1:0-2648 GCA_964482415.1 uncultured Bifidobacterium sp. | reverse complement strand
AGCGCATCGATGACGGCCACGTTGGTGCCCGGTTTCAGTTTCAGGTGATAGTCGGCGCGGTAATGCGCGCCCTGCACCATCTCGGTGGTGCGCGGGTCGACCACGATCAGCTTCGCGCCCTGCCGCAGCCGGCGCTTCATCTGCGACGCGAACACCGGATGCGCGGCGGCGGGATTGGCGCCGATGATCATGATCACGTCAGCCTGCATCACCGAATCAAAGGTCTGCGTGCCGGCCGACTCGCCGAGGGTCTGCTTCAGCCCGTAGCCGGTCGGCGAATGGCAGACGCGCGCGCAGGTATCGACGTTGTTGTTGCCGAAGGCGGCGCGCACCAGCTTCTGCACCAGATAGGTTTCTTCGTTCGTGCAGCGCGACGACGTGATGCCTCCGATGGAATCGCGACCGAATTTCTGCTGGATGCGGCGGAACTCGCCGGCCGCATAGGCGATCGCCTCGTCCCACGACACTTCCTGCCACGGGTCGCTGATCTGCTTGCGGATCATCGGCTTGGTAATGCGGTCCTTGTGCGTCGCATAGCCCCACGCGAAGCGGCCCTTCACGCACGAATGCCCGTGGTTGGCGCTGCCGTCTTTCCACGGCACCATGCGCACGACTTCACTGCCCTTCATCTCGGCCTTGAAGCCGCAGCCGACACCGCAGTACGCGCAGGTGGTGACCACGCTGTGCTCGGCCACGCCGATGCGGATCACGCTCTTCTCGGTCAGTGTCGCCGTCGGGCAGGCCTGCACGCAGGCGCCGCAGGACACGCACTCGGATTCCATGAAAGCTTCGTTCTGCCCGGCGGCGACGCGCGAGTCGAAACCGCGGCCGTCGATGGTCAGCGCGAACGTGCCCTGCGTCTCTTCGCAGGCGCGCACGCAGCGGTTGCAGACGATGCATTTCGACGGGTCGTAGGTGAAGTACGGGTTCGACTCGTCCTTCTTCAGCTCGAGATGGTTCTCGCCTTTCTTGTAGCGCACCTCGCGCAGGCCGACCAGACCGGCCACGTCCTGCAGCTCGCAGTTGCCGTTGGTGGGACAGGTCAGGCAATCCAGCGGATGGTCGGAGATGTACAGCTCCACCATGCCACGGCGGATGTCCGCCAGCTTCGGCGTCTGCGTGCGCACCTTCATGCCCGGTTCGACCGGCGTGGTGCACGAGGCCGGATAGCCCTTGCGCCCTTCGATCTCGACCAGGCAGACGCGGCAGGAGCCGAAGGCTTCGAGCGAATCGGTCGCGCACAGCTTCGGCACGTTGATGCCGGCCTCGGCGCTGGCGCGCATGACCGAGGTACCCGCGGGTACGGTGACAGCCACGCCGTCAATCTCGAGCGTGACCAGCGTGGCGGACTCCCTCGCGGGCGTACCGAAATCCTTGTCATCGATGGCGTTCATGCAAGCTCCTTGGCCTTGTCGGCGGCGACACCGAAATCCTGGGGAAAATGGTTCAGCGCGGACAGCACCGGGAACGGCGTCATGCCGCCCATGGCGCACAGCGAGCCGTTCATCATCAGGTCGCACAGGTCGCGCACCAGATGGATCTGCTGTTCGCGGTCCTCGCCGGCGATCACCTTGTCGAGCGCCTCGCGGCCGCGCGTCGAGCCGATGCGGCACGGCGTGCACTTGCCGCAGGATTCGATCGCGCAGAATTCCATCGCGTAGCGCGCCTGCTTCAGCATGTCCACGCTGTCGTCGAACACCACGATGCCGCCATGACCGAGCGTGCCGCCGATCTGCAGGAAGGCTTCATAGTCGAGCGGCGTGTCGAACTGGGACTCGGGCAGGTAGGCGCCGAGCGGGCCGCCGACCTGCACCGCACGGATCGGCCGGCCCGAGCGCGTACCGCCACCGAAATCGACCAGCATCTCGCGCAGCGTGACGCCGAAGGCCTTTTCGACCAGCCCGCCGAAACGGACGTTGCCGGCAAGCTGTATCGGCAGCGTGCCGCGCGACCGGCCCATGCCGAAATGCTTGTAGTAGTCGGCGCCGCGCGCGAAGATCACCGGCACGGTCGCCAGCGAGATCACGTTGTTGATCACGGTCGGCTTGCCGAACAGCCCGGAGATGGCCGGCAGCGGCGGCTTCGCGCGCACGATGCCGCGCCGCCCTTCGATGCTCTCAAGCAGTGCCGTCTCCTCGCCGCACACATAGGAGCCGGCGCCGACGCGCACTTCCAGATCGAAAGCCTGGCCCGAGCCGCGGATGTCGTTGCCGAGGTAGCCGTGGGTGCGCGCGACCGCGATGGCGTCGTTCAGCACCGTGATCGCGTGCGGATACTCGGAGCGCACGTAGATGTAGCCGCGGGTCGCGCCGACGCCGAGGCCGGCGATGGTCATGCCTTCGATCAGCATGAACGGGTCATCTTCCATCACCATCCGGTCAGAGAAGGTGCCGGAGTCGCCCTCATCCGCATTGCAGACGATGTACTTTTGCGCCGCGACGGCTGTGCGCACGGTGTTCCACTTGATCCCGGTCGGGAAGGCAGCGCCGCCGCGTCCGCGCAGGCCGGAATCGGTCACCTGCTGCACGATCTGCTCGGGCGTCATCTGCAGCGCCTTCTGCAGGCCGGCGTAGCCCTCGTGCGCGAGGTAGTCGTCGAGCGACAGCGGATCGGTGATGCCGACGCGCGCAAAGGTCAGCCTCTCCTGT
>CAYZXP010000258.1:0-2650 GCA_964482415.1 uncultured Bifidobacterium sp. | reverse complement strand
CGAAGGCTACGCGGACGCGGCAGCGCGGGTCGCGCGCGAAACGCGGGATGCGATCAACGCATTCAGGAAGCGGCAGGCATCGACCTGAGCCTGAACCGCCGGATTCCGGCCTGTGCCGGGGCCCGGCGTCCCTGTCCCCTTATCGCAGCTGGATAAACTTCAGCAACCCCCGCAGCGCATGCTCGGCCGTCTGCAGGCGGACCGCCTGCCGGTCCCCGGAAAACACCAGGCGTTCGGTGCACACCGCCGTGCCCTGCGCCCAGCCGAAGCACACCGTGCCTACCGGCTTGCCCGGCACCGCGCCGGTCGGGCCGGCGATGCCGGTGGTCGACAGCGTCACATGCGCATCGGTATTGTCCAGCGCTCCCTTTGCCATCGCGCCCGCGACTTCCTCGCTGACGGCGCCGAACTGCGCGATCAGCGCGTCCGGCACGTCGAGGAATTCCGTCTTCGACGAATTCGAGTAGGTAACGAAGCCGCAGTCGAACCATTCGGACGAGCCGGGAATGTCCGTGATCGCCTGCGAAATGCCGCCGCCCGTCACGGATTCTGCAGTCGCCAGCAGCCAGCGCTTCTGCTTCAGCAACTCGCCGACCTGCTCGGCGAGTTCGCGCAGTTCGAGTTCGGCAGTTGTCTCCATGGAAGCCTCCTGGTCTGTTCTTCTGTGAGCCTTCAGGTTTTCACAGGAAGCGCCAGAGCGCAAGTAGCAATAACGTAAAAAATGCAGCGACGATGTCGTCCGCCATCACGCCGAAGCCGCCCTTGTAGCGCCGCTCGAACTGCCGGATCGGCGGCGGCTTGGTCATGTCGAGCACGCGGAACAACAGCACCGCGACCGCTTCGCCGGCAAGGCTTGTCGGTCGCACCATCAGCAGCACCAGCCAGATCGCGATGATCTCGTCCCAGACCATCGCGCCGTGGTCCGGCACGCCAAGCGCGCGGCCGGTGCGTTCGCACGCATACACGCCGACGACGAAACCGGCGGCGATCAGAACGGCCCACGCCTGTGCTGTGAACACTTCGGGCCAGCGTGCCGACAGCACGCGGAAACAGAGCCAGCCGAACAGCGTGCCCATCGTCCCCGGCACCACACGCGAAAGCCCGCTGCCGAAGCCGAGCGCGAGCAGGTGGGCGGGGTGCGCGAGCATGAAGGCCGGCGTCGGACGAATCGGAGGGCGGTAGACGGGAAGCTCGCTGGCGGGATCGGTCATGGGTTCGCGAAATGGTCAAAAGATCGGGAGTGCACGGCGAGCGCAATGCCGGCGCCGTCGGTCACGCGCAGGCCCGCTTCACGCGTCAGACATCCGACGCGGGTGACGGGCACGCCGGCATGCCGTGCGGCATCGAGCACCGCCTGCCGGCGCGCCGCAGGCGCGGCAAAGCAGAGTTCGTAGTCGTCGCCCCCGTTCAGCGCGAATTCGCGGCGACGGTCGGGCGCTTCATGCGCGAGCGCTGCGCCGTAAGGCAATGCGTCCGCATTGATCACGGCGCCCACGCCTGAACGCGTGAGGATATGGCCGAGGTCGCCGAGCAGCCCGTCGGAGACGTCGATCGCTGCGGTAGCTACGCCGCGCAGCGCATGGCCGAGCGCGACACGCGGCTCTGGCCGGTCGAGCCGCACCTGCGCTGCGGCGAGTTGCGCGGGTTGCAGTTCCAGCCGGCCCTGCAGCGCCTCCAGGGCAAGCCGGGCGTCGCCGAGCGTGCCCGACACCCAGACCTCGTCACCGGCTGCGGCGCCGTCGCGCCGCAGCGC
Source organism: uncultured Bifidobacterium sp. (assembly GCA_964482415.1). Classification (GTDB taxonomy): domain Bacteria; phylum Pseudomonadota; class Gammaproteobacteria; order Burkholderiales; family Burkholderiaceae_D; genus Pernthalerella. The sequence goes on along the minus strand of CAYZXP010000258.1, from coordinate 897 downwards.
CTGCCCGTCGGGAACGCTGCCAAACACCGTGATGCACAGGTTCAGCGGGCCGCGCGTGGTGTCGCCGCCGATCAGTTCGATGCCATGTGCATCGGCCAGCGCCAGCAGGCCGTCTGAAAACGGCGCTAGCCAGCCGGCGTCGGCCGAAGGCAGCGAGAACGCCAGCGTGAAGCCCAGCGGGCGCGCGCCCATCGCGGCCAGGTCCGACAGGTTCACCGCCAGCGCCTTGTGCCCGAGAGAGAAGGGATCGGCGCCGGCAAAGAAGTGGCGGCCCTCGACCAGCATGTCGGTCGAGATCGCGAGCGATTCACCCGGCGGCGGCGCCAGCAACGCGCAATCGTCGCCGACGCCGAGTCGCACCGGGCCGCCTGCGCGCGGCGGGCGCGTGAAATAGCGCGCAATCAGGTCGAATTCGGAAAGCATGGCGGCGATTGTACCGAAGCGCGCACAAGCCGCTTTTTGGTAAAGACACTATTGACTGGATCGCACAGGATGCGACCGTTCGTCGCCTACCCGGTCTGCTAGAATCTGTGGCCTCTCTCGCCAGCGAGCATCTAGAAAGCTGACCCAGCATGGATTCAGACAACATCCGCGAACAAGATCAGGTGCGCCAGCAATTCCGTCAGGCGGCGCTCGAATATCATGAGTTTCCCACTCCCGGCAAAATTGCCGTCACGCCGACCAAGCAGCTGACCAACCAGCGCGACCTGGCGCTGGCGTATTCGCCGGGCGTGGCCGCGGCCTGCGAGGAAATCGCGGCCGAGCCGACCAATGCGTTCCGCTACACCGCGCGCGGCAACCTCGTTGCCGTCATCACCAACGGCACGGCCGTGCTCGGTCTGGGCAACATCGGCCCGCTGGCCGCGAAGCCGGTGATGGAAGGCAAGGGCGTGCTGT
>CAYZXP010000257.1:0-2671 GCA_964482415.1 uncultured Bifidobacterium sp. | reverse complement strand
TATACGGCACCACGCAATAGCTGCAGTACTTGCTGCAGCCTTCCATGATCGACACGAACGCGCTGGCGCCCTCGACGCGTGCCGGCGGCAGGTGGTCGAATTTCTCGATCTCGGGGAAGCTGATGTCGACCTGCGGCCGGCCGGTGGCGCGGCGCTTTTCCAGCAGGTCCGGCAGCCGGTGCAGCGTCTGCGGGCCGAACACCACGTCAACGAAAGGCGCGCGATGCACGATGGCCTTGCCCTCCTGCGATGCCACGCAACCGCCGACGCCGATCACCAGCTGCGGGTTTTTCTTCTTCAGGTCGCGTACGCGACCGAGGTCGGAAAACACCTTCTCCTGCGCCTTCTCGCGCACCGAGCAGGTATTGAACAGGATGATGTCGGCGTCCTCGGGCGTGTCCGTGCGGACGACTTCCTCGGCGATGTTGAGCACGTCCGCCATTTTGTCCGAGTCGTACTCGTTCATCTGGCAGCCGAAGGTCTTGATGAAAAGTTTCTTGGTCATCGGGATGGGGCGGAGGACCGGCGACGGTCCGCATATGCGGGCAGGCGACGGCGGAAGCCATCCTGCGCAAGGGAACAGCGATTATATCAAGGGGGCGGTTTTGCCTTCGTCGCTCGCTGTGCCAGCGGAACGAGCGGGCGAATCGGGCATGGCGCCGGGAAGCGTGGCTGGCGCCGCCCGCTTGTTACATTTTGAAAATTGAGAAAAATCAATTCGCGGAAGATTGGCGCAGTTATCGACGGATTTCCTCTTGATAACGCAAATTGTGTGCTGCTAAGGTGGTCTGTGCCCGGGCAACACGATCGACTTAGGAGATTGCAATGAAAAAAAGCGGAACCCGAAACAATGATGATCTGATCGGAACGCTGGATGCCGACCGGATGAACGCCGGCAACGGCAATGATTCCCTGTATGGCGACGACGGCGATGACTGGCTTTCAGGCGCCAATGGAAGAGATACGATTTGGGGTGGCCTCGGCGCCGATACGCTGTTCGGCGGTGGCGGCAATGACGAGCTCGACGGCGAGGACGGTAATGACCTGCTCAAGGGCAGCGGCGGCAACGACAGCCTGAACGGCGGCCTCGGCGACGACAAGCTCAGTGGCGATGGCGGCAACGATCTGCTGTTTGGCGACGACGGCAATGACCAGCTGATCGGCAGCGGCGGCAATGACAGCCTGAACGGCGGCATCGGCGACGACGTGCTGCGCGGCCTCGGCGGCAGCGACGTGCTTGACGGCGGGCTTGGCAGTGACGACCTGTATGGCGGCGGCGGTCGCGATACCTTCATGATCGACAGCGACGATGCGGTGGATACCATCCACGGCTTCCAGAGCGGGCTCGACACGATCGTCATCGACAGCGGCGTCTACGGGGCACCGACCGGCACCGGCAACCTGAGCTTCTCGAAGGACGGTAACGGCGTCGGCCATCTTTACTATGACGCCGACGGCACCGAGAACCCCGGCGTGGCCGTCGAGGTGGTCGGCATCCAGGGGGGTACGGTCAACCTGGCGACCGATGTCACGATCGCCTGACACACCAGCCTGAACAGCAGGCCCGCACGCCGGATGCTCCGGTTTGCGGGCCTGTGTCCTTTCATCGGTTTGATATGGCTGCGGCCGGTTTTTCCGGCAGTGTCGCAGCGGTGGAAAAATAACTTCAAATTGCGGGGCTTAATTCATTTTTAATAACCGGGTTATTTGCCCCAAAATCCGATGGTCATTTGTTAAAATCGTCAAACCATAAAATATCGGGCGGACAAAATGGCCAGATTGTCTTTGCAAGACCAGTTCACCAAATTGCAGAAGCAGAAGTCCGAAATCGATAAACTGCAGGCGATGATTTTCGACAAAGAGGCAAGGAAAAGCCTCGCGAAAATCATTGCCGTTATCGAAAAGGCGGTGGCTCTTGCGCACGGCATTGCGCAGCATCAGGTGGCCGGCAAAGGAGCTGCAGGTGCCGCAAACCGGCGCGGCCGCAAGCCCGGAGCCAGCAAGCTGGCGGGCCGGAAAATAGCACCGAAATACCGCAACCCGAAGGACAAGGAGCAGACCTGGACCGGCCGCGGCCGCATGCCGCTGTGGGCTGCGGAACTGCATGCGGCCGGCCGGCTGGGGCGGGCACTCATCAAGGATTAAGTTGTTCAGCTGGCCGTTAGCCGGCGCTTTTCGTGCTGCCGATAATTTTCAATCGTATGCCAAATCAAGCTTCGGGCGTATTCCGATAATCATGCACGCGCCGGGTTTCTGGCGTGGTGAATATTCCACCGAATTTTATCGGACTCAGTAACTGATTATTCCAGAGATTAACTTCCGGTAGGGAATGAATCGTTTCCCGCGCATGCTTTTCGGGTCAATGAATGGCGCCGGTTTCGCGGCGACGGGCAATCCGGGCGCAAGCAGGCGATCCGGATTGTCGGCAAAATAGCGGCAAATGGCGCTGTGGCAATGAGCCGGCGCCTGCTGCCGAACGGCTTTGGCCAGCTGGCGCGCACGGTATTCATTCTCAGGAGTCATTCAATGCTTGCACGGTATTTCCTCTTCGCCGCACTTTTTGTCACGGCCGCTGCACGGGCGCAGCTGCCGCCGCCATCGCCCATCCCGAAGGATGGCGATTGCCCGTCCGGCTATGCTGCCGAAGGCGCATCCTGCGCACCGGGCAAGG
>CAYZXP010000256.1:0-2678 GCA_964482415.1 uncultured Bifidobacterium sp. | reverse complement strand
CCCGGGCAACGGCTCGCCGCAAACGCCTCTGCAGCCCGAAGCAAGCACCGCCACCGCACCGCTGGCAGAGGCACTGCCGGCAAGCCCGCTCCCCCTGATGCCTTCGATGTTCGTGGGGGCAACAGACGGTGGCGTGTTCTCGAACTGGTTCATCCCGCTCTGGATGCTCCCGCCGATGACGGGCAATGGCCTGCTCGACGCCCGTGCGCTGCAACAGATCCTGAAGCGAACGCAGATGCTCGTGCAGACCCAGATGGAAACGGTGCCGCAAGTGCCCTTGCCGGGCCCGCTGCCCATATCGGCGCTCATCATGCCGAGCGCCACGATGCTGGCCGAGTCGATGTTTGCGCAGCAGATGGCCGTCGGGGCGCCAATCCGGCTGCCGCTGCACACCGAACCCGTCTTCGGCGTGCCGGGCACGGATGCGGCACCTCGATCTGCGGAAAAGCGCAATGGCCGACTCCCTTTCAGGGACGCCTTCAAGCTCCTGCTGGACGGATCCTGCCAGAGCGCGCTCTTCATTCTCCGGAAAATAAGCATTGCCCCGCCCTCCGACGATGAGCTCAATGCACTGGTCGAGGCCATGGCAGGCAATCGGCACACGAACGCCCTTGCGCTGACCGAAGTGGCGTGCCCGGGCTTGCTCGACATGCTCGGCAAGGCCCTGTCCGGCAACGAGTCCGTGCGCAGGCTGCACCTGCGGGGCAGTTGCAGCGCGGGCTCCGGCGCTGCACTGGCCCGGCTCATCACCGCGGGCTGTCATCTGCAGTTCCTCGACATCTCGAACTGCAAGCTGACTGCCGATGACTGGCGGACCCTCAGCAACACCCTGCAGCCCGGCAGCATGCCGCCCAGCGTACGCGCCGCGAGCAGTCTCCCGAACGACTCCGGAGCGGCGCTGGCCACGCTCCTCAGAGCCAGCGTGTTCCTGAGAGCGCTCGATATTTCCTGTTGCGAAGCGCTGGATGCCGCAGACTGGCGTGCCATCCTCGACGCGCTGGAGAACCACTCGACACTGGAAGAACTGAACGTCAGCGGCTGTACGCTGGAGGGCGTCGGATTGCAGCTGCAATCGTTCTTCATCAGCAATCGAAGCCTGAAGCGGCTGGATATCTCCGATGACAACTTGTGGCTTAACCGTCCGCTGATGAGCGTCGAGGACTGGTTTGCCATTGCCGAGGGCTTAAGCAGCAACAACACCCTGCAGAGCATGCATGCCAGCGGAGCCTGCAAGCGTGGCACCGGAGCGGCACTGGCCAACATCCTCATCAACAACCGATCCCTCAAGCAGCTCGACATTTCCGACTGCACGTTGCTGACCATCGGGGACTGGCTGGCGATCTGGGCAGCCCTGAAGGACAATCACACGCTGGAGGAACTGAATGCCCGCGGCGGTGCCATGGGCGGCGCAGGATCCCTGCTGGCCCAGGCCCTCGTCGCCAACGACAGCCTCAGGCGACTGGATCTCGCTTATTCCACCATGACAGCGGACGACTTGCTGGCGCTTGGCAAGGTCTTGCCGGGCAACCGCACGCTGGAAATCCTGAAGCTTGGACATGCCAACTCGCCCGAGAAGCAGTCCGCGATAAAGATGCTGTTGACCGGACTGCTTGCCAACCAATCGCTCAAGGCACTTGGCCTGCCGGATGTTCAGTCGGCGGAGATCATCGGGGCACTGACCGAGGTCTTGCGAATCCACCCCGCACTATGCGAACTCGATCTCGGCATCATCACCGACGAGGAAGGCATGCTGGCTGCGCTGTCGGAGACCATGGCAAGTGCCGCACGGCTCACCTGCATCAGGTTCAGTCTCAACGCCTTCCGCTCCGCCGACGATGACGACGCGACAAGCGAAGACGATGGAGAACCGGGGAAAGGTCGACGCACAGCCGGCGTGGCCACTCTCTTCGATGCGCTCGGCCAATGCACGTCACTGGAGCGCGTGGAAATTGACGATGCATTTTTCCATCTCGATGCGCTGCTCGCCTTCCTGCGCAAACACCCCCGCATCCGGGAAGTGGAAGCCCGGGGACGCTGGACCGATGCCGGAGCGGCGACCCACATGACGGCCATCCTCGCCTTCGTAAAAAGCTCCAGCCAGCTCATCCATTGCAGGATATCGACGGCCGGCCTGGCGGAAACAACCGAACTCGGCAAGCTGACGCAGCTCGAAAGCGACATCGCGCAGGCCGCAGCAACCAACCGCGCCAACCATCAACAGCGCCCCGTAGCCGCCCGGGGCATGGCAGCGATGCTTGGCCGGCAGGCCGGCAAACCGGATGCGCGCCCCGAGCTGCCGCTGGACATCACTCAGACACTGGCCGCCGCGATAGTGCGCCATGCGCATCCCGACGATGCGAAGCGCATTTTCGACACGGTGTCACCCTACGCGCCACCGAAAAAGAATTGAAAAAGGCGTGATAGGCGAAACGCGCACTCGGCGAAGAAGCGCGGGGCGCGCCGCCGAAAGTCATTGCCCGGGCCGGCGACAGGAAAAATCCGGCGGGCAAAGATGGAGAAGACAGTGTGAAGCGGGCCGATAGGCCGGATTCTGTAGCGCCGGCCTTGCAGCCGGCGTGACAGTCATTCGTCTAGGCGCCGAATTACTCCGGCGCTCAAGCTTCCTACCCGCACGCTCCGCGAGCAACATCAACGCGTGCCTATTTGGAATTGCTCCG
>CAYZXP010000255.1:0-2698 GCA_964482415.1 uncultured Bifidobacterium sp. | reverse complement strand
TCGTATTGGCTTGATTCTGGAGAAGCGATGAGCCTCAAAGAAAAAATCACGGAAGACATGAAGGCCGCCATGCGTGCCAAGGAAAGCGAAAAGCTGGCCACCATCCGCCTGCTGACCGCCGCCATCAAGCAGCGCGAAGTTGACGAGCGCATCGAGCTCAGCGATGACCAGGTGCTGTCCGTGATCGAGAAAATGATCAAGCAGCGCAAGGATTCGATTACCCAGTTCGAAGCCGGCGGCCGTCAGGACCTGGCCGATATCGAGAAGGCCGAGATGGCCGTGCTGTCGGCTTACATGCCGGCGCAGATGTCGGATGCCGAAGTGCAGGCCGAAGTGCAGGCTGCCGTCGCGCAGGTTGGCGCTGCCGGTCCGCAGGACATGGGCAAGGTGATGGGCGTGCTGAAGGGCAAGCTGGCTGGCCGGGCGGACATGACCGCCGTGTCAGCGCATGTGAAGGCTGCGCTCACCAAATAAACCGGCCGGGGCGCCGCCCCCGCCCGTAATGCGCCTTGATTCCGCAGAACTTCATCCAGGACTTGCTGAACCGCGTCGACATCGTCGACGTGGTCGGCCGCTACGTCCAGCTGAAGAAGGGCGGCGCCAACTTCATGGGGCTGTGCCCCTTCCATAACGAGAAGTCCCCGAGCTTCACGGTCAGTCCGACCAAGCAGTTCTATCACTGCTTCGGCTGCGGCGCACATGGCACGGCCATCGGCTTCCTGATGGAATTCTCCGGCATGGGCTTCATCGAGGCCGTGAAGGATCTCGCGCAGAACGTCGGCATGACCGTGCCGGAGCAGGAAGACCGGCTGCCGCCGGCGCAGCGTGCCGAAGTGCAGGCAAAGAGCCTCGCGCTGTCGGAGGCGATGACGCAGGCGACGAATTTCTATCGTCAGCAATTGCGCGGCGCGCGGCATGCGATCGACTACCTGAAAGGGCGCGGACTGACCGGCGAAGTCGCCGCGAAATATGCGATCGGCTATGCGCCCGACAGCTGGGATGCGCTGCGCAGCGTGTTTCCCAACTATGACGACGAGGCACTGGTCGAGGCCGGCCTCGTGATCGACAAGGGCGATGAGCAGGGCGCCACGCGCAAGCGCTACGACCGCTTCCGCGACCGCATCATGTTCCCCATCCGCAATACCAAGGGGCAGGTGATCGGTTTCGGCGGCCGTGTGCTCGGCGCGGGCGAACCGAAATACCTGAACTCGCCGGAGACGCCGCTGTTCCAGAAGGGCAGCGAACTCTACGGCCTGTTCGAGGCGCGGCAGGCGATTCGCGACAATGGCTATGTGCTGGTGACCGAGGGCTACATGGACGTGGTCGCGCTCGCGCAGTTCGACTTCGGCCAGGCGGTCGCCACGCTGGGCACCGCCTGCACACCCGTGCATGTTCAGAAGCTGCTGCGGCAGACCGACCAGGTGATCTTCAGCTTCGACGGCGATGCTGCCGGCCGGCGCGCCGCACGGCGTGCGCTGGAAGCCTGCCTGCCGCACGCGACGGACAACCGCACGCTGCGATTCCTTTTCCTGCCGACCGAGCACGATCCCGACAGCTACATCCGCGAACACGGCCACGAGGCCTTCGAGCATATGGTGCATGAGGCGACGCCGCTGTCGCAGTTCCTGATCGGGCAAGTCACCGAAGACAAGGACCTGATGACGGCCGAGGGCCGCGCGCGCGCGCAGTTCGACGCCCGGCCGATGCTGCAGGCGATGCCGCCGTCGGCGCTGCGGCTGCAGGTGCTGCGGCAACTGGCGCAGATCACCGACAGCAGCGTGCAGGAGCTCGAGTCGCTGTTCGAGCTGGCCAAGCCGGCTGCGGGCGGCCGTGCGGCCAGGGCCGCGCCACCGGCGCTGCGTCGCCGCGCGCCGGTTGAGCTGGAGCGCAAGGTATTGCGTATCGTGCTGGCCCATCCGGAATTCGCGGCCGACCTCGACGAGGAGGCGCTGCAGGCCATCGGCGAGAGTGCGCCCGATCGTGGCGACATGCTGCGTGCGGTCGTGCAGGCGGCCCGCAGTGTGTCGGGCAACGCCGGCTTTGCGGCGCTCGCCGAGCAGTTGCGCGACCAGGGTGGTGAGCTCGGCAAGCTGATTGCCGAAGTCGCCGCCGAGACGCCCTCCGAGCCGGAGCTGGCGCGACGCGAACTTGCCGGTGCGGTACGACGAACTACAATGAAAATCCTGCGTGCAGAGCAAGACCGGCTGGTGGCTGCCGGCCTGCCTGACGAAGCCTCGCGCAACCGCTATCGCGAAATTGCGGCGACGCTCGAGCACCTGCGCGCCGAAGGCGAGCGTGATCTCCTGACCTGAAATCGCGGGTCGCCGGACACTGGAAATTCCAGCCTGCTCCCCCATCTGAAGAATGGGTACACAGACGGATGATGTGTTGATGAAAAGGCAAACGACCGCTGTCCGGCAGGCGTTCCCCAAGGGAAGGCGGGTCCCGATGTGGTACAATCAAAAGCTTTTGATTCAAAGTCTTACAGAGTTTCACCGACAGTTTTAAAGTGTTGACCCTGCCGGACAGGCGGCCACCCGGGAGCGGCAGAACGAAGCGGCGCAAAATGCGACCCACCTGCCCGAATAAAGCTAAATGTTAGCGCGGCCACCCCTCTGGTTCCCTATGCAGCATCGGCAAATTCCCAATGGTGGATCGATCCATGGCGACAACCAAAAAACCCGTTAAGAATTCTGCA
>CAYZXP010000254.1:0-2773 GCA_964482415.1 uncultured Bifidobacterium sp. | reverse complement strand
TGACCTCTTGCATGCCATGCAAGCGCTCTCCCAGCTGAGCTATACCCCCCTGTGCTGCAGAAGCGAGATTATAGCCAATTCTTTTCTCTCGTGTAAATCACTCTCGAAAAAAATTTTTACAGGTACGGCGCGATGCGCTTCAGCACGACGTCGCGGCCGAACAAGACGAGCACCGCATCGACCGACGGCGTCTGCAGCTGACCGGTAACGGCAAGGCGCAGCGGCATCGCCAGTTGCGGCATCTTCATCTTGTGGTCGGCCAGCACCTGCTTCATCAGCGCAGCGATCGCCTCTTTGGTCCAGTCAGTCGTCTTCGCCGCGTCGGCAAACTGCGCGAGCGCCGCACGCGCCGCATCCGTCAGGTGCTGCGCGACCAGCGCTGCGTCCGGCTTCGGTTCACGATAGAACAGCATCGCGGCGTCGGCCAGTTCATTCACGGTATTTGTCCGGTCCTTCAGCAGCGCGATCACCTCCTGCAGCGGCGGCGCGCCGTCCAAGCGCGCACCATCACGCTCGAGCGCGGGCATGGCCAGCTGCGCGAGACGCGCATTGTCGGTCAGCTTGATGTAGTGATTGTTCAGCCACGCCAGCTTTTCCGGATTGAACTGCGCAGGCGACTTGGTCAGGTGATCAAGGTCGAACCACTGGCAGAACTGCTCCATGCTGAAGATTTCGTCGTCGCCATGGCTCCAGCCGAGGCGCGCCAGGTAGTTCAGCATCGCTTCCGGCAGGAAGCCCTGCGCCGGATATTCCATCACGCTGACCGCGCCATGCCGCTTCGACAGCTTCTCGCCGTCGGCGCCGAGGATCATCGGCACATGGCCATAAACCGGCAGCTCGCCGCCGAGCGCCTTCAGAATGTTGATCTGGCGCGGCGTGTTGTTCACGTGGTCATCCCCGCGGATCACGTGGGTGATCTTCATGTCCCAGTCATCGACCACGACGCAGAAGTTGTAGGTCGGCGTACCGTCGGGCCGTGCGATCACGAGGTCATCGAGCTCGCGGTTGGAAATGGTGATCGTGCCCTTGACCGCGTCATCCCAGCTGACGTCGCCGTCCGGCGGATTGCGGAAGCGCACCACCGGCTTCACGCCGGCCGGAATCGCCGGCAGGGTCTTGCCCGGCTCGGGCCGCCAGGTGCCGTCATAGCGCGGCTTCTCGCCGGCGGCGCGCTGGCGCTCGCGCATGGCCTCGACTTCGTCGGGCGTGCAGTAGCAGGGGTAGGCGGTGCCGTCCTTCAGCATCTGCGCGATCACTTCGCGGTAACGGTCCATCCGCTGCATCTGATAGAACGGGCCTTCGTCATGGTGCAGGCCCAGCCACTGCATGCCGTCGATGATGGCCTGCACCGCTTCCGGCGTCGAGCGTTCGAGGTCGGTGTCCTCGATGCGCAGGATGAAAGTGCCGCCAAATCGGCGCGCATAGGCCCACGCAAACAGCGCGGTGCGGGCGCCGCCGAGATGGAGATAACCGGTGGGACTGGGGGCGAAGCGGGTGCGGACGGTCATGTAACGGCTCTGGAATCTTGGGAAAACCGCTATTTTAGCGGCTGGAACGCGGGGCGGTCCGACTGATAGAATCGCGGTTTCCCCAATTCAGTCCCCGTCGGCAATGAGCGTCACCGCACCCACCTCCCCTTCCCGCAAGCTCTTCGTGACCACCGCGCTTCCGTATGCGAACGGTGCCTTTCACATCGGCCACATCATGGAATACATCCAGGCCGACATCTGGGTGCGCTTCATGCGCATGCGCGGGCATGATGTGAATTTCGTCGGCGCCGACGACGCCCACGGCGCGCCGATCATGATCGCCGCCGAGAAGGCCGGCGTGACGCCGCAGGAATTCGTCGCGAAGATCGCGGCCGGCCGCCAGCAGTACCTGGACGGCTTCCATGTCGCTTTTGACAACTGGCACTCGACCGACGGCGCCGAGAACCATGAACTGTCGAAGGAAATTTACCGCCGCCTGCGCGACGACGCGAAGCTGGTCACGACCCGCACGATCGAGCAGTTCTACGATCCGGTAAAGAACATGTTCCTGCCGGACCGCTACATCAAGGGCGAGTGCCCGAAGTGCGGCGCGAAGGACCAGTACGGCGATTCCTGCGAAGTCTGCTCCGCCGTCTATGCCCCGACCGAACTGAAGAACCCGTATTCGACGCTGACCGGCGCCGCGCCGGTGATGAAGTCATCAGAGCACTACTTCTTCCAGCTGTCCGACCCGAAATGCGTGGAATTCCTGCGCAACTGGGCGCTGGACCCGTCGCGCCTGCAGCCGGAAGTGGCAAACAAGGCGCGCGAGTGGCTCGACAGCGAGACCGGCCTCGGCGACTGGGATATCTCGCGCGATGCGCCGTACTTCGGCATCGAGATTCCGGATGCGCCGGGCAAGTACTTCTATGTGTGGCTGGATGCGCCGATCGGCTACCTGGCGTCGCTGAAGAATTACTTCGCCAAGACCGGCCGCGACTATGAGGCCTTCATGGCCGACCCGGCGACCGAGCAGTACCACTTCATCGGCAAGGACATCACCTACTTCCACACGCTGTTCTGGCCGGCGATGCTGCATTTCGCCGGCATGAAGGTGCCGAACAATATCTTCGTGCACGGCTTCATCACGGTCAGCGGTGAAAAGATGTCGAAGTCGCGCGGCACCGGCATTTCGCCGCTGCGCTACCTCGAGATCGGCATGAACCCGGAATGGCTGCGTTACTACATTGCGGCCAAGCTGAATGCGCGCGTCGAGGACGTGGACTTCAACCCGGAAGATTTCG
>CAYZXP010000253.1:0-2777 GCA_964482415.1 uncultured Bifidobacterium sp. | reverse complement strand
GCATCACCACGTCCGAAATCACCAGGTCGATCTTGTCGGCCAGCGCGAACTGCTCCAGCGCGTCCGCACCGTTGGCGGCCTCGAGCACGCTGAATTTTCTTAATTCCAGAATCTCACGCAGACCCTCGCGCAGGAGGTCCTCGTCATCTACCAGCAAGATTGTCTTTGACATGCCTTAATCGCAAACTTTATCGTTTTATTTTGTATAACCAAATCAGACAATCGTGCATATCTTCATAGCTTTACACGGCAGTGGATCCTAACATTTCTCAAAAGAAATTTGTTGATCTACAGCAATTTTTGCCGTGTAACGCCGGCGCTGCCCGGAGGGGTCGCTGCTCAGCTCAGCGGCGTATCCGACAGTGCCGCCACCTCGCGGATCTCGCCGATCCGTGCCAGCACGCGCTGCAGCTCACCGGCCAGCACGTCAATCGATGCATCGAGCGCGTCGTCCGTGCCGCCGTGGTGGATCTGCAGCTCCAGCGCCGCCGCCAGATCCGCCAGCGGCCTGGCGCCCAGCGTCGCGGCCACGCCCTTCAGGCTGTGCATCAGCCGCATCGCGGACTCGAGATCGTCCTCGACCAGCAGCCGGCGCAATTCAGCGACGGTGTTCGCCTTCAGCTCGCAGAAGCGCCCGAGCAGCTTGTGATAACTCTTCACGCGGCCGTCGCAGAACTCCAGGCCCTGGGCGACGTTCACCGGATCGGCATCGCCGGCTGCTGCGCGCACCGGCGCCTCCGATGGCGCGGCCGCCGCGGCAGCCGCCGCCTGCTGCGGAATCCAGCGCGCCAGCGTGGCGTACAGGCTGGCCGGCGACACCGGCTTGGTCAGGTAATCGTTCATGCCGGCGTCACGACACTCCTGCCGGTCTTCCTCGAACGCGTTGGCCGTCATCGCAATGATCGGCAGGTCGCGGAAGGTGGTGGTCTTGCGGATGCGGCGCGTCGCTTCGAGTCCGTCCATCACGGGCATCTGCACGTCCATCAGCACCGCGTCAAAGCGCGCCTCTTTCAGCTTCGCCAGCGCATCGGCGCCGTCGGTCGCCTGCTCGACCATCAGGCCGGCGCTCTCCAGGATCTCGGAGGCGATCTCGCGGTTGATCTCGTTGTCGTCCACCAGCAGTACCTGCGCGCCCGAGCGCAGCGTGGCCACCGGCTCGGCGGTCTTGACCGACTGCCCCGGACCGTTGCCGCGGCCAAGCTGCGCGGTAAACCAGAAGGTGCTGCCCTTGCCATATTCGCTCTCGGCACCGACCTCGCCGCGCATCAGCGCGACCAGCTGCTTGGAGATGGCAAGACCCAGGCCGGTGCCGCCGAACTTGCGGCTGACCGACTCATCAGCCTGCTGGAAGCTCTGGAACAGGTTCTTGCGCTGCTCGTCGGTCAGGCCGATGCCGGTGTCGCTGACGCTGAAGTGCAGCTTCAGGGATTCGCCGCTGTCCTCCAGCAGCCGGCAGGCGATCGTCACCGTGCCGCGCTCGGTAAACTTGATCGCATTGTTCGCATAGTTCAGCAAGATCTGCCCGAGCCGCAGCGCGTCGCCCTTCAGGTAAGGCGGGATCTGCGGGTCGATCTCGATCTTCAGCGCCAGCTGCTTCGACGCGGCGCGCTCGAGCACCATGTTCTCGACGCGCTTCATCAGGTGGCGCGTCTCGAAATCGGCTTCCTCGATGACCATCTTGCCGGCCTCGATCTTCGACATGTCGAGGATGTTGCTGATCACGCCCAGCAGGTGCTGGCCGGCCTCGCCGATCTTGCTGAGTCGCTCCAGCAGCACCGGATCGGAACTGCCGCGCTGGATCAGGAAGGTCATGCCGATGACGGCATTGAGCGGCGTGCGCAGCTCGTGGCTCATGTTGGCGAGGAAGCGGCTCTTGGCCTGGTTTGCCGCCTCGGCCGATTCCTTGGCCTTCAGCAGGTCGAACTCGAACTGCTTGCGCAGCGTCAGGTCGCTGTGCGCGCCGACGATCCGCTCGACCGCGCCGTCCTGCTCATGCGACACCACGCGCGCGCGGCACATGATCCACTTGTAGCTGCCGTCGCTGGCGAGCATCCGGTATTCCAGCACCAGCGCTTCGGACGAGGAACGGGCCTGGCAGAAAGTGCGCCAGACCATTTCGCGCTCGTCCGGATGGACAAGGTTGAGCAGCGACTCGCGGAAGTTCTGCGGGAAATCCTCGCGCTCGTGGTCAAGCATGTTGAAGAAGGCCTGGTTGCAATAGAACTCGTCAGTCTTCAGATTCCAGTCCCAGATGCCTTCCTGCGTCGCCTCCAGCGCAATGCTGTAGCGCTCCTCGTTCGCGCGGATCATCTCGAGCGCATGCTGCAATTCGGCGGTGCGCTGGTGCACCAGCTTCTTCAGCGTGTTGCGGTGCGCGTCGAGCTCGGCGGCATCGAGGAATTTTTGCGTGATCTCTTCCAGCGTGCAGAAGAAGCCCGAGATGCGTCCGTCGAAGCGGCGCACCGGCGTCATCTCCGCCCAGCCGCGGAAGACCTGTCCGTCCTTCGCAATCAGCGCCTGTTCGCCCGACCATTTGTCGCCGCGCAGCAGTTCGTCCCAAACGCGGCGCAGGCGCGCACGCTCGCCCTCGTCGGCCAGCAGCGACTGCAACGGCCAGCCTTTGATGTCCTCCGGCGTGTAGCCGGTCGCGGCGGTGTAATTCTGGTTCACGTACTGGATCTCGCCGGCGGCGTCGACCAGCATCAGCGCTGACGGGCACTGTCCGACCACCTGCCACAGCGTATGCGCCTCGACCTCGAGCGGCGTGCCGCCGCTGG
>CAYZXP010000252.1:0-2886 GCA_964482415.1 uncultured Bifidobacterium sp. | reverse complement strand
CGAGTCGGATCGTAATGGATTTTTTCAATTGCGACGCATAGGGATTTTTGCGTGCCTTGGAAAAGTCGTACTAATCGCGTATGGCTGGGTTCTTAACTTGCATACTTTCTTATCGCATTTCCCCGATCTTCATCGGAAGCAAATTCGCCGGCGTCGGATTCTTTGATGGCTTCTTTGGTCTCTTTGATTTGCCAGGTTTCGGGTTCATGGACACCCCGACACGGCTGGTCAAACACATCGCTCATCGCTTCAATCGACGGATTTCTGGTCAGCGGACGCTTTCGGCATTACGTACTCAATCACACCGTTACGACTGATGACTAACGCCGTTCCTGTTGCGATGGCTACTTCCCGTGCGCGTTGTGCAGCTCTTTGCAAAGCTACATGAGACAATCGCAGGTCCCGATCTTTCGCTTCTTCAATAGGTCGATTGTTCATGGTCGATCGCTCCAATCGATTAGCACTGGCGCTGGACCAGCATTGTCGTACAAGGCCCAAGAGTCTACTCGGGGTGCGTAAAGCTTTGCGAAATTTTCCAGACCAGCAGCAAAGCGACGGCGAATCACGGTCTCGGGAATATTATGCCCGCCTTGCTTCACTCTTTGCGCTACGCGTGCAACAGCTTCGTCGGCGTTCGCCAATTTAAGAAAGATGATTTTTACGCGATAACCGGTAGCTTGCGGTAGCTTGCCATTCCTTAATCAAACGCAAATAGCCGCGACCGGACAGGGTCGTCTCAAAGGCAAAGCTTGTCCGTGCGGCGAAGTGATGGGAGATCTCCTTTAGCATCAGGCGACCAGCCCGCAGAGCAGCACTTTCGGGGTCAAATGGCGCAATCCCAGCTGCGATAAGGTCGGCGTTGACGAACACGGGGCATGCGGCTTCGCTCGGGAGAAATTCGCGTGCAAACGTGGTTTTACCCGCCCCATTGGGGCCCGCGATGATGATGACGCGAGGGGCTTCTTCCATATGCAACGCTCCAGCGAATGCTTGGCTTGCCGGGCGACGGAGTGGGCGTATGCACGCTCCAGAAACAAAAACGCCAAGCATTGAGGGCTTGGCGTATTGTGAAGTGTTCTTGGTGGCCCGGGGCGGAATCGAACCACCGACACAAGGATTTTCAATCCTCTGCTCTACCAACTGAGCTACCAGGCCAAGACGGAGAAGTATAGCAAAACATTCCGCACATGCAAAGCCCTATCGTGAAAACTCGTGGTGACGCGCAGCTATAATGTTCGCATGACCACTTACTGTGACATCTGCGTGATCGGCAGCGGTGCAGTCGGCAAGGCGGGCGCCCTCGCGCTGGCTCGGGCCGGACTGCAGGTCGTGCTGGTCTCTCCTGCGTTGCCGACTTCGTCTGCCGCACCTCTGGTCGATTGGGACTTGCGCGTCTATGCGCTCAACCACGTGGCCCGCGCGCTGCTGTCGTCCCTGAAGGTTTGGGACGCGATGGATGCGTCCCGGATTGCCGCCGTCGATGCGATGGCGGTCCACGGCGATGATGCTGCGACCGCCGGGCATCTCGGCTTTGATGCCTACGGCGCGCGCGTCGATGCGCTGGCGTGGATCGTCGAGGACGCGAATCTCAACCGCGCGCTCGACGCGGCGCTGCGCTTTGCCACCGGCGTCACGCTGGTGCAGGGCTCGGCGGTGCAGATGCGCTGCGAAGCCGGCCGCGCGTCGGTCACGCTGGATTCGGGGCAGCAGATCGATTGCTCGCTGCTGGTCGGTGCGGACGGCGCACACTCTTGGGTGCGCACACAGGCTGACATCGGCATGGACTATCGCGCCTATGGTCAGCGTGCGGTGGTCGCGAACTTCGATTGCGAGCAGCCGCACCATGGTGTGGCCAGCCAGTGGTTCCTCGGTGCAGACGGCATCGTCGCGCTGCTGCCGCTTCCGGGAAGGCGCGTGTCGCTGGTCTGGTCGGCACCCGAGCCGCTGGCGGGTACGTTGCTGCGCGAGTCGCCTGACCGCCTGTGTGAACGCCTGCAGCAGCTGCCGGGGCAGACGCTCGGCACGCTGGCGATGCTGCCGCCCGCAGCGCCGAAGGCTTTCCCGTTGCGCCTGATCCGTTCGCATTCACTGGTCGCCGATCGTGTCGCTCTGATTGGCGATGCGGCCCATGTCGTGCATCCGTTGGCGGGGCAGGGCATGAACCTCGGCTTTGCTGATATCGACGCGCTGCTCGCCGCGCTCGGCCGCCGCGACCATCCGGCCGACTGCGGCGACGCCCGCACGCTGGCGCGCTATGCGCGCTCGCGCAAGGAGGAAGTGCTGCTGATGCAGCTCGCCACCGATGGCCTGCACCGGCTCTTTACCTCCGAGCTCGGGCCGGTCCGGTCGATCCGCAACCTCGGCATGGCCGCGGTAGACAAGCTGCCTTTCCTGAAGCGTCGCCTGATGGCGCACGCGTTTGGCCGTCCCCTTTACTCCCCCACTGGTGATAAATCATGATGAAGAATTCGCGCTGGCTGGCCTTCGTGGTCGCCGGTCTGTTGTCCGTGTCCGCTGCAGCCGTCGCTCAGGAAGCGAAGATCAAGAAGGCGCTGCAGAACAAGCTCGGCACCGATGCGCCGATCGAGAGCGTCACCAAGACGCCTTACAGCGGCCTATATGAGGTAAAGGTCGGTAGCGAGATCATTTATTCCGATGCGGACGGGCGCTATGTGTTTGTCGGCCGCGTGCTCGATACCGAAACTTCGAAGGACCTGACGCAGGCGCGCATCGATGAACTGAACCGCGTGAAATTCGCGGACCTGCCGCTCGACCTCGCGGTGAAGAGCGTCAAGGGCAATGGCAAGCGCGTGATCGCCGTGTTCGAAGATCCGAACTGCGGCTATTGCAAGCGCTTCCGCAAGTCGCTGGTGGACGTCAAGGACA
>CAYZXP010000251.1:0-2888 GCA_964482415.1 uncultured Bifidobacterium sp. | reverse complement strand
GCATTGCTGCGCCAAGTGCTTCGAATTTCTTGGGGTGGCCGATGGGACTCGAACCCACGACGACCAGAATCACAATCTGGGACTCTACCAACTGAGCTACGGCCACCACTGAAACAAGCCCGCAATTATACAAAACTTTCGGACATTCGCCAGCATTTAATTCACGGCGACCGCCGCCGCCACTTCCTCGACCGGCGGATCGAGCGCCAGCAGCCGCCGGAAAGCATTCGCCAGCGCGCTCCGGCTGCCGGTCGTATACCCGGACAGCGCCCCCGCTTCGCTCGCATTCCGCAGCAGTCCGCGCTGTGCCAGCAGCCGCTGCAGCTGCCGCGCGACCGGTTCGCCGGTATCGACGATCTGCACGTCCGGCCCGGCCGCCTCGCGTATCAGCTGCTCGACGAAAGGGTAGTGGGTACAGCCGAGCACCAGCGTGTCGGCCTGCTGCGCCACCAGCGGCGCCACATAGCGGTTGACCAGCTGCGCGGTCTCGCGCGAGCGGATCTCGCCTTTCTCAACCTGGCTTGCCAGTCCATTGCAGGGCTGCAGCAGGAAATTCACCTGCGTCGCGTCGGCCACCTGGCTTTGCAGTTTCAGGAATTTGTCGCTGGCCAAGGTGCCGGCCGTCGCCAGCACGCCGACGGTGCCGCTGCGGGTCAGCGCGGCGGCCGGCTTCAGGCCGGGCTCGACGCCGACCACCAGCAGTTCCGGATAGCGTTCGCGCAGCGCGGCAATGGCTGCGGCCGTGGCCGTATTGCACGCGACCACCAGCGCCTTGACGCGAAACTTCATAAAAAAAGTCGCAATCGCCAGCGCCCGCTGCACGATCACGGCTTCGGGCTTTTCCCCGTAGGGAGCGAAGCCCGAGTCCGCGAAGTACAGCAGCTCTTCATGCGGCAGCAGCGCGCGCGCATGGCGCAGCACCGACAGGCCGCCGATCCCCGAGTCGAAGATGCCGATCGGGGCGTCAGCCACGGGTTGGATTTTGTCAGGCAACGCTGACCGGAATGCCGCCGATGTTGCCGCTGGCAATCCGCTCCTGCCACGCTTTCGGGCCGGTGTTGTGCACCGAGGTGCCGCTCGAATCCACCGCCACCGTGACCGGCATGTCCTTCACGTCGAACTCGTAGATTGCTTCCATGCCGAGGTCTTCGAAGCCGACCACCTTCGCGCCCTTGATTGCCTTCGACACCAGGTAAGCGGCACCGCCGACGGCCATCAGATAGGCCGACTTGTGACCCTTGATCGATTCGATCGCCACCGGGCCGCGCTCGGCCTTGCCGACCATCGCGATCAGGCCGGTCTGCTCAAGCATCATGTCGGTGAACTTGTCCATCCGCGTCGCCGTGGTCGGACCGGCCGGGCCGACGACCTCGTCGCGCACCGGATCGACCGGGCCGACGTAATAAATCACGCGGTTCTTGAAATCCACCGGCAGCTTCTCGCCCTTGGCCAGCATGTCCTGGATGCGCTTGTGCGCGGCGTCGCGGCCGGTCAGCATCTTGCCGTTCAGGAGCAGCGTCTGGCCCGGCTTCCATGCAGCGACTTCAGCGGCCGTCAGCGTGTCGAGGTTCACGCGCTGCGACTTCTGCGTGTCCGGCGTCCAGTGCACTTCCGGCCACTCGGACAGCGCCGGCGGCTCGATGTAGGCCGGGCCCGAGCCGTCGAGCACGAAGTGCGCGTGGCGGGTCGCCGCGCAGTTCGGGATCATCGCGACCGGTTTCGACGCTGCGTGCGTCGGGTACATGTTGATCTTCACGTCCAGCACCGTGGTCAGGCCGCCCAGGCCCTGCGCGCCGATGCCCAGCGCATTGACCTTTTCGTACAGCTCGATGCGCAGCTCTTCCAGCTTGTTTTGCGGGCCGCGCTGCAGCAGCTCGTACATGTCGATGTCGTCCATCAGCGACTGCTTCGCCATCAGCATCGCGCGCTCGGCGGTGCCGCCGATGCCGATGCCCAGCATGCCCGGCGGGCACCAGCCGGCGCCCATCATCGGCACGGTCTTCAGCACCCAGTCGACCAGCGAGTCGGACGGATTCAGCATCACGAACTTGGTCTTGTTCTCCGAGCCGCCGCCTTTTGCGGCGACCTGCACGTCCACCGTATTGCCCGGCACCAGCTCCATGTGCACCACGGCCGGCGTGTTGTCCTTCGTGTTCTTGCGGTCGAACTGCGGGTCGGCCACGACCGAGGCGCGCAGCTTGTTGTCCGGGTTGTTGTAGCCGCGGCGCACGCCTTCATTGACCGCGTCTTCGATCGAGCCCTTGAAGCCCTCGAAGCGCACGTCCATGCCGATCTTCAGGAAGACGTTGACGATGCCGGTGTCCTGGCAGATCGGGCGCTTGCCTTCCGCGCACATGCGCGAGTTGGTCAGGATCTGCGCGATCGCGTCCTTTGCTGCCGGGCTCTGCTCGCGCTCATAGGCGCGCGCGAGGTGGCGGATGTAGTCGAGCGGATGGTAGTAGCTGATGAACTGCAGTGCGGCGGCGACCGATTCGATCAGGTCGTCTTGTTTGATGATGGTCATGTCGGGCGTGCTCAGTCGTATGGGTCGGGAAAATCGTTCAGTGGTCGCCGGCGTTCGCATGCAAGGTCGCTGCCATGATGCGGTCCGCGTAAGCGATAGCCAGCGCCGATACCAGGAAAACGCAGTGGATCGCGCTCTGCGCAATCAGCGTCTTGGTGTCATGCGCGCTGGCATTGATGAAGGTCTTCAGCAGGTGGATCGACGAGATGCCGATGATCGCGGTCGCGAGCTTCACCTTCAGCACGGACGCGTTCACGTGCGACAGCCATTCCGGCTGGTCCGGATGGCTCTCGAGGTGCATGCGCGAGACGAAGGTCTCGTAGCCGCCGACGATGACCATGATCAGCAGGTTGGAAATCATCAC
>CAYZXP010000250.1:0-2910 GCA_964482415.1 uncultured Bifidobacterium sp. | reverse complement strand
TAATAAATGGCAGCACACAGGCAGCAAAAACAACAAGCAGCGAACAAGAAGCAGCAGGGAAATGGCAAAAACTTCGGCAGTAATGGGATTGAAGAAACTTTCAAATGAACCGCAGTTGGTAGTTGCCAGCCGTCACGCAGCGTGATGGCTGCCGACTGAAAACTGCATCACCAAGGGAGTCAACATGGAAATCGATATGCTGGAAAACACGAAGGGCACGATCATCAAGGTGGTCGGCGTTGGCGGTGCGGGCGGCAATGCGGTCCAGCACATGATCAACAAGGGCGTATCGGGCGTCGAGTTCGTCGTCGCCAACACCGATGCACAGGCACTGACGCATTCGAAGGCGCACAACGTGATCCAGATCGGCGAGTCCGGCCTGGGCGCGGGCATGAAGCCGGCGGTCGGCCGCCAGCTGGCTGAAGAGACGCGCGACCGCATCGAAGATGCGCTGCGCGATGCGCACATGGTGTTCATCGCAGCCGGCATGGGCGGCGGCACCGGCACCGGCGCGGCGCCGGTGGTCGCGCAGGTCGCGAAGGAGCTCGGCGCGCTGACGGTGGCCGTCGTGTCCAAGCCGTTCTCGCACGAAGGCCGCAAGTGCATGGACATCGCCAACGAAGGTCTCGAAGAGCTCGGCAAGCATGTTGATTCCCTGATCGTGATCCTCAACGAGAAGCTCGAAGAGATCTACGAAGACGACAGCATGATCGAATGGCTCGGCCATGCGGACGACGTGCTGAACAACGCGGTCGCCGGCATCGCCGAGATCATCAACGTGCCGGGCCACATCAACGTCGACTTCAACGACGTCAAGACCATCATGGCCGAGCAGGGCAAGGCGATGATGGGCACGGCCGTCGCATCCGGCGTCGACCGCGCGCGCATCGCGGCCGAGCAGGCCGTCGCGTCGCCGCTGCTTGACGGCATCGACCTGTCCGGCGCGCGCGGCGTGCTGGTCAACGTGACCGCCAGCCGCTCGCTGAAGGGCAAGGAAATCAAGCAGGTGATGGAGACCGTGCGTGCGTTCGCCGCCGACGACGCGTCGATTGCGCAGGGCATCGCGTACAACGACGAGATGGGCGACGAGATGCGCGTGACCGTGGTCGCCACCGGCCTGGGCCGCAGCCGCCGTCCGGTGCTGGTGCCGGCGCAGGCGCAGGTGCCGATGGCGCGCACCGGCACCTACAACGAGCCGGTCGCCGCTGCCACGGCGATCGCGGTCGAGTCCGCACCGGCGGCGACGCCGGCATTCGAACCGGCCCGCACGCCGGCCGTCTGGCGTCGTGAATCGGCATCGGAAACGGTGCGCGCGATGGAGCGGAATGGCACGGAAACTTACGACATTCCGGCCTTCCTGCGTCGCCAGGCCGACTGATCCTGCAGGAAATCGGCGGGCAGGGCATACTTGCGCCTTGCCCGTCGCAAGCGGCGGGAAATGTTTGAAAATGAAAGGCGTCGGCCACAAGCCGGCTACGCCTTTTTTCCCCAACTGCTTCAGCGACAAGGACCAACATGACCATCAAGATCGGTGACCGTCTTCCCGAAGGCAAACTGTCTGAATTTATCGACGTCGAGACCGAGGGTTGCACGCTCGGCCCGAACACCTTCAATGTCTCCGACCTGGTCAAGGGCAAGACCATCGCCATCTTCGGCCTGCCCGGCGCCTACACGCCGACCTGCTCGGCCAAGCACGTGCCCGGCTATGTCGAGCACGCTGCCGCACTGAAGGCCAAGGGTGTCGACGAGATCTGGTGCGTTTCGGTCAACGATGCGTTCGTGATGGGCGCATGGGGCCGCGACCAGGGCGCGACCGGCACCGTGCGCATGATGGCTGACGGCAGCGCAAAGTTCACCAATGCGATCGGCCTGCCGTTCGACCTGACCGAACACGGCATGGGCGTGCGCTCGCAGCGCTACTCGATGCTGGTGAAGGACGGCGTGGTGACGCAGCTGAACGTCGAGGCTCCCGGCAAGTTCGACGTGTCGAACGCCGAGACCCTGCTGGGCCAGCTCAACTGAGCCTGTCATTCGCATGATTCGCCAGCGCACCATTCGCGACAAGGTCAGCACGACCGGCGTCGGCCTGCACTGCGGCACGCGCGTCGTGCTGACGCTGCATCCGGCGCCGGTCGATACCGGCATCGTGTTCCGACGCGTCGATGTCGAACCGCCGGTCGAGCTGCCCGCCAACGCGATGGGCGTGGGCGACACGCGCATGGCCTCCGTGCTGGAAAAGGATGGCGTGCGCGTGTCCACCGTCGAGCACCTGATGTCCGCCTGCGCGGGCCTCGGCATCGACAACCTGGTCATCGACCTGACCGCCGAGGAAATCCCGATCATGGACGGCTCGGCGGCCTCGTTCGTTTTCCTGCTGCAGCAGGCCGGCTGCGTCGAGCAGTCCGCGCCGAAGAAATTCATCCGCGTGATCCGGCCGGTCGAAGTGCGCGAAGGGCAGGGCGCGAATGAGAAATGGGCGCGGCTCGAGCCTTATCACGGCTACCGGCTGAGCTTCTTCATCGAATTCAACCACCCGGCAATCGACAGCACCGGCCAGACCGCCGAAGTCGACCTCGGTTTCGAGTCCTACATCGAAGAGATTGCGCGCGCGCGCACCTTTGGTTTCATGCAGGACGTCGAGATGTTGCGCGGCATGGGCCTGGCGCGCGGCGGCTCGCTCGAGAACGCCATCGTGATGGACGAATTCCGCATCCTCAACAGCGGCGGACTGCGCTACCAGAACGAGTTCGTGCGCCACAAGATCCTCGACGCGATGGGCGACCTGTATCTCGCCGGCCATCCGCTGCTGGCCAGCTACACCGCGCACAAATCCGGCCACGGACTGAACAACAAGCTGCTGCGCGCGCTGTTCGCCGATCCCGACGCGTACGAGATCGTCACCTTCGACGC
>CAYZXP010000249.1:0-2930 GCA_964482415.1 uncultured Bifidobacterium sp. | reverse complement strand
TCAGCCGCCGAACGCATCCACCAGCACTTCAATCCGACGGTTCTTCGCGCGGCCGTCGCGCGAGTCGTTCGGCGCGACCGGATGCGTGTCGGCCATGCCGCGCACCACCACGCGTTCGCGCGGCACACCGGCATAGCCGGTCAGGTAATCGGCAACCGACGCAGCGCGCGCGCCGGACAGGTCCCAGTTGGAACGGAAGCGGCCATGTCCGACCAGCGGCAGCGCATCGGTATGGCCTTCGATGGTGATGCGCCCGCCCGTCTTCGCAATCGCCTCGCCGATCTTTCTCAGCATCGGCAGCGATTCGGGCGCAAGGTCGGCGCTGGCGGGGAAGAAACTGCCCTGCACTGCCATGCGGATCACGATGCGTTCGCCGTCGCGCTCGACCTGCGCGTCACCGCGCTCGATCTCTTTGGCCAGCGTCTCCCGCAGCTGGCGGATTTGCTGCGCCAGCTCAAGCGTGCGGTCCTCCGCGCCGCCTTCGCGCACCTCGACCGGCGTCTCGACCTGCGACTGCAGCTCGGCGATCTGCGCATACAGGTCGATCAGTTCCTGCGGCAGCAGGCCTTCGCTGCGCGCGGGCAGCTGGATCAGCAGCCGGCCGTTGTCGGCGCGCAGCTGAACACGGCCGCCGGCAATGTCGGTCGACAGCTCGCGCTGCAGGTGACCGAGATCCTTTGCAAGCTGTTCGGGCACGGGCAGCGCCTGCGCGCTCTGGCCGCCGGCCAGCTGCGAATCGGCATTCGGCACCTGCACCACGCCGCCGCCGTCGGCCGGGCCGAGCGATTTTTGCAGCGAGCCGCTGACATCACGGAATCGTTCGGGACTGAGTTCGGCGAAGGACAGCACCAGCAGGAAGAAGGCCAGCAGCAGCGTGACCATGTCGGCAAAGGTGACCACCCACAGCGGCGCCCCGGCCCGCGGCTGCGCCTCGTCTTCGGCGGTCGCGCTGGCGGTGTCGAACAGCGACTGCGCCTGCCGCGCGGCTTCGTCGTCTGCTTCGAACTCGCGGTGCCTCATCGCCGCTCCGCTCAGGCTTTGCCGGTGGCGGCGTCGCTGTCCGGCTTCGGCGGCGGCAGGGCTTCGGCCGCATCGGCTTCCTGCTGGTCGGGCAGGCGGCCCAGCAGCAGGTCGGGCAGCAGGCGCGGGTCGCCGCCCTTGTGCACGAACAGCACGCCGGCCATGGCCATTTCATAGTTGCGGCGCACGCGCTTGCCGTGGCCGGAGATTTTCTGCACCAGCGGGCCGAGCACGACGTTGGCCAGCACCGCACCGTACAGCGTGGTCAGCAGCGCCACCGCCATCCCGGGACCAATGGTGCGCGGATCGTTGACGCTGCCCATCATCAGCACCAGGCCGACCAGCGTGCCGATCATGCCCATGCCCGGCGCCAGTTCCTGCGCATAGCCGAAGAAGTCGCGCGCCTGTTCGTAGCGAATCTTCATTTCGGTGATTTCACGCAGCAATGCATCTTTCAGCAACGCATGGTCAATGCCGTCGACCCACATGCGCACGGCCTTCGCGATGAACGCATCCTTGTACTGACGGTCCTCGAGCGTGACCATCCAGCGGTCGTCATAGCGGGCGACGCGGCCGACTTCCATCAGTTCGTCGATCAGGTCGGGCAGCGGCGTCGGCTGCGCGCGCAGCACTTCGCGCGCGGTCGTCCATGCGCCGCGGAACTCGGCCACGGAGCTCTTGGCGAGCACGCACAGGAAGGTGCCGCCGAAGACGATCATCACCGCTGGCAGGTCAATGAATTGGGCGAACTTGCCGCCGGTTGCCACCGCGATCAGCGCAAGCGCCCCCACCACCCCGGTCAGACTGACGATATCCATCGCGTGAGTTCCCTGGCTGCGGCGCGATCAGACTGATCGCAACCGGTATTTGTCGATCTTCTCGATCAGGGTCGTGCGCTGCAGGTTCAGCAGGCGCGCGGTCTTGGAGACATTGCCCTCGGAGCGGTTGAGAGCCTGCTCGATGTAGGCACGCTCGATCTGGGCCAGCTTTTCTTTCAGCGACACGCCTTCCGGCGGCAGGATCGCGCCGCCCTGTGCGAGCAGGATGATGTCCTCGACCTCGTTGCGGGCCTCGGCGGCGGGTGCGACCATCGCGGCGACGGCCGCATCCTGCTGTGCGACCTGCGCGTTGTCCTGCATCGCGAACATCTGCAGCACGTCAGCGCTGTTCGCCTCTTCCGGCTCGGGGCCTGCGGCGCAGCGTTCCTCGCGAATCTTCTGCAGCCCGCGCGGCAGCATGGCCGCCGGCACCGCGCGCAGCGCCAGCTTCTGTCCGGAGAACAGCGTCGAGAAGCGGTGGATCAGGTTCGACAGTTCGCGCACGTTGCCCGGCCATTCATAGGCTTTCAGCGCGTCGGTAAAATCGGGCGCGAAGCTGATCGGCGTGCCCTTGTGCGCGAATTTTTCCGCATAGTGGCGGGCCAGCAGCATGATGTCGTCGCCGCGCTCGCGCAGCGGCGGCGTGCGCAACGGCAGCACGTTCAGCCGGTAGTACAAGTCTTCGCGGAAGCGCCCGGCGGCGATCTCGGCCTCGAGGTCGCGGTGCGTCGCCGCCACCACGCGCACATCCACCTCGACCGGGCGCGACGAGCCGATCGGATCGACCGTCTTTTCCTGCAGCACCCGCAGCAGCTTGACCTGCATGTCGAGCGACAGGTCGCCGATTTCATCGAGGAACAGCGTGCCGCCGTGCGCCAGCTCGAAGCGACCGACGCGGTCGGCCAGCGCGCCGGTAAATGCGCCCTTGCGGTGCCCGAACAGTTCGGACTCCATCAGTTCCTTCGGAATGGCCGCGCAATTCAGCGGAACGAAATTGGCGTCTGTGCGCGGCGACTGGTAATGCAGCGCCTGCGCAACCAGTTCCTTGCCCGTGCCCGACTCGCCGGTGACCAGCACGGTGGCGGTCGAATC
>CAYZXP010000248.1:0-2933 GCA_964482415.1 uncultured Bifidobacterium sp. | reverse complement strand
GGTCGCCGAACGATGCGTACGACTATGACGGCGTGAACGAGAACGTGCTGGCCGACATCAAGGTCGACGGCAAGAACCGTCGTGTGCTGATCCACGCAGACCGCAACGGCTTCCTGTATGTGCTCGACCGCACCAGCGGCCAGCTGATCGCTGCCAACAAGTTCGTCGATCGCGTCGACTGGGCCAAGGGCATTGACCTGAAGACCGGCCGTCCGATTGATTCCGAAATGACCGCGCGCCATCGCAAGTCGCTGGTGATGGAAAAGGCTGACGAGGTCTGGCCGTCGGCACTGGGCGGCAAGAACTGGAGCCCGGTCGCGTTCAACCCCGAGACCAGCACCGTGTTTGCCAACACCCTCAACTTCGGCATGTCGTATCGCCTGGTCGAGCAGGAGTGGAAGCGCGGCCAGTTCTATATCGGCATGGACTTCACCGGCTTCATTTACGACTCGAAGCAGCCGCGCGGCTACCTGAAGGCGATGGATCCGCTGACGGCGAAAGAGAAGTGGCGCGTGCCGCTGGCCATCCCGAACTTCGCCGGCGTGATGGCGACCAAGGGCGGCCTGGTGTTCACCGGCACGATGACCGGCGAGTTCGTTGCGTATGACGACCAGACTGGCAAGAAGCTGTGGCAGTTCCAGACCGGCTCGGGCATCGTCTCGATGCCGATTACCTGGGAAAAGAACGGCAAGCAGTACGTGACCGTCACTTCCGGCACCGGCGGCGCCTATGCGCTGTATTCGGGCGACGAGCGCCTGAAGAACGTGCCGACCGGCTCATCGCTGTGGACATTCGCACTGGCGGACTGAGTAGTGACTGACTGAACCGGCAGCAAGGAAACAGGCATTGACGCGGCTTTCGTCAATGCCTGTTTTTCCATTTGAAACCATTTGTAGCAAACCGCTGTTTCCGCAGTAAATAAGCCATCGTTGTTCGTAGATCGTTGTAGAGAGACACTGAAAAACCATGAAAAAATTCATCCCCCATTCCCTGATCACTCTGATGCTGTCGGCGGCCGCGCTGGCTGCGCCGGCGCATGCGGACGACGCCAACCCGTGGGGCGGCGATGGCCGTCCTGCCGAGCTGACGCCGGAGCGCACTGAAAAGGGCCGTGTGATGTACAAGCAACTGTGCCTGCGTTGCCATGGGCCGGAAATGGTGGGAGGCAATAACGCATTCGACTTGCGCACCTTCCCGCTGAATGACCGCGCCCGCTTCTTCAACTCGGTCACCAACGGCAAGCGAGCGATGCCGCCGTGGAAGGGCATCCTGTCCGAGGAAGAGATTGCCATTCTGTGGGCCTATGTGGGCACGCGCGGCGGCAAGCTATGAGGACCGTACTCGCCACGCTGCTGGCCGGCCTGTTCGTCGCATCGACCGGCGCGGCTGCGGCCGAGCCCGTCACGGTTTGCCTGAACAAGGATAACCAGCCGTTCTCGTCGCTCCGGGACGGCAAGGAAAGCGGTTTTGATGTCGAGGTCGCCCGTGCGGTCGCGAAGCGCCTGAACCGCCCGCTCGAGATCAGGTGGTACCAGAAGGAGCGCCGCAGCCGCGTGCCGGTATCGCTGAAGGCTTCCGTACTGCTGACCTCGGGTGTATGCCAGCTGGTCGGCGGCTTCCCGCTGGTGCAGTCGTCGCTGGAGCGTCCGACGGGCGCCGATGAAACGACGCTGCCGCCGGTGGATGGCCTGCCGGACGACAAGCGCGCGAATCCCGTCAAGGGCGCGCAGCTGGTCCCGAGCCAGCCTTATCACTTTGCCGGCGTGACGCCCGTGTTCGGCCCGAAAGTGCAGGGCGAGATCAAGACGCTCGACGAGCTGAAGCCTTATCGCATCGGCAACCGCCCGGCGTCAATCGGCGACCTGATCGCGATGGCCTACAAGCAGGGCCTGCTGCTGAAGAACGTGTCGCACGTCGACGTGCGCGACGAACCTTTTGACGTGATGGAGCGCGGTGATTTCGATGTCACGCTGGTCGAAGCGCACCGGTTTGATACCTTCCGTGCCGAGCACCCGCAAACCACGCTGCGTGCGTCGGGCATGAACTTGCCGGTGGGATTCAACCTTGGTTTTGTTTCCATTGAGCAGAATGCTGCGTTGCTGAAAGCCGTGGACGCGGCCATCGTCGACCTCGTCAAGGGCGGCGACGCGGCACAGGCAGCGCGTGCGGCCAACCTGACCTGGAGTGCTCCGCAGCAACCTGCGGTGCGTACCGGCTTGGGCCTGGAAAACTTCGTGAAGTAAGCATGTTTGCCGGCCCGCGCGCGGGCCGGCAGGCACGCCGTTTCTTGAACCGGAATCTTTCGCTCGGTCAAGTGATTTGTCTCTATAGCAGACACCTTTATGCGGTTTCTTGATTTTACGAAATAACGGTGATATATAGACACGGCGGTGAGGTGCGACGGCTGAAAACACAAAAATTTCCAGTCGGCGAAAAACACAAGCGGGAGTAAAAAAACGCGCCCGGATGCAGCCCCCAGAAGACCGCACGATGGCGCAAAAAGACCTGGCATGTCGCCCATGCCGGGTTGTTAGAAAAACTAATGAGCGATCATTGGCTTAACTTGCAGTGAAACCAGAAAGAGGAGAGTAAAACCATGGCAATCAGTTTCAATCTGAACGGCTCGACGGTTTCCGTCCAGGCCGAGCCGGACACCCCCCTGCTGTGGGTGATTCGCGATGAGATCGGCCTGACCGGCACCAAGTTCGGTTGCGGCATGGCCCAGTGCGGCGCGTGCACCGTGCACCTGAACGGCACCGCGATCCGTTCGTGCCAGACGCCGGTGTCGGCTGTCTCGGGCAAGAATGTTTCGACCGTTGAATCGCTCTCCGCGGACAACTCGCACCCGCTGCAGAAGGCCTGGATCAAGCACCAGGTTCCGCAGTGCGGCTACTGCCAGTCCGGCCAGCTGATGAGCGCATCGGCGCTGCTCG
>CAYZXP010000247.1:0-2937 GCA_964482415.1 uncultured Bifidobacterium sp. | reverse complement strand
TGCGCGACAAGAAGCTCGAGGGCATTTCCGACCTTCGCGACGAGTCCGACAAGTCCGGCATGCGGGTGGTGTTCGAGCTCAAGCGCGGCGAGGTGCCCGAGGTCGTGCTGAACAACCTGTACAAGCAGACCCAGCTGCAGGACACCTTCGGCATGAACATGGTGGCGCTGGTTGACGGTCAGCCGAAGCTGCTGAACCTGAAGCAGATGCTCGAATGCTTCCTGTCGCACCGCCGTGAAGTGGTCACGCGCCGCACCGTGTTCGAGCTGCGCAAGGCGCGCGAGCGCGGCCACGTGCTCGAAGGTCTCGCGGTCGCGCTGGCCAACATCGACGACTTCATCGCGATCATCAAGGCCGCGCCGACGCCGCCGGTCGCCAAGGCCGAGCTGATGGCGCGCTCGTGGGATTCCTCGCTGGTGCGCGAGATGCTGTCGCGCACCGACACCGCTGACGCCGGCGGCATCGACGCCTTCCGTCCGGAGAACCTGCCGCGCCACTACGGGCTGCAGCAGGACGGCCTGTACAAGCTGTCGGATGACCAGGCGCAGGAAATTCTGCAGATGCGTCTGCAGCGCCTGACCGGCCTCGAGCAGGACAAGATCGTCAACGAATACAAGGACGTGATGACGCAGATCGCCGATCTGCTCGACATCCTCGCGCGCCCGGAGCGCGTGACCGCGATTATTTCCGGCGAGCTGACGGCCGCGATGAACGAATACGGCGACAGCAACAAGGACGGCCGCCGCTCGACCATCGAGATCAACGTGACCGACCTCGGTACCGAGGACCTGATCACGCCGCAGGACATGGTGGTGACGCTGTCGCACATGGGTTACATGAAGTCGCAGCCGCTGTCGGAATACCGCGCACAGAAGCGCGGCGGCCGCGGCAAGCAGGCGACGGCGACCAAGGAAGACGACTGGATCGAGCAGCTCTTCATCGCCAATACGCACAACTACATCCTGTGCTTCTCGAACCGCGGCCGCATGTACTGGCTGAAGGTCTGGGAAGTGCCGCAGGGTTCGCGCGCGTCGCGCGGCAAGCCGATCGTCAACATGTTCCCGCTGCAAGATGGCGAGAAGATCACGGTCGTGCTGCCGCTGTCCGGCGAGAACAGCAAGTTCCCGGATGACCGTTATGTGTTCATGTCGACCTCGCTCGGCACCGTGAAAAAGACGCCGCTGTCGGACTTCAGCAATCCGCGTAAGGCCGGCATTATTGCGGTCGACCTCGATGACGGCGATTTCCTGATCGGCGCCGCGCTGACCGACGGCAAGCACGACGTGATGCTGTTCTCCGATGCCGGCAAGGCGGTGCGCTTTGACGAAAACGACGTGCGTCCGATGGGCCGCACCGCACGCGGCGTGCGCGGCATGAACCTCGAGGACGGGCAGCAAGTGATTGCCCTGCTGGTCGCCGAGAACGAACAGCAGTCGGTGCTGACTGCAACCGAGAATGGCTTCGGCAAGCGCACCCCGATCACCGAGTACACCCGTCATGGCCGCGGCACCAAGGGCATGATTGCGATCCAGACGTCGGAGCGCAATGGCAAGGTGGTGGCGGCGACGCTGGCCGAGCCGGTTGACGAGATCATGATGATCACGACCGGCGGCGTCCTGATTCGCACACGCGTGTCCGAGATCCGCGAGATGGGCCGGGCAACGCAGGGCGTGACGCTGATCGCCGTCGAAGACGGCGCGAAGCTGTCCGGGCTGCAGCGCATCATGGAGGCGGATGCAGAAGAGGATGCCGGCGCAGACGAAGCCGACGCTTCGTAAGCGGCGTGCCGCATAACAATCAGAACGACAGGCAAGCTCCGAATGATCGATGACAAGCTGAAGCCGCTGCGCGAGCAGATCGACGCGATCGACGCGCAGTTGCTGGCGCTGCTGAACCAGCGCGCACGGGTGGCGCAGGAAGTCGGCCATGTGAAGGCCGAAACCAATGCGCCGGTGTTCCGGCCCGAGCGCGAAGCGCAGGTGCTGGCGCGCATCGCGCGCGAAAATCCCGGGCCGCTGGTGTCAAGCGACCTGCAGACCATTTTCCGAGAAGTGATGTCGGCCTGTCGCGCGCTGGAAAAGCGCGTGATCGTCGCCTTCCTGGGGCCGGCCGGCACTTACAGCGAGCAGGCGGTCTGGCAGCAGTTCGGGCAGGCGGTTGAGCCGCTGCCCTGCGTGTCGATCGATGAAGTCTTCCGCTCGGTTGAAGCCGGCACCGCCGATTTCGGCGTGGTGCCCGTTGAAAATTCCACGGAAGGCACAGTCAACCGCACCCTGGACCTGCTGATGCAGACCACCCTGGCCATCAGCGGCGAGGTCGCGCTGCCGGTGCAGCACAGCCTGATGACGCGCACCGGCAGCATGGACGGCATCACCCGTGTGTGCGCGCATTCGCAGGCGCTGGCGCAGTGCCAGGCGTGGCTGAACGAACACTATCCGCAGATGGAGCGCCGCGCGGTGGCGTCCAACGGCGAAGCAGCGCGGATGGCCAGCGAGGACGGCAGCATTGCCGCGATCGCCGGCGATGCGGCGGCCAAGCGTTACAGCCTGGCGATTGCGCATGCGCACATCCAGGATGACCCGCACAACCGCACCCGCTTCTTCGTGATCGGCACGCTGAAGCCCGGCCCGTCCGGACGCGACCAGACCTCGCTGGTGCTGTCGGTGCCGAACAAGTCCGGCGCGGTCTACGAACTGCTGGCGCCGCTGGCCAAGCATGGCGTGTCGATGACGCGCTTTGAGTCGCGCCCGGCGCGCACCGGCCGCTGGGAGTACTACTTTTTTGTCGACGTTGACGGCCATGCGGACGACCCGAAGGTCGCGCAGGCCCTCGCCGAATTGCAGGGACAGGCCGCCTTCTTCAAGGTGCTCGGCTCGTATCCTCATTCGGCCTGAATTTCCCGAAAATCTTTCCTGAGTTTGCAGCCATGACGACTTT
>CAYZXP010000246.1:0-2960 GCA_964482415.1 uncultured Bifidobacterium sp. | reverse complement strand
GCGGCATCGGCGGCGGCGTCGCCGAAGTCGTCGGCCGGCTGCTGAAGAAGCTCGGCCAGGACCGGCAGGTGCTGTGCGTGACCCACCTGCCGCAGGTCGCGAGTCAGGCCTCGCGGCATTTCCAGGTCAGCAAAGGGCAGGTCGCCGACGGTCGCACCGTGTCGCGCATCGAGCCGCTGGGCAGCACCGAGCGCGTCGAGGAGATTGCGCGTATGCTCGGCGGCCTCGAAATCACGGCCACCACCCGCAAGCACGCGCGCGAACTGCTCGCGTCATAGCCGCGGCCGGCGTCGCCGCGGTCCCTTTACCAACATCAGCAGAAAGGCAATCAACGATGGGATTCAACCCGGAACCCGCGCATCGTCATGGGTCGATTGGCCAGGTCGGCGTCGTGCTGGCCAACCTCGGCACGCCGGACGCGCCGACACCGGCCGCCGTGCGCCGCTACCTGAAAGAATTCCTGTCAGATCAGCGCGTGGTCGAGATCCCGCGCGCTATCTGGTGGTTCATCCTGAACGGCATCATCCTGCCGCTGCGTTCGCGCCAGTCGGCGCACAAGTACGCATCAATCTGGACCGACGCCGGCTCGCCGCTGAAGCTGCACACCGAGCGGCAGGCACAGCTGCTGCAGCAGCAGCTGGCCGCGCGCGGCCACGCGGTGCGCGTCGCGTACGGGATGCGCTATGGCAGCCCGTCGCTGCCTTCCGTCATTGACCAGCTGAAATCCGAAGGCTGCGACCGCATCCTTGTGCTGCCGGCCTATCCGCAGTATTCGGGCACCACCACGGCGTCGGTATTCGACGCGCTGTTTGCGCACCTGTCCGGCGTGCGCAACATGCCCGAGCTGCGCCTGATCAAGCACTACCATGACGACGAAGGCTACATCGATGCGCTGGCCGCCAGCGTGCGCGCGCACTGGGCGCAGCACGGCCGGCCCGACAAGCTGGTGATGAGCTTCCACGGCGTGCCCAAGCGCACGCTGCTGCTCGGCGACCCCTACCATTGCGAGTGCTACAAGACCGCGCGCCTGCTCGGGCAGAAGCTCGGGCTGGCCAAGGACGACTATCTGGTCACCTTCCAGTCGCGTTTCGGCAAGGCCGAGTGGCTGCAGCCTTACACCGCGCCGACGCTGGAGAGCCTGGCGAAGCAGGGGGTTGGCCGGGTTGACGTGATGTGCCCCGGCTTTACCAGCGACTGCCTCGAGACGCTTGAGGAAATCGCGATGGAGGCGAAGCAGGATTTCCTCGCGGCCGGCGGCAAGGCTTTCCACTACATCCCCTGCCTGAACGAAGATGCGGGCTGGATCGACGCAATGGCCGCGCTGGTCGAAACCCATGCGGGCGGCTGGCCGCTGTCGGGCGCGCCCGAGGTTCTGCAGGCACGCCGCGCCGATGCCGAAGCAGGGCGCGCGCAGGCGCTGGCGCTGGGCGCGGCTGACTGACGCCGCCACCCGCAGACGACGG
This sequence comes from uncultured Bifidobacterium sp., assembly GCA_964482415.1. Taxonomy (GTDB): domain Bacteria; phylum Pseudomonadota; class Gammaproteobacteria; order Burkholderiales; family Burkholderiaceae_D; genus Pernthalerella. The sequence continues at coordinate 1,497 of CAYZXP010000246.1, read as the reverse complement.
GGGCCGGCGGCCCCCGGTTTTTTTTCGGGTTTTGCGATTTCCCGCCTTGAAATCCGGGCGGGCATCCCCACATCTACCCCATTGTTTTTTAAGCCATTGAATTTCCTGGAGATTTTATGACGCAAGGCGAACAGAACCCGACGCCGGAAGAGATGTCGTCGGCACCGGAAGCGGCAGGCGACGCATCGGCGGCAGAGCAGCCGGCGGTTGACGCTGGTTCCGAGCTGGCCGCGCAACTGGCCGAAGCCCAGGCCAGGCTGGCTGAAATGCAGGACGCTTTCCTGCGCGCCAAGGCCGAGGGCGACAACATCCGCCGCCGCGCGCAGGAAGACATCGCGAAGGCGCACAAATTTGCGGTCGAGTCTTTCGCCGAAGCCTTGCTGCCGGTGAAGGACAGCCTGGAAATGGCGCTGAAAATCGATACGCCGTCGGTCGAGTCGCTGAAAGAGGGCGTCGACATGACGCTCAAGCAGCTCAACACCGCGTTCGAGAAGAATCGCCTGCTCGAGGTCAATCCGCAGCCGGGCGAGAAACTCGATCCGATGAAGCACCAGGCGATCTCGATGGTGCCGGCCGAGCAGGAAGCCAACACTGTCGTCAGCGTGCTGCAGAAGGGCTATACGATCTCCGACCGCCTGTTGCGGCCGGCGCTCGTCACCGTCGCACAGGGCTGAGCCGAAGGGCTGAACAGCAGCCGACTTGAATTCCGCCGCCGCTGCCGCATATCGGCAGCATCCGGCATCTAACCAGTTTCGAATCAGAAGGGACATCATCATGGGCAAAATCATTGGCATCGACCTCGGGACGACCAACTCCTGCGTCGCCATCATGGAGGGCGGCCAGCCGAAGGTCATCGAAAACTCCGAAGGCGCGCGCACCACGCCGTCGATCATTGCGTATCAGGAAGACGGCGAGATCCTGGTCGGCGCGCCGGCCAAGCGCCAGGCCGTCACCAACCCGAAGAACACGCTGTTTGCCGTCAAGCGCCTGATCGGCCGCAAGTTCGAAGAGAAGGAAGTGCAGAAGGACATCGGCCTGATGCCTTACCAGATCCAGAAGGCCGACAACGGCGACGCCTGGGTGGCCGTGCGCGACAAGAAGCTCGCGCCGCCGCAGATTTCGGCCGAAGTGCTGCGCAAGATGAAGAAGACTGCCGAAGACTACCTCGGCGAAGAAGTGACCGAGGCCGTCATCACCGTGCCCGCTTACTTCAACGACGCACAGCGCCAGGCGACCAAGGATGCCGGCCGCATCGCCGGTCTGGATGTGAAGCGCATCATCAACGAACCGACCGCAGCCGCACTGGCTTTCGGCCTCGACAAGGCCGGCAAGGGCGACCGCAAGATCGCCGTCTATGACCTCGGCGGCGGTACCTTCGACGTGTCGATCATCGAGATCGCGGACGTCGATGGCGAAATGCAGTTCGAGGTGCTGTCGACCAACGGCGACACGTTCCTCGGCGGTGAAGACTTCGACCAGCGCCTGATCGACTACATC
>CAYZXP010000245.1:0-2974 GCA_964482415.1 uncultured Bifidobacterium sp. | reverse complement strand
GGTCGCTCGCCCTGCTGTTCATCGACCTCGATCGCTTCAAGGAAGTCAACGATTTGCTCGGACACGATGCCGGCGACAAACTGCTGCGCCAGTGTGCTGACCGCATTTGCTCGTGCGTGCGGCCGATACGGTGGCCCGATTGGGCGGGGATGAATTCACCGTCATCCTGAGCGATCTGGAAGGCCGCGCCCATGTCGAGGACATCGTGCAGAAAATCCTCGATGAACTCGCGCGCCCCTTTGTGCTGGGCGACGCCCACGTCCACATCTCGGCAAGCATCGGCATCACGCTCTATCCGGACGATGGAAATGACCAGGAGCGCCTGCTGCAGAACGCCGATCAGGCGATGTACGTCGCCAAGAATTCCGGCAGAAACCAGTTCCACTTCTTCACGCGCTCGATGCAGGAGCAGGCGTGGCATCGCATCACGATGCTGGCCGATTTGCGCAATGCCTTGCCTCGCGACGAGATGCGATTGCATTTTCAGCCGGTCGTCGAGTTTGCCAGCGGAAAGGTGGTGAAGGCCGAAGCGCTGTTGCGCTGGCAGCATCCGCGCAAGGGGCTCTTGCTGCCATCGGCTTTCATCACGATTGCTGAAGAGGGTGGCCTGATCCACGAACTCGGCAATTGGGCGTTCATGCAATCGCTGGACTGGTCCAGCCGATGGGGGGCATTGACCGGGTCGCCTTTCCAGATCAGCGTCAATGCCTCGCCGATCCAGTTCATGCAGCACAAGCAGGCGATGAACTGGGGGCGCAAGCTGAACGACTCCGGCATGCCGTCGAGCTGCATTTCGGTGGAGATTACCGAAGGCGTCTTGTTCAACACGTCATCGGTCACGGAGCAGCAATTGCTGGAAATGCGCGGGGCCGGCATCGAGGTGGCCATCGACGATTTCGGGACCGGTTTTTCTTCCATGGCCTACCTGAAGAAACTCGACGTCGATTACCTCAAGATCGACCAGTCGTTCGTGCGCGGCACGACGCACGACAATCACAGCCGTGTCATTGCCGAAACCATCATCGTCATGGCGCACAAGCTTGGCCTGAAAGTCATCGCGGAAGGCATTGAAACGCCGGAGCAGCAGGACTGGCTGCGGCAGGCCGGTTGCGATTACGGCCAGGGCTTCCTGTTTTCCCGGCCGCTGCCGGCAGAACAGTTCGAACTTTTGCTCCGCGGCGGGGCGACTTTTGCAAGCAGCCCGGCGCTCGACCATCCGTAATGTGCGGCTGTTCAGGGCTGGTCGTGCCGTCGTGCGTTGCCAGAAGGCGCTTGCACGCACCTTCGGCGGCAGGGATGCGGCACAGAGGCCGGTATCCGGGAAATCCCCGTGCTGTGAACCGCCGCGGCCGATTGATCAGAACAAGCCCAGGAATCCATCCGCAAAGAATGCCAGTCCCAGCGCGCCGACCGGCAGCGCTGCCAGCCAGACCGGGCGTGACTTGATCAGGCCGGCGACCGAGCTCAGCAGGATCGTCACCTGCAGCAGCAGGACCGCCCGTCCGAATGGCACGTTGTGCCGTTTCGCCTCGTCGCGCTGCGCCTCATATTCCTCGGCCTTCGCGCGGATTTCCTTCTTCTCGCCCGCATAGCGTGCGGCCTGTTCCTCGTTCTTGCGGATGCGCTCCGCGTATTCGGCGCGCACCGGGCTGTTGGACGGCAGCGTGGCCTGCTGCAGCCTGAGCTGCTGCGTCTGCAGCTCGTACAGATGCTGCTTCATGCTCTTGGCTTCGTAAAAATTCCACTGGTCGGATGCCAGCGCCTGCTGGATCACGCTTTGCGTCGAGTACGAGCCGCCTTTGAAAGTGGACAGCGTCGCGCAGACGGCAAACACGATGGTCGACAGCGCCATCTGGTTCAGCCAGGGTTCTTTTTTTTCCTGAGTCTTGTCGGTCATTCTGGTTTTGCGTTGTTGTCGGGGCAGGCTTCCGGAAGCTTGTTCAGGCCCTGCCGTTCGATCCGGAATGTGGCCGCGGTCGCGGCGCCAGCCGGCCGGCGCACCACATAGATGCTGTCGAAATCGTTGTCCTGCCAGTGCGGCACTTGCGCAGGATCGCCGCCGGCCTGCAGCAACAGCGCCTGCGCCAGCTGCACCGCGAGATGGTGCTCCCAGGCGATCACATAGGTGCCGTCGGGCTTCTGCAGCAGTGCTTCGGCGAGCGGCTTCACCTGCGTCATCTCCCAGCTTATGTCGACCGGCATCCCGAGCCGGATGGCCAGCGGTTCGATGGTGGCCAGCGGACGGATGTAGAAGTAGGGGACGCCTTTGTCCGCTTTTTTCACGGCCGGATTTGGCGCGAACAGTTCGGCCGGCACGCCGAACCTGGCCAGCAGGACCGGCGGCAGGGCGAGCGCGCGGTTCAGTCCCTGGCAGGTCAGCTGCCCCAGTCCGCCGGGCGGCTTTTCACCGTGACGGATGATGACGTAGGTCGCGTCCGCGCCGGCCGGCGTCGCGACGGCCGTCAGCGACGAGAACAGCAGGGCGGTCAGGGTCTTGGGGAAAAGGCGCACGGGCAGGTCCGGAAAATCGAAGGCCGCGATGATAACTTGCCGCGGCCGCTCGCGCACGGACGCCGTATGCCAGATGCGGCAGCCGTCACTCCCCGATCACCAGCACCAGCGCCGGTTCCACCGCGCCGACGACGTCTTCGGTCGTGTGGAATTTCCGTTTCGGATTCGGCGGCGGCAGCCTGACTGCACGCATGCCCTTCAGCAGTTCGAGCAGGTGGCTCGACTTGACCGCAAAATTCACGTTCTGCGGAATGCTGTTGAATTCCTTCAGCATGGTCCGGTCCGACAGCTTGGCCGACACGATGCCGATTACGTTGCCGTCGAGGGTGAACAGCGGTCCGCCGGAGTTGCCCGGCTGGATGGGGTTCGAAATCTGGAAGAGACTGGCATCGTCGCGGATGCCGGCCAGCGAGCTGATGATGCCGTCAGTGATCTTCGGTTCAATGCCCTGCACGAGGATCTG
>CAYZXP010000244.1:0-2990 GCA_964482415.1 uncultured Bifidobacterium sp. | reverse complement strand
GCCGCTTCGGGTTCGGCAGCTCGAGGCCCATGTAGTTCTTGCCCGGGATGGTCTCCACCACGCGGATCGACGTCAGCGACAGCGCGCGCGCCAGGTCGCGCGCCAGGTTCACGATCTGGCTGCCCTTGACGCCGGTGGCCGGTTCGATCTCGTAGCGGGTAATCACCGGGCCCGGATAGGCGGCGACCACCTTCACCTCGACGCCGAAGTCGCCGAGCTTCTTCTCGATCAGGCGGCTGGTGAATTCCAGCGTCTCGACGCTGACGGTCTCCTGCTGGGCCGGCGGCTCGTCGAGCAGCGACAGCGGCGGCAGGTTGGTGTCGGGCAGGTCGAGGAACAGCGACACCTGCTTTTCTTTCTCGACGCGCTCGGACTTCGGCACATGCACGACCTGCGGCACGATCTGTATCGGCGGCGCCTCGACGATTTTTTCACGCTCCTTGACGACGGCCTCTTCGCGCTTGACGACGGCCTCTTCACCGATGCGGCGATCCTCGTGCGCGCGGTAGCGCTGCACCACCCACTGCGCGCCGTCTTCGAGCGCGCCGCCGAGCTTCTCGGCCACTGCCAGCCACGACACATGGAAGCACAGCGAAAAACCGAGCAGGAACAGCATCAGCAGGATCAGCGTCGCGCCATTGAAACCGAGCGTATCCTGCGCGGCGCTGCCGAGCAGCTGGCCAAGCACGCCGCCGGGATCGCGCGGCAGCTGCACCTTCCACGAGTACATGCGGATGAATTCAAGCGCCGTGCTGCCGAGCACCATCAGCACGAAGCCGCCGCCACGGATGCCGGCCTCGAAGCGATGGCGCTTTTCCGGCGCCTTCTGCAACAGGAAACGATGCGCCAGTTGCCGGTAGCTGGCCCAGACCAGCGCCAGCAGCACCACGCAGAACCACCAGGCAGAGAAGCCGAACACGTACAGCATCAGGTCGGCCAGCCACGCGCCGGCGCTGCCGCCCCAGTTCACCGGGCGCGCGCCGACGCCTGCATGCGACCAGCCGGAATCGGTGGGCGTGTAGGTAAACAGCACCAGCGTCAGGTAGATGCCCAGCGCCGTGAACGCGACCCAGCGCGCCTCGACCAGCAGGCGGATCAGCCGGTTGGGCAGGGGTTCGGGCGGCGGTGGCGGCGGGGTGCGGGTGTAGGGGGAAGTGGCTCGGGTCATGGATCGCTGGCGTTGGGGGCCGCCCGGAGGCAAACGGGCAGTTCCTCTATAATGAGCGTTCGTTTCGCGCGGCAATATCGCACGATTCAAGGCAGGATGATACTCCCTCCGCCCGCCTTTACTCGTCGAAAACAACGGCCGTCGCCAGCCTGCTTTTTATTGCTTTGACCACTTCAGAAAAATTCCCATGTCCAGCCCCAAACATGCACGCGTCCTGATCATTGGTTCCGGCCCGGCCGGTTACAGCGCAGCCGTCTACGCGGCGCGCGCCAACCTGAAACCGGTGCTGGTCACCGGCGTCGAACAGGGCGGCCAGCTGATGACCACGACCGACGTCGAAAACTGGCCCGGCGACCCGATGGGCGTGCAGGGCCCGGAGCTGATGCAGCGCCTGCTGCAGCACGCGGAACGCTTCAACACCGAAATCATTTTCGATCACATCCACACCACGCACCTGAACGAGCGACCGATCCGTCTCGAAGGCGACGCCGGCAGCTACACCTGCGACGCGCTGATCATCGCCACCGGCGCATCGGCGCAGTACCTCGGCCTGCCGTCGGAAGAAGCGTTCATGGGCAAGGGCGTGTCGGCCTGCGCGACCTGCGACGGCTTCTTCTACAAGAACCAGGACGTGGCCGTGATCGGCGGCGGCAATACCGCGGTCGAAGAAGCGCTCTACCTGTCGAACATTGCAAAGAAGGTCACGGTCATCCACCGCCGCGACAAGTTCCGCGCCGAACCGATCCTGATCGACCGCCTGATGGCCAAGGTCGAGGAAGGCCGCGTCGAGATCAAGTGGAATCACACGCTGGATGAAGTGACCGGCGATGACAGCGGCGTGACCGGCATCAACATCAAGTCGACCGTCGACGGCGCGATCACGGCCGTGCCGGTGCATGGCCTGTTCGTGGCGATCGGCCACAAGCCGAACACCGGCATCTTCGATGGCCAGCTGGAGATGAAGAACGGCTACATCATCACGAAGAGCGGTACCGAAGGCATGGCGACGATGACCTCGGTCGAAGGCGTGTTCGCCGCCGGCGACGTGCAGGACCATGTGTATCGTCAGGCGATCACCAGCGCCGGCACCGGCTGCATGGCCGCGCTCGACGCGCAGCGTTACCTCGAATCGCAAGAGTAAGCATCCCGGCGGGCGCATGCGCCCGCTTTTTTTCTGGGGCCATTGCCATGATAGACCTGGCCGAACTGAAGGCGCTGCAGCAAAGGCTGAAGGAACGCGCGGCCGCAACCGCCGAGGCGGAAAAGCAGAAGCGCGAGCTGGCGGCGCAGCGCGAGCGCGAAGCCAACGTGTTCCGAGACGCGATCGGCAAGGTCACGCCGCTGAATGCACCGCCGCGCGTGCTGCACGAACCGCCTCGCCCGGAGCCGATCGCGCAGCAGCGCATCGCCGATGACCAGGCGGTGCTGCGGGAATCGCTGTCGGATGAGTTCAGCATCGACACCCTGCTGGAAGTCGACGAGACGCTCAGCTATGCGCGCAGCGGCGTCGGCCCGGACGTGCTGCGGAAGCTGCGCGGCGGCGGCTGGGTGGTGCAGGACCAGCTGGACCTGCACGGCCTGCGCGTCGATCAGGCGCGCGAGGCGCTCGGGCAGTTCCTGCGTGACGCCGGCAAGCGCGGCTTTCGCTGCGTGCGCATCATTCACGGCAAGGGACTCGGCTCGCTGAACAAGAAGCCGGTGCTGAAGATCAAGGTAAGGAACTGGCTGGTGCAGAAGGAAGAAGTGATCGCCTTCTGTCAGGCGCGTGCGGCCGACGGCGGCAGCGGGGCGTTGATGGTGTTGTTGAAGGGGACGTGACGGT
>CAYZXP010000243.1:0-2991 GCA_964482415.1 uncultured Bifidobacterium sp. | reverse complement strand
TCCTGAAGTTCCTGATCGTCTCGCTGTCGTTCTACGGCATGTCGACCTTCGAAGGTCCGATGATGTCGATCAAGACCGTCAACTCGCTGTCTCACTACACCGACTGGACCGTCGGCCACGTGCACTCCGGCGCGCTCGGCTGGGTCGGCCTGGTCTCGATGGGCTCGATCTACTACCTGTTGCCGCGCCTCTCTGGCAAGAAGGAAATGTGGAGCGTGCGCCTGATCGAATGGCACTTCTGGACCGCCACCATCGGCATCGTGCTGTACATCGCATCGATGTGGATCGCCGGCGTGATGCAGGGCCTGATGTGGCGTGCAGTGAATGACGACGGCACGCTGACCTACACCTTCGTCGAGAGCGTGAAGGCGACCTTCCCGTACTACGTGATCCGCATGACCGGTGGCCTGCTGTACCTGGCCGGCATGCTGATGATGGCCTACAACATGTTCAAGACCGTGAGCGGCGGCAAGCCGGTGGATACCCGTATCCCGGCCGTCACGGGCGCACACGCGTAATACCTGGAGAGAACTGAATGAAATTCGCTCATGATTCCATCGAACGGAAGCCGTGGCTGCTGATCGTGCTGGTGATCCTGGTCGTCAGCATCGGCGGCCTCGTCGAGATCGTCCCGCTGTTCTTCCAGAAGTCGACCACCGAGCCGGTCGCGGGCCTGACGCCGTACAGCGCGCTGCGCCTGGCTGGTCGTGATGTCTACGTCCGCGAGGGCTGCTACAACTGCCACTCGCAGATGATCCGTCCGTTCCGCGCCGAGACCGAGCGCTACGGCCACTACTCGGTCGCCGGCGAATTCGTCTACGACCGTCCGTTCCAGTGGGGCTCCAAGCGCACCGGCCCGGACCTCGCCCGCGTCGGCACCCGTTACTCCGACGACTGGCATCGCGCGCACCTGAACAATCCGCGCGACGTGGTGCCCGAGTCGAACATGCCGGCCTACCCGTGGCTGGCCAAGGCCGCGCTGAACCCGCAGGACATCGTGCCGAAGATGACGGCGCTCAAGCGCCTCGGCGATCCGTACACCGACGAGCAGATCGCGGCGGCGCCGAAGGAGCTCGAAGGCAAGACTGAACTCGACGCGCTGATCGCCTACCTGCAGGGCCTCGGCACGCAGATCAAGGCACGGAGGTAAACATGACGATCACGGCGCTGTTGTCGGATGCGCGCAGCATCATGACCCTGGTGAGCCTGCTGACTTTCCTCGGCATCGTTTACTGGACCTATGTCGCGCACCGCAAACAGGACTTCGACGAGGCGGCCATGCTGCCTTTCGCAGATGAGGAAACGAACAATATGAAGCAGGAGCCGCGACATGGCTGATTTCATCAACGGTTTTTGGAGCATTTACGTCACGGTCCTGACGATCCTCTCGATCGCAGGCTGCGCGCTGCTGCTGTGGTCGCAGTCGAAGGTCAAGATTCCGGTGCCGAAGGACGGCAAGCGCGTCGAGACCACCGGCCATTCGTGGGACGAGGGCCTCGAGGAGCTGAACAACCCGATGCCGCGCTGGTGGATGTGGAAGTTCTACATCACCATCGTGTTCGGCATCGCCTACCTCGCGCTGTACCCGGGTCTCGGCACCTTCGCCGGCAAGCTCGGCTGGACCTCGACCGGCGAGTACCAGAAGGAGCTGGCGGCAGCGGACGCCGAAGTCGGCCCGATGTTCGAGAAGTTCAAGGCGACCGACCTGAAGGCCGTCGCGGCCGATCCGAAGGCGCAGGCCATGGGCGAGCGACTGTTCCTGACCTACTGCGCGCAGTGCCACGGCTCTGACGCACGCGGCAACAAGGGCTATCCGAACCTGACCGACGGCGACTGGCTGTACGGCGGCGAACCCGACGTGGTCAAGACCACGATCATGAAAGGTCGCCACGGCCAGATGCCGCCGATGGGCGCGGCGGTCGGCGGCGAAAAGGAAATCGAGAACGTGGCACACTATGTGTTGTCGCTGTCGAATTCCACGCATGATCCGATCAAGGCAGCGTTCGGCAAGGAGAAGTTCGGCGCTTGCGCCGCCTGCCACGGTGCAGACGGCAAGGGCAATCAGGCTGTCGGCGCGCCGAACCTGACTGACAAGACCTGGCTGTACGGCGGCAGCGTCGCGACCATCTCGGAAACCATCCGTAACGGCCGCAACAACCAGATGCCGGCGTTCGAGGAATTCCTCGGCGAGGGCAAGGTTCACCTGCTGGCCGCCTACGTCTGGGGTCTGTCGAACAAGGCACCGGCCGCAACGGCCGCAAACAAGTAACACCCTGCATCCCGCCGGGCGCTGTCCGGCGGGTTTGCAGCACTAGGTACGTCAACGGGAAATCTGATGGAGAAAGCCTCCCCTGAAGTTGCAGTCATCAAGATGTACGAGGCGCGCAAGGAGATCTATCCGCGCGAAATTCAGGGAAGGTATGCGAGCCTTCGCTGGTTCTTCGTCTGGTTTACGCAAATTCTCTTCTACGGGCTGCCCTGGCTTGAATGGAACGGACGTCAGGCCGTTCTGTTCGACCTCGGTGCGCGTAAGTTTTACATCTTCGGCATCGTCCTGTGGCCACAGGACTTCATCTACCTTGCCGCGCTGCTGATCATCAGCGCGTATTCGCTGTTCCTGTTCACCGCGATCTTCGGCCGCGTCTGGTGCGGATTTACCTGTCCGCAGACGGTCTACACCGAGATCTTCATGTGGTTCGAGCGGAAGATCGAGGGTAACCGCAGTGCGCGCATGCGCCTCGACCGCCAGCCGATGTCGGCCGAAAAATTCCTGCGCAAGCTCGCCAAGCACGCGGTGTGGATCGGATTCGCCCTCTGGACCGGCTATACCTTCGTCGGTTACTTCACGCCCATCCATGTGCTGGCGGACGGAGTCGCGGCACTGGCGCTGGGTCCGTGGGAATGGTTCTGGGTGCTGTTCTACGCGTTCGCCACCTATGGCAATGCCGGCTGGATGCGCGAACAGGTCTGCAAATACATGTGTCCGTACGC
>CAYZXP010000242.1:0-3006 GCA_964482415.1 uncultured Bifidobacterium sp. | reverse complement strand
TCGCTTGCGCCACCAGAGCGAGAGCTTCTTCGCTTGCCTGAAGCCGTGGCGCGGTATCGGCACACGCTACGACACGACGGCTCCAAATCTTCCGGGCGCAATTCCTCTCGACTGCGCCATCGCGTGTGCCGCGATTCACTGACACACCCTAGCGGGAAGCACCGGACTGCGGCCGCTGCGCCGCGGTTTCTGCCGATGCCGCCGCTTCATCAAACAGCCATTGCCGGAAAGCCTGCACGATGGGGCGTTCCAGCGATGCCGGCTGGCAGACCACGAAATACGAAAAGGGGCAGCGCATCTCCACGCGGGAGGCCCTCATCAGGCTGCCGGCCTGCAATTCCGCTTCGATCAATGGCGGACAAGCGAGCAACAGCCCCTGTCCCGTGATGGCCGCTTCGAGCGCGAGCAGACCGTTGCCGAAACGCTGTTCGCGCAGCACCGGCGGCGCCGATACGCCCGCATGCTGGAACCACTGCGCCCATCCGAAGCGCTCAGGCGAACGGTAGGCCGAGCTGTCGCTCAGCAGCCGTTGTTCCAGCAAAGCCGCAGGCGACGAGAAGGGCAGCGTCTTGCCGTTCGCCGGCGCGCACACCGGGACCAGGGATACCTCGAAGAGCTGCTGCGCATCCAGTCCTGCATAGTCGCCGTAACCAAAGCGGACCGCCAGGTCAATGCCCGCGCGGCGGAACGTTGCGGGGCTGGTCGGCCCGCCCCGCGCCGAATCGACGGAGCTCAGGCTTGCCTGCAGCCGCACTTCCGCCTCCGGGCATTGCGCATAGAAGCGATGCAGGCGCGGGACGATCCACTTGGTCGCAAACAGCGGCTCCGCGCATACGGTCACGACCCAGCGTGTCTCGCTGTGCGCGCGGATCTGGTCTGCGGCGTCGGCAAGCGCGCTGAAGCCTTCCTGCAAGGTGGGCAGCGCCGTCCTGGCCGCCAGCGTCAGGCTGACCCGGCGATGGTGGCGCACGAACAGTTCGACGCCAAGAAACGCCTCCAGCGCCTTGATCTGATGGCTGATCGCGGCCGGCGTGACGTGCAGTTCCCTGGCCGCAGCGGCGAAGCTTTGCGTGCGCGCCGCCGCCTCGAAATAGGACAGCGCAATCAGCGGCGGCAGCCGCCTGGCGCCAGCCGGCAGAGGCCAGGGCAGGTCTTCCTGCGGCGGCGAGCAGGCCGGCGACGCCGCATCATCGGCCGCGGCGCGAGCTTCCGGCGGACGTTGATTTCCGGTTGGGGACATCGGCTTGGGCATGGCCCGTCAGGTCACTGTTCGCGGGCGGCTTCGTACACGGCCAGCATGCGCGCGAAACTGCGCAACACCGGTTTTTCGATCAGCTTGCCCTTGAAGACCAGCAGTCCGCCGTCGCATTGCCCGAAGGCTTCGATCACCTGACGCGCATGCTCGATGCTGGCGGCATCGGGTGTGAACGTGGCATTGATGTCGGGGATCTGCTTCGGATGAATCGCGCCCTTGCCGGTGAAGCCCAGCTCTGCCGACAGCGTGGCCTCGCGCAGCATGCCTTCGCGATCCTCGAGGTCGAGGTAAGGCACGTCGATCGCATCCAGCCCGGACGTGGCCGCCGCATGCACGACACGCGAGCGCGCATATTGCAGCGCCATCCAGCTGGACTTGCAGCGCAGGTCCGCTGCCATGTCCACGCCGCCGAAGAACAGCGCTTCGATGCGATGGCTGGAGCGGCCGATCTCGACCGCGGCCTCAAGCGCCTCGTTGGTTTCGATGATCACATGCAGCCGGGTTGGCAGCTGGTATTCGTCCAGCAGGTCGCTGAGGTTGCGCACCTCTTCCGGCCCTTTGACTTTCGGCAGCATGACCGCAGGAACCGGCACCGGCGCCTGCAGCAAGGCCTGCACATCCATCATGCCCTCGGTGGTGCGCAGGCAATTCATCCGGATGATGCGCTCCACCCGCGCAGGCCCTTCGGCGGTCGGCAGGTGCATGAACGCCTGCTCGCGGGCCTGCGCCTTGTCCTTCGGCGCAATTGCGTCTTCGAGGTCGACGCAGACGATGTCGGTGCCGCACGCCAGCGCCTTGGGCAGCATGTCGGGGCGATTGCCCGGCACGAAGATGAAGCTGCGGCGGGAACGGATGGAGGTTTCGGTAAATTTCATGAGCAACTCAGTAGATCGATATAAAAATTATCGTAGAGAAAACAGGTTCATGCCAAGCATTCGTCGGATGACGACCGGGCCGCATCGCGGCAGCGCCGGATTCCCGGCTTGCGCGTCGCCGGGCAGGTGCCGCTCAGGCCGTGACCTCGTCCGGCGTGACGATGACGCGGGTCTTGAGCGAATTGGCGATAAAGCAGTTTTTGTGCGCGCCGGCGTGGATGCGCCTGATCGCGCCGCCATCGGGAAGCTTGTCCCCGCCAAAGGTCACCTTGGGCCGCAAGTCAATGCGAGTCACCGACATGCCTGCGCCGTCGACCGCTTCAAGGTGGCCCAGCGCATCATCCGCATACTGCTCGACGCGATACCCCTGGAATTCGGCGATCGCAAGGAAAGTCAGCATGTGGCAGCTGGCGACGGCACTGACCAGCATCTGCTCCGGATCTGCGCACAAGGGGTCGCCCTTGTATTCGACCGACGCAGAGACATTCACCGACTGCTGGCCATTCAGGGCCGCCACATGATTGCGCGAATACGTACGCTCATCGGCAGGATGCGGAGAACGCTGCCAATAAATCGCGGCGTGATGCTGGGACATGAAACCTCCGGACAGGTAAAGGATTGAACGATTTGAAAAAGGCAAATCGTAGGCATCCGCGTGCCGGTCGTAAAACGAGGATTTGTAAGCAGCAGGCTTAGCCGGACTAAGCCTTCGTGGCTGCCGGACTTGTCCTTGTCAAAGGAGGCCGGCAGCCGATGGGCTGCACGCCATGGCGTGGACCGGAAGCTGCTGCAAGGGCGCTCCCGGCGCATCCGGTAAAACAAGGGAGCCGGCTTTATCGGGCGGCGACCACTTCAATTTCAATCAGCATGTCCGGC
>CAYZXP010000241.1:0-3059 GCA_964482415.1 uncultured Bifidobacterium sp. | reverse complement strand
GCGCGCGGGGGAATTGGCGGGCCGGGCGGCCTGCACGGCGTCGGCCTGTGCCTGTTCTTGCATGGGTTCGTCCCTTGGTTATTGTCGGGGGAGCGACGGGCTCCCCCTGTCTCTGTGTCGGACAAAGCCGGCCGGGCAGGCCCGGAACGGCGGCGCGCGATCTTGCCCGCCCGTCGCGGGGCGGTCAGTTCGCGCGGCAGGTTTCCTGCTCAGGCCGCCTTCGGCAGCTTCAGGCGTTCGCGCACTTCGGCGGCAGTTGCGGGACGCGCGCCGGCAGCCTCGATGCGTCGGCGCGCATCGCGCACCTGCGCGACGTTGCCGATCGTGTGCCCCATCGGCACGTCCTCAAGGCCCACGCGCACATGGCCGCCGCGGTAAACGATCTCGTCGATCAGCGGGGCGACCTGCGCGCCCAGTCCGGCGACCATCCACGGCGCGTCCGGATCCTCGTCGGCCAGCAGCTCGAGGTAGGCGTCGATCGCCCACGGCTTCGGCGGGAAGCCGAACGACAGCGTGTCGGAGAACATCAGCCGGTACACCGGCTGCGGCACGCCCGGATAGCAGCGCTTGAGCGCCGCGCCGAGGCGCATGAAGCCCGGCTCGTAGATGGCGTAGGAAGGCACCAGCCCGTGCTGCCGGCACAGCGCAAGGCCATGGCGGATGTGCGACTCGGGATTGGTGTAGACGAAACCCTCATGGCCGGACGGCAGGTCGGCGAAGGTGCTGATGTTGGTCGAGCCCGGGTCCACCACCGACCATTCGAGCAGGCCGCTGGACGCGAGCTTGTCGACGGCGGAAAAACGCTGCGCAGCCGTCATCGGCTCGAGCGCATCGACGTCGCCGGCGAACGGCAGCGTGCCATAGCAGACCACGTCCACCTGCGAGCGAATGCGCTCGATGATAGGCGCATAGATCTCGTAAGCGTCGCGCTGCCTGCCGGTAGCCGGGTCATACGGATGAAAATGGATGATCGATGCGCCTTCATTGGCGCAGGCGACGGCCTGTTCGACGATCTCGTCGGCCGTCACGGGAATTTCCGGCTGCCTTGCGCGCGACCACGGCCCGTTCAGTGCCGCCTCGAGCCAAATCGCTGGCTTGCCCATATGCTGTCTCCTGTCTGTTCTGATTGCGACGCCGCGTCACCGGAATGCATACCCGGCGCGCTGGCGCTTTACTTGGCCAAAACCCCTCTTCCATCAATCAAAATACCGGCGCACAGCAACATTTTGCGTGCGCGGCTATGATTTGGGGCGCGAACGTCCGGGCGTTGCGCGAGGGTTTGCACCAACCAGTGCATTCTTCGCGATTCAGCGTACAAGTCAAGTAACGGGCGCTTGCGAAATACAGAAGACGATATCAATCCAGGAGATACTGATGGCATTCCCCATTCCCTCGAAACGACGGCTGCTGGCCGCCTTCGCCCTCGCCACCGCATTCAGCGGCAGCGCCATGGCCGCAGGCTCGGTCGAAATGCAGGTCGAGCACCTCGTCAAGCAGGCGATGGCCGAGTACAACACCGCGATGGAGACGAGCGACAGCGCCAGCTTCGCGAAGTACTTCGCATCGAACGCGACTTTCGAAACGCCGACGGCACGCTACTCGGGCCGCAAGGACATCGCCAAATATTTCGAATCCGAATTCAAGACCTTCAAGGCGACCTATGATGTGAAGAAGGTGCTCGTGCAGGGCAGCTCCGCAGCGATCGTGATCACTTGGGACGGCGTCGACCGCACCAGCGGCGACGCGCTGAAGGTCGAGCTGGTCGGCGTGTATGAAGTCGGCTCGAGCGGCCAGTTCAGTTCGGCCCGGTACTACTACGATTCGGCCAAGGCGAAGGCGCTGGCCGATCTGGGCAAATAACGAAGCGAGGATGAGATGACTACTACCAGGAACCGGATCGCCGCAGCATTGCTGGCCACAGGTGTCGTTCTGGGCGGCGGACTGGCGTGCGCGCCGGCCCTGGCCGAGGACGCGTTCGTCTGCATGGAAGAGTCGCAGGAAATCTGCGACAAGACGAACAAGAACATCGCAACCTACATCAAGGCGCACGACGCCTATGACCATGGCCGCGAGATCGGCGACCTGTCCGAGGCCTACGGGCTGGCGAAGGAACTGGTCGCCAACGACGATGCCAAGCATGGCCGGAGCATCCTGCGCCAGATCTACATCCAGGCGGCGCTGGGCACGCACAAGAACTACGTGCAGGCCTATCGCTGGGTGGCCGAAGACATCGCCGCAGGCGTCAGCTACAAGCAGCTGAAGATGGACAAGGTGCTCGAATCGATTGCGCAGAAAATGACGCCGGAGCAGCTCGCCGAGGCGAAGAAATAACAAGGGTCGCCCAATAAAAAACGGGCGCCGAACATTTTCTGGCGCCCGCTTCAGCGACTACTGCATCGCCTGTTCTCACGCAGGCGATATTTTTTTTCAGACCTTATTTTTTCAGAGCGAGGTCGCGCTTGATGAACTCTGCAAGCATCTTCAGAGTTTCATCATCGATCTGGCCCTTGAATGACGGCATACCTTTCGCCGTACGGCCTTCACGGATCGTCCAGACGATCTGCTCTTCGGTCAGCGGAGTCACGCGGAGATCCGCGCCATAGCCGCCTTCATTCTGTCCGCCACGGCCGTCCGGCATGTGGCAGGTGATGCACAGGTATTTTTCAAATGCTGCGCGGCCGCCTCCACGCGGGATACGGATCTCGGGACGGTCGCCCGTCTCGGTCTCGGCCATTGCGGTGAGGGGCAGTGCTGCGCCGAGAGTCAGCGCGGACAGTGCAGCGATCGTGAGGGTCTTGGTCGTTTTGCTGAAGCGTTTCATTGGACTTCTACCTTGCTGTTTGTTTCAACTTGCAATTGCCGACAGGCTACTTCCCTGTCTCCGGAAAAGAAACACGGGGCCGGTCACCCGGCCCCGTGTCATTCACGCATCGATTAGTCGAGCGAGAACACGTACAGCACGTTGCTCGGCACCTGGTACTTCAGGTCCGGCGTTGCGCTGACAAACCACTGCGGCCATGCACCACCGAGACCCACTTCGATCGCGATGTACTGCTTGC
>CAYZXP010000240.1:0-3084 GCA_964482415.1 uncultured Bifidobacterium sp. | reverse complement strand
TCGATGTCCTGCGGCAGGTAGCCGATGTGCGGGCCGAGTTCATCGCGCGACCAGTCGCGCAGGTCGACGCCGTCGAGCAGCACTTGTCCCGTAATGTGCGGCCAGATGCCGATCAGGCAGCGTGCAAACGTCGATTTGCCCGCCCCCGAGGGGCCGACGATGCCGATCACTTCGCCCGCTTCAAAGCGGATGTCGATCTTGTCGAGGATGGGCGCCTTGCGCTGCGGCGCGCTGGCCGACAGTTGGCGCACGGTGATCTGGCCGCGTACTTCGCCTGCGGTGTGGCGGGCCGGGCGCTCCGGGTACTTGTCGAGCAGGGTGCCGATTTCCCTGAAGGCCTGGCGCGCCTGGCCGAATTCTTTCCAGGTGCTGACCAGTACGCCGATCGGGCGCAGCGCGTTGCCCATCAGGACATTCGACGCAACCATGGCACCCATCGTCAGCTCGCCGCGGATCGCCAGCCATGCGCTGAGCGCGAGGATCAGCGACTGCTGGCTGTACTGGACGAATTTCGTGAGCGCGCTTGCCTTGCTGGCGCGAGATTGCGCCTGCCAGTGGGCGTTCGCATGCTCACGGTACAACATCAGCCAGCGGTGCTTCAGGTTGCCCAGCATGCCGAGCGCATCAACGACTTCAGCATTGCGCAGCTTGCCGGCGAGGTAGCTCGTGGTGTCGCCTTCGGCCGTGGTTGCACGCTCGAGCTTCTTCGTGGTCAGCTTGCTGTTGGCGAACGCGAACAACGCGAGCAGCAGTGTGAAGCCCAGTCCGAACAGCCCGAGCAGCGGATGCATTGCGTACAGCACCGCCAGGTAGATCGGCGTCCATGGGATGTCGAACATCGCGATGAGGCCGTTCCCGGTCAGGAACTGGCGCAGGCGCGTCAGCGACGCGAAGGTGTTCACGTTGTCGCCGCGTGACTGCTCGAGGTTGGCCTCGAAGTTGGCGCGGAAGATGCGCGTGTTGAGCTGCTCGTCAAAGCGGACGCCGGCGCGCACCAGCAGGCGCGACCGTATCCACTCGGCGAAGGCCATTACCGCGACGAACAGCGCAGTCAGCAGCGTCAGCGCGACCAGCGTTACTTCGCTCTGGCTGAGCATGATGCGGTCGAATACCTGCAGCATGTACAGCGTCGGCGCCAGCGTCAGCAGGTTGGCAACCAGGCTGAAGGCGCCAACCCAAATCAGTTCCTTGCGGTAGGACAGCAGCAGGCGCATCAGTGATGGCAGCGGCGCATGTGCCTTTCCGGAGTGGAGCGCGACCGGGCTCATGCGGCACCTCCGGCGACCGGAACCGGCGCAGTCGCCGCGGGCGCGGCGACTGCCTGCACCGCGCGTGGCGCGCTGGCTTTCCTCAATGCCGCCAGCACATCGTCGCGCGGGCCGAATGCGGCGATCTGGCCGTCGCGCAGCAGCAGGATCTTGTCAGCGGCCGGCAGTACGCTGGTCCGGTGCGTGATGACGATCGTGGTGCACTTGCGTGCCTTCAGGGACATCAGGGTATTCATCAGGGCTTGTTCGCCGGCCTCGTCGAGGCTGGAGTTGGGTTCATCGAGCAGTACGAAATTCGGGTCGCCATAGATGGCGCGCGCGAGGCCGACGCGCTGGCGCTGGCCGCCGGAGAGCACTGCACCTTCCTCGCCGATGCGGGTGTCCAGGCCATTGGGCAGTGCAGTCACCATCGCGCTCAGGCCAACCATCTCTATTGCGCGCTTGACCTTGTCGATATCGACATCGCCGAAGCGGGCAACGTTTTCCGCGAGCGTGCCGTCGAACAGTTCGACCGTCTGCGGCAGGTAACCCAGGTGCGGGCCGAGTTCTTCCTTGCTCCAGGCATGCAGGTCGGCGCCGTCCAGGCGCACCTTCCCTGAGACTGTGGGCCAGATGCCCATCAGCAAGCGGGCCAGCGTGGTCTTGCCTGCTGCGGACGGCCCGATCAGCATCAGCGTTTCACCGGGCTGCAGGCTGAAACTTACGCCTTTGATGATCGGCAGGTGCGTGCCCGGGGCCGGCGCGACCACGGCTTCGACGGACAGGCGCCCTTCCGGCGCGGGTAGCGGCATATGCTTGCGGTCGGCCGGGCCGGCGCCGAGGAATTCATCCAGCCGGCGGTAGGCGTCGCGCGCATTGACGACCGTGCGCCACTGTGCGACCAGTTGCACCAGCGGGGTCAGCACGCGGCCGCCGAGCGTGGATGCGACGATCATGACGCCGCCGCCGCCGAGCAGGTGGCCTTTGACGCTCAGCCAGCAGGACAGGCCGAGGATCAGCGAACTCTGCATGGTCTGGATGAATTTCGACACTGCCGAATTGGCGCCGGCAGTGTCCGACGCGGCCGCCTGCAATTTCAGGAAGCTGCGCTGGCGTGCAATCCAGCGTTGGTAAATGCTTTCGCGCATACCCATCGCCGAGATCACCTGCGCATTGCGGAGCACGCCGCTGGCGTATGACTGCGCGGAGATCGAAGCCTTGTTGGCCTCGGTCAGCACCGGCATCGTCTTGCTCTCGGTCCTGTAAGCGATCAGGAACTGGATCACGGCGCCGAACAGTGCGACGAGGCCCAGCCAAGGATTGATCGCAGACACAATGAGCAGGAAGAGGACCGACGATGGCAGGTCCATCATCGACGTGATCGCAGGTGAACCGATGAAATCGCGAATGGTGCGCAGGTCGCTGAAAGGTTGCGTTGATCCGGCCCCCAAACGCAGGCTGGCCGTGAAGGCTGCATCGTGCAGGTATTCGCGCAGGGCGGTGTCGATGCGCCAGCCGGCCTGCTGCAGCAGGCGGTTGCGCAATACGTCCAGCACTTCCATGAGCACATAAACGCCGATCACGCATACGAGCAGCGACAGCAGTGTGGCGCCGCTGCGGCTGGTCACGACGCGGCCATAGACCTCGAGCATGAAGATCGTCGGTGCCAGCACCAGCAGGCTGTTTGCGAGGCCGAAGCCAAGCACCTTGCGAAAGATCGGCGCCTGCGCTCTGACGGTAGTGCGCAGCAAGGATTCCTGCTGCGAGTTTGCCGGATTCGGCGGCTTGGTGGTCATGCGACTTCTCCCAACTCTGTGACTTGATCGGCCGCGTCCTC
>CAYZXP010000239.1:0-3102 GCA_964482415.1 uncultured Bifidobacterium sp. | reverse complement strand
CAGGTGCAGGAGATGCTGCGCATCGAAAAGATCTTCGAGGAAGACGGCATCCAGTCTGAGCTCGACGCCTACAATCCGCTATGCCCGGACGGCAGCAACTTCAAGGCGACGATGCTGATCGAGTACGTGAACGTCACCGAGCGCAAGGCGGCGCTGGCGAAGCTGATCGGCGTCGAGGACAGGCTGTTCGTTCAGGTTGAAGGCCAGCCGCGCGTGTATGCGATCGCCGACGAAGATCTCGATCGCGAGAATGACGAGAAGACTTCGGCAGTCCATTTCGTCCGCTTCGAGCTGACGGCGGACATGAAGCAGGCGCTGAAGGGCGGCGCACAGATGATGATCGGCTGCGATCATCCGAATTACCCGGTGCACCTGGAAGAGCTGCCGCAGGAGACGCTGGCGGCGCTGCTGAAGGACTTGGCGTAAGGCGTTGAGGTGCGGCTCAGGCCGCCTTCAGCCATACCCTGACCGCGAGGCCGCCGCCCTCGCGGTTTTTTATTTCCAGCCGGCCGTGGTGGCGCTGGACGATGCGGTCCACGATCGCCAGTCCGAGGCCGGCGCCGTTGGCTTCGCTGCGCGCGGCGTCCATCCGCGTGAACGGCCGCAGCAGGTAGGGAATCTGGTCGTCCGGCAGTCCGGGCCCGCGATCGGCGACCTCGACCAGCACCTGTCCGTCCGCCTTCGACGCGCTGATGTCGAGCAGGGTCGCATCGCCGTCGAGCATCTTGCCGTAGCGACGCGCATTCTCAACGAGGTTGCTCATCACGCGCTCGATCTCGGTCGGGTTGCCGTTTATGGCCAGGCCTTCGTCGATGCTTGTGCTCACGCGGATGCCGGGCGAGCGCTCGGCCTCCTGCGCGACCTTGCGCAGCAGCGCCGACAGGTCGAAGTCGGCATGCGTGCCGGGCCCGGCCGGGCGCGCGTAGTCGAGGAACTGCGCGATGATGGCTTCCATCTGCGCGAGGTCGGACTGCATGCCGCGGCGCGCGTCGTCCGACAGTCCGGCCATCTCGACTTCCAGCAGCATGCGCGCAATCGGCGTGCGCAGGTCATGCGAGATGCCCGCGAGGATCACCGCGCGGTCCGACTCGACCTGCTGCAGGTCATGCACCATCTGGTTGAAGCTCTGGTTCGCCTCGCGGATTTCCGGCGGCCCGGATTCGGGCAGAGGGGCTGGCGACTTGCCGCGCGCGACTGCGCGTGCCGCCAGCGACAGCCGTGACAGCGGCTGGTTGATCAGCCGGCTGATGAAGGCCGCGCCGATCAGCGACAGCAGCAGCGTCACTCCGGCCCAGCCTAGCCACTGAATGCCGGAGGTGCGCTCGACGCGCTCGCGATCGAGCATCAGCCAGTAAGCGTCGTCGTCAATCGAGAAACTGACCCAGAAGCCGCGGATGCCGTTGACTGCGCCCGCGTATTCGGTGTCGTTGCCGAGTCGTGTGCGCACATTGTCCTGGACCAGACGGATCAGCTCGCTGTCGGGCAGCGGCGAGACCATGTCATCGGCTTCTTTCGGATAGACGCGAATGCCCTGCGTGGTCGCCAGTTCGAACAGCAGTTCGCGGCGCAGCAACGGCGCCGAATGCATCAGCGCCGCGCGGGTGATGGCGACGATGGAGACGACTTGCGCG
Source organism: uncultured Bifidobacterium sp. (assembly GCA_964482415.1). GTDB lineage: Bacteria > Pseudomonadota > Gammaproteobacteria > Burkholderiales > Burkholderiaceae_D > Pernthalerella. The sequence continues at coordinate 1,471 of CAYZXP010000239.1, read as the reverse complement.
GCGATCTGTTCGCTGCGCGGCGTGCGTTCGACGATGCGAAAGCTCGCTACCCACGCGGCCATGCTGGCGGCGATCAGGAAGGCGAGCAGGAAGAAGGTGCGCCAGAACAGGCCGCTACCGAGCCAGGCAAGCCGCTGACGTGCGTCAGGACTTGGTGCCATCAGGGATGAATACATAGCCCAGTCCCCAGACCGTCTGGATGTAGCGGGGAGTCGACGGGTCCGGCTCGATCAGTTTGCGCAACCGCGAGATCTGCACGTCGAGGCTGCGGTCGAACACCTCGTATTCGCGGCCGCGGGCGAGCTCCATCAGTTTCTCGCGTGACAGCGGCTGGCGCGCGTGGCGTGCCAGCACCTTCAGCACCGAGAATTCGCCGCTGGTCAGCGGCACGGCCTGGCCGGCCTTGGTCAGTGCGCGCTTGGACAGGTCGAAGCTGAAATCGCCGAACACATAGGTCTCGGGATGGTCGGACGGCGCGCCCGGCAGGTCATCCGGCACGGCGCGGCGCAGCACGGCGGACATGCGCGCGAGCAGTTCGCGCGGGTTGAACGGTTTGGGCAGGTAATCGTCCGCGCCGGACTCGAGGCCGGCGATGCGGTCGCCGTCCTCGCCCTTGGCGGTCAGCATGATGATGGGCGTATTGTCGCCGCCCTTGCGCAGGCGCTGGCAGATCGACATGCCGTCCTCGCCGGGCAGCATCAGGTCGAGCACCAGCAGGTCGAAGCGTTCACGTATCCACAGCCGATTCATTTCGACCGCGCTGGCGGCGGTATAGACTGCGAAGCCATTCTCGGAAAGAAAGCGTTTCAGCAGCTCGCGCAGGCGAGCATCGTCATCGACGACGAGGACCCGCGCCTGCGCGCCGGGAGTGCGCCGGGACGGAACGGGGGGAACGGTGTTTGTCGAGTTCATGGTCGTATGGTAACTTCGAAAGCAATTCTGTCATGCCCCCAAAACCGAGTCATTACAAAGCTTTACAAACTTTGCCCGTCGGGTCTGCATTCATCGATGTCGAACGAAAGTACACTGACAAGCATCGGGCAGCGCTTGCTGCGGTCCCATGAGTTACCCCCGGTCGTGATGAAACGTGTTCCCTGCATTTTTTTCTTCGGTGCGCTGCTGGCGGCGGGCATGGCCGCGGCTGCGCCCGAGCCGCCGCCGGGCAAGCAGCCCGGCACGCGGCCGCGCCCGGATCAGCCGGCTGATGCAGAGCGCGGACGACAGGATGACGGACGCTTTCGACCGGCAGAAGAGGGGGATCGCCGACACCATTCGCGCCTGAGCCCGGAAGAGCGGCGTGCGCTGCGCCAGCATATCAACGAGGCAGGGCAGGATCTCTACCCCGAAAAGAAAAACAGGTGATCAAGAAGTTGTTGCGCGTTGAAGAAAGACTCGTATATACTCTCGTTTCTTCGCGCGGCCGTAGCTCAGCTGGATAGAGTACTTGGCTACGAACCAAGGGGTCGTGGGT
>CAYZXP010000238.1:0-3105 GCA_964482415.1 uncultured Bifidobacterium sp. | reverse complement strand
GCGACACCATCAACGTCAACGGCAAGGACGTGGTGAACCCGCTGAACCAGGAAGTGGTGACGATCCGCGGCTACTCGCCGGGCGAGTACACGGTCAACATCAACTATTACGAAAGCAAGAACAGCGAGCCGGTCGAGGCCACGATCTCCGTCGTGAAGGTCAACCCGCGCGCCGATGTCTCCTATTACGGCACCGTCAAGCTCGAGCGCAAGGGCGACGAGAAGACCGCCGTCCGATTCACCGTCGACCCGGACGGCAGCGTCCGCGATATCAACACCTTACCCAAATCACTCGTTCCGCAATCATGACGAACTCCTCCCTGTTGCTGACTTCCCTGTATGTGGCCGTCGCGCTGCTGCTCCTGGTGCTGTGCCTTGCGACCGCATGGAAGCGATGGATCAAGATCCTGATGATCGTCGCCGTCACGGTGACTTATTTCATCGCCAACTTTACCTTCGAGGACATGCTCGGCTGGCCGACGCCGCGCATGCTGCCGGAGAAATTCGCGATCGTCTCTGCGGTGATCGAAGAGCCGAACAAAGAGCGCGGCGTCGATGGTGCGATCTACCTGTGGGTCACGCCGCTGGACAGCAACCGTCCGGTGGTCGTGCCGCGCGCATACAAACTGCCGTACCAGAAGGACAACCACACGCAGCTGTCGGAAGCGCAGCGCAAGTCGCGCCAGGGCATCCGCCAGGTCGGCGTGGTCGAACGCGCCGGCGGCGGCAGCGGCAGCTCGTGGTTCAAGGTGAACGCCGATAACAAGATCAAGCTGCGCGTGTCCGATGCGCCGGCAACCCGCCTGCCGGAGAAGTGATGATGAAGCGCCTTACCCTGATCGCCGCCGCGCTCGTCGCTGCCGGTTGCAGCAGCAGCAGCGAGCCGCTCGGTGACTCGTACTTCCCGCTCGATGTTGGCGGAAAGTGGGAATACGACGTTGCGTACGACATCAATGGCGTGCTCACGCGCGAGGTCTACAACATCAGCATCCCGCGCACCATTGATTACGTCGATGGCACCCAGGTCTGGGTGCGCCGCGTCGAGGTGCCGGGCAGCATTGGCATCGAATACTGGCTGCGCAAGGACAAGGTCGGCATCTCGCGCATCGCGCAGCGTCTCGACGTCGAGGAGCAGGCCAAGCTGGACCAGAACGCGCGCACCGTGCTGAAGCTGCCGCTGGCGGTGGGCTCATCGTGGATGGTGCCGACGCAGCCTTTCGCGGTGGCGCCGAAGACCGATCTCGGCCAGAAAGAAGTGAAGATGCCCAAGGTGCTGATGACCTATACGGTCGAGGCGATGGGCGAGACCGTCACTGTACCGGCCGGCACCTTCAAGAACTGCGCGCGCGCCGTCGGCGTCGGCGTCCTGCCGCTGTACATCGACGCGGTGCAGGGCTTCTCCGACGTGCCGATCACGAACCGCGAGTGGTATTGCAAGGGCGTGGGCCTGGTGAAGGTCGAGCGCGACGAGCCGCTGACCTCGATCCTGTGGTCGGGCGGCACCGTGAAGATGGAGCTGACGCACTTCGAGCTGCCGCACTGAGCGGTACGCGACCAAGAAAAAACCGGCGCAATGCGCCGGTTTTTTTGCGCCCGCAAAAAGCAAAATGGCCGACGGCGAACCGTCGGCCAAAACTGCAAGGGACGTTACAGCGAATTCAGTGTCCCGTTGCAGGCGGGAGTAAAGCGATTATTTTGCGAGCTTGAAGACCCATACCGAGCCGCCCTGCTCGAGGAAGTTCACGCGCTTGGCGACTTCGCCGCCCCACAGCGGAACCGCGCCGCCCCAGCCCGAGACCACGGCAACATACTGCTCGCCGCCTTCTTCCCAGGTGATCGGAGGAGCAACGATGCCCGAGCCGGTCTGGAACTTCCACAGTTCCTTGCCCGACTTCGCGTCGACGGCCTTCAGGTAGCCTTCCGGCACGCCGTAGAACACCAGGTCGCCGGCGGTTGCCATCACGCCACCCCACAGCGGAGCGGAGTTCTTGACTTCCCAGACGATCTTGCCCGTCTTCGGATCGACCGCGCGCATCGCGCCGATGTAGTCGTCATGCAGCGGCTTGATGGTGAAGCCGGCGCCGAGGTAGGCCGCGCCCTTCTTGTACGACACGGGCTCGTTCCAGATCTCCATGCCCCACTCGTTGGCCGGAACGTAGAACAGGCCGGTCTTCGGGCTGTGCGCCATCGGCATCTGGTTCTTGCCGCCCAGGAAGGACGGAGCCGAGAACACGACGTTGCCCTTCTTGCCGTCCGGACCCTTGGTCGGGTCGCCCGGGCGGTTAGCCGGATCGTAGTTCGGACGGCCAGTCTTCAGGTCGATACCGGTTGCCCAGGTGATCTTGCTGACGAACGGGAAAGCGTTTTCCAGTTTGCCGGTCTTCGCGTCGTTGACGTAGAAGAAGCCGTTACGGTCAGCTTTCGCGCCCATGCGCTTGCCGTTCATGTCGAAGGTGATGAACTCGTTCACACCGTCGTAATCCCAGCCGTCGTTCGGGGTGTTCTGGTAGTGCCAGACGATCTTGCCGGTCTTGATGTCGATCGCGACAGTCGCGGTCGAGAACAGGTTGTCGCCGGGGCGCAGGTGGCTGTTCCACGGTGCCGGGTTGCCGGTGCCGAAGTAGGCCAGGCCGGTGCTGGCGTCATACGTGCCGCCCAGCCAGGTGGTCGCGCCGCCTGCTTTCCACAGCTCGCCCGGCCAGGTCTTGTTGGTCGTGCCGGAGATGCCGTTCTCGACGGCCTTGCCGTTCTCGTACTTGTAGCCCATGTGGCCTTCGACGGTCGGACGTACCCAGACCATCTTGCCGGTCTTCGGGTCGCGCGCTTCGACGCGGCCGATGACGCCGAATTCGCCGCCGGACACGCCGGTCAGCAGCAGGCCGTTGGCAATGATCGGCGCGGCCGATGCGGAGTAGCCGGCAGCGTAGTCATCGATCTTCTCTTTCCAGACGACGGCGCCGGTATCCTGGTTCAGTGCGACGAGCTGTGCGTCGAGGGTCGCGAAGATGACCAGGTTGTCGAACAGCGCAGCGCCACGGTTGATCACGTCGCAGCAGGGCATGATGCCGTCCGGCAGGCGGTGCTCGTACTTCCACAGCTTCTTGCC
>CAYZXP010000237.1:0-3110 GCA_964482415.1 uncultured Bifidobacterium sp. | reverse complement strand
GGTTCGAGTCCCATCGGCCACCCCAAGAAATTCGAAGCACTTGGCGCAGCAATGCCCAAGTGCTTTTTTATTTGCCAAATCGCGTGACCAGCGGCTGAACCGTACCGCCGGCTTCGCGCTCAGGCCTCCCCGGCAGCCGGCATTCCCGCTCGACTCCGAACTTCCCGCTGACTAACCGGCCGCGCCGGGATGGCGCCGAAAGTCACACCACCTCGCCCAGATTTGCTCGGCGATCGATGCATACACGTCCTTCGGCCCCACGGTATCGGCATCGAACCAGCGCAGGAACTCTTCGTGCACGATGGTGTGCACGTCATCAAGCGACAGCGCCGAGTGCAGGCGGGGCAGGATAGTCCGTACCTCCGGCTCGTATTCATCCTGGTTGTCCCCGTAATTGATACGGGCCGGGTCGGATTCGTGCAGCAGTTTCAGGATATCGGTGAATAGCGGCCCGTACGTTTCCCTGACTGATGCTGCGTCGTCGTTCATGGACTCTCCTTCAGTTCTTGACCACCTTGCGGGCTGCGGGACGATTTTCCAGTACTTGCCCACCTCGCTGACCGTTCCTTCAGCGTCGCTGCAACGCACGACCCGGTAAAACGCCGGCTCCTGATCCTTCTCGGCCATGGGCATCTCCAACCAGTAGGGCTCTCCTTGATTCGGCAGTGCCCATGCAGGCCAGCCTTTGACGACGGGCGGCGCGCCGGTTGACATGAATACAAAGAAAACATGTATCCCCAGCCGCTCCGGCTGATCACCAAAGCACGCCACAAGCCGGCGCCGCTTTGATTCCAGCTGCTCGGCATCCCAGTGGCTGTCACCTTTGGCTTCAATGAGAACGAGGGTATTGTCGAATGCGATGATCAGGTCGACGTCTTCCTGGTTTCCTTTCACGGCGCCCTGTTCGTTTGACTGAACGGCATCGGAGTTTCCGCCGGACTGACAAAGATAGAGGGCGCCGGCGAGCCAGTCAAAATGGTAGTCCATCGCCCACCATGCATTCCGGGGAACCGTGATGCCAAGCTTGTGCAGCCGGACGATAAAATGCCGACCAAGCGGCTTGCCGGCATCACCCAGCACGCTCCGGATGAGCCAGTAGCGCTCCTTGCGATTGAATTTCTTCAGTGCGTCGACCAGTCGCATGACTACTCCCTGCTCGCCAGCTTTTAACGTGACTTCCCTGCGAAGTATTTCCATATCTCGACCATCGCCAATGTGTCGAGTGCGCAGTAAGCGGTCAGCTGCCGCCTGATCTCTTCCTTGCGCGCAGCCGAAGTTGAAGGATCGATGGCTTCCAGATAGGCCTGCATTGCGAGGCTGCCGTCCTGCACGCCCGGCAGTGCCGCGTAGTCCAGATGGGGCGCGATGTTGGGCAGCAGTTTCTTGATGCTCCAGCTTCCCTCGCAAGCAGGGTGGTAGTAATGCTGACGCGCGATGGGATAAAGATCGACCATTCTTCGCCTGATATCGAGCAGGGGCTCTCGCAAACGCGTGAAACGCTGCGCCAGTTCATCCAGCCGACCGCCCTCGAAGCTGGCGTTGTAGACAAAGACCGGCAAAGGCTCATGACAGACTTCCGTCAAGGCGATGGCAAATGCTTCGGATGGATCGTCGCCGCTCAGGTCCAGAAAGCCCGCCGATGTCAGCGTCCCCTCTTCCGACAGCCGGTGCACACTGAACTGAAACGGCAGCATCTGGAAAGGACGCGTCCCGGCCCAACGCGGAACGCCGAACTGGATCGTTTCAAAGTCCATGAAATAAGCAGGCAGCGGATAGGCGTGCAGCTTGCCTGCGGCACCCGCCGCATCAAAAAAAACAGTGCCAGAGAGCGTGGCATCGCGCACCCGCTGTTGCATCGGATTCAGAAGAGCATTTGGCACGTCCCGCAGGTCGTCAACGCGATGCCGGTCGACGTAGTCCCGTAGCCCACGCGATTGCGCGCCCGGCAACCACGCCAGCGGGAATTCGGGCAGCGGGCGCCCTTCACGACAATGCGCCGCAAATCCGCAGTCAAACGGCTGCGTGCAATGACGGCCCATCTCCACCTGCGGCGGCTGCGCTGACGCAGCCACCGCCTGCGCGCCGTCGACCCATTCGCGCACCTCACTCGCGCGGGAAAACGCCTCTGCGCTCAAGTCGACCTCGGTCAGCAGACCGCGATAGTCGCCACCGCCCGGATATACCCATGTGCTGTCGATGTGCGCAACCGATACGTAGTGAAGCGCAACGCCGCTGGCGCGAGCGACAAAGCTCTGGATGGCCACATCGTCTCGCTGATAGGCCTTCACCGACGTTGACGACTTGACCTCGACCATCCGCCAGCCAGCTTGGTCATCCGTCTGGTCCGGCAGCAGGACATCGGCAAATGCGAGCGCACCCTCGGCGGCAAAACCTGCCTCGAATATCGGCCGACCTGATTGCAGCAGCGATCGCGTGCGTTCCAATGCCGCAGCCAATCCCTCTTTCTTGAAGTCGATGATCTCGCCAAGACCTTGCGGGTCGTAGAGTCGCTGCGCGATCTCGCCCACCTCATGTCCGGTCCGGTAAGCCGCGAGGCTGGTGGCGGAGTCCTGTCGCAATTCCGGCCGATGCACTTCGAGCCACAGCCGCTTCGCGCATTGGCGAAACGCCACCAGCTTGGATTTGGACAGGGGTCGCACGAACGCCATGGACGGGTCAGCCTCACAGTGATTTCATCGGATCGTCAATGCCCGGCTCGCCTGCCTGCCCGATCCCGCGGACACCTCTGCAGGGCATCGCGAAGCAGGCATGCCCATGCATTGCGAGCAGCGGGCGAAGCCGGGCTGCACGCGCGGACCCGAGCAAGGAGTCGGGAAGTTATGGAAACAGAAATCCGGTACCAGGCTGACGCCGGAGAATACGGTATCGAATATAGATCGATATGCTCTGAACGTCCATCAGTCATTGCGCCGATGGCTATGTCATCGCCTGTGTGGGTCGTTCAGCGTGCGGCGTGGGGACGGGTTCTTGCAAGTCTTGCGAAACCGGCCCCCGCTCCTGAGCGAGGGCCGTCATATCAGAACGGGCAGCCGCGATCAGAACGCGTACTTCAACCCCGCCTGGAAGGTCCTCGGCATGCCCACCTGAAT
>CAYZXP010000236.1:0-3115 GCA_964482415.1 uncultured Bifidobacterium sp. | reverse complement strand
TCTTCAGCTGCTCGATCTCGAGCGGGAACATCTCGGTCAGGCGCGGATTGTCGATGCCCTTGATGACTTCAAACGCCTGATCCGCACGCTCATTGCCCGGCACGAACAGCAGAATCTCATCGCGCAGCAGATGGTAGACGCCGCGGAAATTCTTGCCCATGCCGATTGGCCAGGTGACCGGTGCGCACTGGATGCCGAGTACCGATTCGACTTCATCAAGCAGTTCGAGCGGATCGCGCGTTTCGCGGTCCATCTTGTTCATGAACGTAATGATCGGCGTATCACGCATGCGGCAGACATTCAGCAGCTTGATCGTCTGCGCCTCTACGCCCTTGGCCGCGTCAATGACCATCAGCGCCGAGTCGACCGCCGTCAGCACGCGGTAGGTGTCTTCGGAGAAGTCCTGGTGGCCCGGCGTGTCGAGCAGGTTCACCACGTGCTCTCGGTAATCAAACTGCATCACCGAACTGGCCACCGAAATGCCGCGCTGCTTCTCGATCTCCATCCAGTCCGAGGTCGCATGACGGCCGCTCTTGCGCGCCTTCACCGTACCTGCCAGCTGGATCGCGCCTGAGAACAGCAGCAGCTTCTCGGTCAGCGTCGTTTTACCGGCGTCAGGGTGGGAAATGATCGCGAAAGTCCGGCGGCGCTTGACTTCCTGCGCGATCTGTTCGCGCGACACCGACCGCGTGACGGCGACTTCGGCGTTGTCGGTGGTTTCGGATGGGCTGGACATGGCTGGCGGAGAAAAAGTTCAAGAGTCTAGCGGCTTTGGCAGGCCAAGTCTAACCGCGTCCTGCCAACCTGTGCGGGTTGCCAGGCAGGCATGGCGCCCGGCCGCAGGGCAGCTTGAGCGAGATGCCCGGAACGCGGTCGCCAGCTGAACTTCAGCGGCTGCGGCCGTCCAATTTTCAGCACAGGCTACAGGAGCGCCGATTGAACCGCTACGCGACGCAGGCAAACGCATGGACAGAATGGCATCAGGGCATACCGGCGTTCGCCGGCCCCATGCTTGAAACACTGTATGGCAGCCTGTATTCATCGCTGCCGCAACTGAGGCTCGGCGCGCTGGACGGAGTAAACACCTACCTTGCCCGCGCGAACGAACGCCCGCAAGCGCTGTTCCTGTACAGGCCGTGCGGCCATTCTGCACGCGTCGTCAACGAAGGCATGCAGATCACCGCCGCCGACGCATCTCGCTTCGCAGTACAACTGTTTGCGCGGCACCCCGAGATCGACCGGATCACATTTCATGCGGTCGCGCTGGACGGCGAGCCGGACGGGCCATCGTCCGTTCGCTTCACGCTGGACGAGGACATCGTGATCGACCTGCCGGCCAGCGAAGACGGCTATCTCGCCAGCCTCGGCAAGTCGACCCGAAAATCATTGCGGCAGAGACTGGCGCGCGCGCACGGCCTCACCCATCGCATTGTCCCGGGCCCGGAGATCGACGCCGCGCTGGTCGATGAACTGATCGGATTCAACCATGCCCGCCTTACGGCCAAGCAGCGGTTTTCCGCACTGGACCGGACCGCCGCCCGGCAGCTGCTTGCGCTGGTTCGCACATGCGGCATGGCCGGCGTGGTTCGCATCGAAGGCCGCCTTTGCGGCGGCACGCTCGCGTGCCGCTTCGGCGACGACGTGTATTCACTGGTCAACGCGCACGATCCCGCTTTCGATCACCTCGGCATGGGCAACCTCAGCCGCCACTTGATGATCGTCGCGGCGATCCATGCCGGCGCAAGGCGCTTTCATCTGCTGGGCGGGAATTTCAGCAGCAAGCGCAGTTGCGGCGCCAGGCGGCAACCGTTGCAGCATCTGCTTCTTTATCGCAGCCGGCGGCGCATGCTCGCCGACTCGACTCATCTTGCCGCACTGGCGCTGCGTGCATGGCGTTACCGAATTGGCGTGGCGCTCGACGAAGGCACAATCAACCCGCCGTCAGCAGGCAAGCCATGGCGCCTGCCCGCGCTGCTCAGGCGACTGCTCACCGGGGCCCGATCGATGAAGCGCCACCTGCGCGGCAACGCCGCCACGGCACGCTGACCCAGCAGCGCCGGAACCCCGGCGCCGGCACGGCCGCCGGCCCTTACGCCTGTGCCGGCGATTCCGAAGCCACCAGCAGGCTGCAGCGCAGCTTCTCGACCAGCAGCGTATCGGTGCTGCCGCGCCACCAGCGCAGCGCCAGCGGCTTGTGGCGCGAATGGCCGACAATGACCAGCTCGACCTTCAGGTCGTTCGCCAGTTCCTCGATGACCGAGACCGGTTCGCCAACTTCAAGATGCGGGGTCACCGACAGGCCGCCGCCGGCCAGCATCGCGGCGCCGGCTTCCAGTTCCTTGGCCATCTTTTCGCGCTCGATGGCCAGGCCCTCTTCGACGCTGAGCACCGCGGCTGCGGCAAACTCGCCGACCAGCAGGTAAGGCGGGGGACTGACAACCGCCAGCAGGTGAACGGATGCCGTTGCCGGCAACGACAGGCGCAGACATTCACGCAGCGCCACCTGGCTTTCGGGGGTGCCGTTGTAGGCGACAAGGATTTGCTTGTACATGCAGGCCTCCGGTAGGAATGCCCGAGTATACGGCGGCAGGCGGGCCGGAAAGCCAGCATTTGTTCACAGATTCGGTGGACAGCCCTGTGGACAAGCTGCGGGGATCACAGTCAAGTCATTGAATTCACGACACATTCCAGATTTGACCAAAATCATGCAAGATCTCGGCAAAGCAGGCCAAGCGTGTGGAAAGGCAGGGTACAGGCGAAAAAAAACCCGACGAAGCTTGCGCCTGTCGGGTTCAAATCCATCCTTTGTAGAAGGCTGGAGGAGACGGGATGAACTATAGCAACCGCATCGCCGTCCGTCCGCTTTCGATTTGTGATGCCAGATATAAGCTTAAATTATTGCATCGCCGGAAAACGAGGCTCTTGATGATAAGTCGTCAACTCGAGCCAAAATTAATGCGTACCCCATAAAAACGAACCCGCCAGGCTTGCGCGTGGCGGGTTCAGGTCTCCTCTCGCTCTTCCGGCGACAGATTTTTTGGTAAGGCGGGCGCATGATGCACCGTTATTTAATACCTGTCATCATGCACCGCAACATTAATTTAAGTTATTGATT
>CAYZXP010000235.1:0-3125 GCA_964482415.1 uncultured Bifidobacterium sp. | reverse complement strand
AGGAAGGCCTTGAACGGACGGCGGGTGCGCTGCGACACGAAGCCCGGCAGCAGGTCGGTGCGGCCGTCGTTGAGCAGCTTGGCCATCTGCTCGGGCAGGATTTCCTGCTGCAGGATGATGCGGCCGCTGCGGAAGTCGCAGGCCTTTGGCTTTGCTACGGTCTTCTCGCAGACGTAGGCCAGGCCCATCTCGTAGACACCGCTGCCGCACTTCGGGCAGGCGCCAAGCGGCGTCTTGTCGGTGAAGTCGACGGCTTCGGCGCCTTCATCGTCGTCATTCGACTGGCCGAAATCAAACTCCAGCTTGAAGTTGTTGTTCTCTTCGTCGCGTGCGATTTTCAGGATCGCGGCAAACGGGCGGCCCATTTTCGAACGGAAGCCCTGCAGCGGCCCGATGGTACGGTTGGTCAGCAGTTCCTCGACCTCGGCGACTTCGAACTGCCGGCCGCCGGGCACTTTGCTCATCGAGAACTCGCACTTCGTGCAGGCGAAGCGCCGGTAGTTTTCCTTCACCACGCCACCGCAATTCGGGCAGGGCGTCTTCAGCGTCGCATAGTCGCCGGGGATGGTGGCGTTGTCGTATTCCTTTGCCCGCTTGACGATGGTCTGGGTCATCTGCGCGATCTCGCGCATGAATTCCTCGCGGCTGATGCCGCCGCGCTCCATCTGTGCGAGCTTGAATTCCCATTCACCGGTCAGCTCCGGCGCGGTCAGTTCGGCCACGCCGAGGCCGCGCAGCAGCGTCATCAGCTGGAAGGCTTTCGCGGTCGGGATCAGTTCGCGGCCCTCGCGCAGCAGGTACTTTTCATTCAGCAGGCCCTCGATGATCGCAGCTCGCGTGGCCGGCGTGCCCAGGCCCTTGCCGGCCATCGCATCGCGCAGGCCTTCGTCGTCGACCAGCTTGCCCGCACCTTCCATCGCCGACAGCAGCGTCGCTTCCGAGTAACGCGCCGGCGGCTTGGTGACCAGACCGTTGGCCTCGACCTTCTCGGTCTTTACCTTCTCGTTCGGCGCAACCGGCACCAGCGTGCCGCTGCCTTCGCCCTCTTTCGCGTTCGGATCGACGGCTTCCTTGCCATAGACCGCGAGCCAGCCCGGATTGGTCAGGATCTTGCCCGAGGTCTTGAACTGGTGGCCGGATACTTCGGTAAACCGCGTCGTGACCAGGTACTCGGCGTTCGGGAAGAACACCGCGAGGAAGCGGCGCACGACGAGGTCATACAGCTTCTGTTCCGGTTCGGACAGGCTCTTCGGCAGCTGGCCGGTGGGGATGATCGCGAAGTGGTCGCTGATCTTCGTGTTGTCGAAGATGCGCTTGTTTGGCTTCACCCAGCCGTTGTTCAGGATCTGCGCGGAGAACGGGTAGTAATTGTTGAGCTCGCCGAGCGAGTCCAGCGTCTGCTTCACGGTGCCGAGGTAGTCTTCCGGCAGGCACTTGGAATCGGTACGCGGGTAGGTCAGCACCTTGTGCTTTTCGTACAGCGCCTGCGCGAGCCCGAGCGTGTTCTTTGCGGAGAAGCCGAAACGTCCGTTCGCCTCGCGCTGCAGGCTCGTCAGGTCGAACAGCGCCGGTGCGATCGACGTGCTCGGCTTCGATTCTTCGGTCACATGGCCGGACTTGCCGCGGCAGGCGGCGACGATCGATTCGGCGGCGGCCTTGCTCCACAGCCGTTCGGCTTTCTTGTCGGGGTCGTTCTCGTCGCTGCTGAAATTCGTATCCAGCCAGCGCCCTTCATACACGCCGGCCGCGCAAATGAATTCGGCCTTCACTTCCCAGTAATCGCGCGACACGAAGCGCTTGATCTTCTCTTCGCGCTCGACCACGATCGACAGCGTCGGCGTCTGCACGCGGCCGACGGTGGTCAGGTAGAAGCCGCCCTCCTTCGAATTGAAGGCCGTCATTGCCCGCGTGCCGTTGATGCCGATCAGCCAGTCAGCCTCGCTGCGGCAACGTGCGGCATCGGCCAGCGGGAGCATGTCCTCGTCTTCGCGCAAGTGCTTGAAGGCGTCGCGTATCGCGGCCGGCGTCATTGACTGCAGCCACAGGCGGCGAATCGGTTGCTTGGCCTTCGCGTATTGCACGATCAGCCGGAAAATCAGCTCGCCCTCGCGGCCCGCGTCGCAGGCATTGATGACGGCGCCGACGTCTTTGCGCTTGAGCAGCTTGTTCAGCAGCTTCAGCCGCGACTCGGTCTTCGCGATCGGGTTCAGCGCGAAGTGCGGCGGAATCATCGGCAGGTTGGCGAAAGACCATTTGCCGCGCTTGACGTCGTATTCCTCGGGCGCCGCGATCTCGACGAGGTGGCCGATGGCGGACGACAGTACATAGTCGTCCGATTCGAAGTACTCATCGTGCTTAGTGAAGCCGCCCAAGCTCTTCGCGATGTCGTTGGCGACAGAAGGCTTCTCGGCAATGATGAGAGTCTTGGTCATGGTCGGTCCGGGTTCGGGAACTGCGGGGCTGCAGGGCGCGGCATGACGTGCCGCGCCTCAATATATATACGGGGAATGGGCCAAAACGACGGCCTGTTGTCGGCTGATTGCGGCCAATGATAAGCGGGTTAGCGAAAAGTCTGCAAGAAGACGACGGTTGCGCCGCGCCGGAAGGTCAGTGATAGACCTGGGTTCCGGCATCGTCATCGTCGCCGAACAGCTCGTCGAACATCAGGCTGTCGGGCTCCTTGCCCTGGCTCCAGAGCACCATCAGGACGATCACTTTCAGCTTGTCGAGCGGGATCGGCGATTCGTTGGCGGCGCAGGCACGCTCGATCACGATTTCGCGCTGCAGCGTATTGATGACGTCAGCCGATTCGAGAAAGTCGATGAAACCGATCGCTGCCGAACCGAGCATGTCGTACTCCTGATCAGCATAGACACGCGTGCCGAAGGAGAAGGCGGTCTGGTGCGCCTGCTGGTTGAACATCTCGTTGGTCGTGACGGCCAGGTCAGTCAGCCAGCCGAGCGCCCGCGAGATCTCTTCTTCCTCAAAACCGACAGCCGACAGCTTCTTCGCCAGTGCCGCCGAATCAGGACAGGCATCGGGTCGGTAATAGGTTTCGTACAGGTAAACAAGCACCTCAAACATGCGATCACTGTAGCGGCATCTTCAGCACGGCACAAGCGAGG
>CAYZXP010000234.1:0-3146 GCA_964482415.1 uncultured Bifidobacterium sp. | reverse complement strand
TTTCTTTGAACGCAAAGGAAATCCGGGGTTTTTCATTTGGACACACGCGTCCTGCGACGGTGCTCAAATGCTCCAGCGGAAGCTCGGAGCGATATTGGTACAGACGCCTGAGTCAGCGGCGGCGACCCTCGCAACCACTACTTGCGGTCAAACGCCAGTTGCAAAATCTCGCAGCGCGGCGTTGCGGACTACGTTGACATGGTTCGCAATCGCGGTCGCCATGCGTCGCGAACCCGATGTTCCTCAGCCTTTCTTGCGTCAGCCGCGTCACACCACGACGAAATCTGATCGTGTGATCGTCCCCACCAGGTCGGCAATGGCGGCAAATTGGACGGCGGCACCTGCTGCGCTGCCGTCGGCATCGTAGGAAACCGAGCCCGTCGCTGTGTCGAACAAAATATAGTCGTCTGCGTCTTGCGCGGTGACGCCGACGCCCGAACGGAAATTTGCAGACGACAGCGTTCCCCGGGCGGTCAGCTTCGTCAGAATCGCATTCTCCAGCTGAATCGTGTCGTCAACGACGCTGAACCCCTGAATCGTATCGATATTGGCCAATGACAGCGCAGTATCGAACAAGAATATGTCTTTGCCTGTGCCGCCGACCAGCTTGTCGGCGCCCAGCCGGCCGTTTAATACATCGTTTCCGCCAAAGCCGGATATCGAATCGTTGCCTGTGGTTCCGTAGAGCTTGTTGCCGCGGCTATCGCCATTAATGATGTTGAAAGCCGATTCCGTCACGAAGTCCAGCGTCGACGAATCGCTAATTCCGGAAAACTGATTGCCAGACAAGTCGGCGACCGCCCCGACATCCATCGTAACGTAATAAGCCGCTTCGGCCGCGAATGTCCCGGCCGGGTTGATCGTCAGCGTGCTGCCGTTGATCATTGCCGACGTGACCGTAATGCTCTCGAACAGCGTGCCGTTGCCAGCCCATATCGACACTGCTCCGCTACCGGCAGCAATCGTCTCGCTGAAGGTGAATGTGAGATTCGCATTTGTGCCGACGCCGCTTGTGCCGTCGGCGGGCGTGCTGGACGAAAGCAGCGGAGCCTCATGGTCAGGCGGTGCAGAGGGATCTGCGTAGTCGCCATCATCAAAGCGGAGCATCTCGACGCCCGTCAGCGTGTCGGTGCCATCAAGGCCAATGACGGTGGTTATGCCTTCAAGCGAGGTGATCGTGTACGACGCATAATCGCCCCGGAAACCGGCGATGTCATAGCCGTCGCCGCCTTGCAGATCGTCATCGCCGCGCATGCCATACAACACGTTACCTGCGGCATTGCCGACGATAAGATCGGCGCCGTCACCGCCAATCGCGTTTTCGATGATGGTATCGGCGGCGATCGTCAGGAACCGGGTCTCATCGACTGTCGAGTTTTCGCCGCCGGCGAGTTTCAGCGACAGGTCTCCCGTCATGGTCGACGCGTCGATCCAGTCGGCGCCGCCGTCGGTGTCCGCCAGATTAACGCGCCCCGACTGTCCGCTGAGCGTGAGCACGTTCAGCATCTCACTCGTGTAGTGGTAGACATCATCCGTGGTCGTCGTCGATCCGTATCCGGTAAAAGCGACCGAGTTCAGCGTTCCGCTGTCGCCCCTGGAAGCATCCTGGATTTGCACAGTCCACGTTCCGGCGCTTTGCTCGCCACGGAAGCCGTCAGCACCGAAAGTGAAGATGAGTGGTCTGTCGGCGGTGCTGGATGTCCCGGAGCTCCCGTCATACAGCGACATGACGGTCCCGTCGGGGGAAACAAGCCGGATGCGAAGATCCGTGAAATAAGAGTGGGTCAGCGACAATGTCAGCGAGACATGCTCAAGCGTGACGTTGCCGGCGACGTTAAACTTGTATTCAAGGGTCGAGAGGTCTGCGATGGTTTTGTTGGCAGTCAGCGTTGACGTCGCAGCCGTGGTTTCATTGGCGGAGGTGGCTGCGACGGGGTGGAAGATGTCCCATGCCTCGGCCATTCTCACCGCATTGAACGCGTTGACCATGCCGTAGCCATAATCCTCGCTGTAATGCAGGCCGCCGCCGTTCCAGTCGGTTGAGCCATTCCACTTCCAGCGTGAATTCTCATAGGCGGTGACCCCACTGTACAGACTGCCCACGCCAATCGCCGAATACGCAAGTATGTTCTGAACGTCGCGCCAGCCCAGGCCGGCATTCGCGTCGAGCATCAACGACACGACACCGGCAGTTACCGGGCCGGCGGCCGACGTACCGCCGAACTGGTTTGTATAGTCGTCCGAGAGCAGGCCGTCATAGCCTGCGTATTTGCCCATCAAATCCGTGGTAACCGACGCCGCCGGAGCGGAAACAAGTACATGCGCACCGTAGGTGGAATACCAGGCAGCATTCGCTGTTGGCGTATTCGAGAGCGCTGCCACCGTGACCGTAAATCGCGAGGAATCGAGCGCCTCGCCATTGCCGTCAATATTGTCATTACCGGCAGACTTCACATTGACTGTGCCTAGTCCATTACGCCCTGAAACGGCGGCAGCCTGGAATCTGGCGACGTCGCCATACGTGTGGAAGTCCGGGGTGCCGCCATAGCTATGGTTCGTGACATCAAAATTTCGAAGGCTGTCCAGGGTCTGCAGGTAGCGTGACCAGGCATTATTGATGTCGTCGGCGCCGCCGAAAATCCGAATCGCAGTGATATGCGAGTCAAACGCTATGCCAACGCCTCCCTGACCGTTGTTGTCGCCTGCGATCAGGCCGGCAACTGACGTGCCATGACCGTCGTCTGCTGTCATCGGCTGTCCGTCATTCAGCGTGCCGCTGATGGTTACCTGCTTGCTCTCGTCGTAATTGCTTTCGAGGTCCCAATGGCTTTTCTGAACGCCATCGTCCCAGATGCCGACATGAACGTCATCGCCTTGATAGTCGGCCCAAACGGCTTCCAATCCCGTCTTGGCCGAGCCGGATTTCGTCAGCGCGAAGCCGTGGCTGCCGATGAAGCCAAGGTGCCACTGCGCGTTGGTGGCATACAACTCGTCGGACGGCACGGCGAGACGGTAACGTGCCGGGCTGGCATTGGTTCCGACTGCCGATTCCGATTGATACTCATTGACTTCAAGCGGCGATTTTTTGTTCATTATTTACTGAGCTCCAGCCGGAGAATCGGGTCCGCCGGCAAGCAGACTTGTAC
>CAYZXP010000233.1:0-3251 GCA_964482415.1 uncultured Bifidobacterium sp. | reverse complement strand
GAGCCGAAGCCTGAGCCGAAGCCCGAACCGAAACCGGAACCCAAGCCCGAACCTAAGCCGGAGCCAAAACCCGAGCCCAAGCCGGAACCGAGGCCCGAGCCCAAGCCGGAGCCCAGGCCCGAACCGAAACCAGAGCCGCGGCCGGAGCCCCCGCATCCGCCGGCGCCGAAGCCGGCGCCACCCGTGCCGCATGAACCGGCACCGGTGAAGCCTGCGCCGACGCCGCCGGCACCACCGGCTCCGCCCGCCCCGCCAGCGCCCCCGGCGCCTCCGGCGCCGCGCACCGAGGTCAGCATTTCGGCAAGCTACAGCACGACCAACATGAAGCCGGTCTATCCGGCGATGTCGAAGCGCCTGAGCGAGCAAGGCACGGTGACGATCCGCGTGCTGGTCCGGCGTGACGGTAGCGCCGGCACAGTCGAAGTAAAATCGTCCAGCGGCTACCCGCGGCTGGATCAGTCCGCCGTCGAGGCCGTGAAGACCTGGCGCTTCAACCCGGCGACCATGGACGGCAAGCCGATCGACGAGTGGTATATCGTTCCCATCCCATTCAAACTGAACTGAGCGAACAACAGCATGAACGAAACCCTGACCCAGAATCTCGGCTTCGCCCACTATTGGGCGCAAGGTGACATCGTCACCCACAGCGTGGCCTACCTGCTGTTGCTGATGTCGATCGCCAGCTGGTATTACATCCTGTCGAAAGCCTGGATCTCGTGGCGCATCCGCAAGAGCGCCAACGCGGTCGAGCGCTTCTGGGACGCGCCGACAATGGATGACGCCGTCACGCTGCTCAGCCACGCCGACACCGAGCAGGTGTACTCGCCGCTGGCCACGCACGCAGTCGAAGCGGTCAACGTGAAGGCCAACAGCAGCTCGCTGAACGCCAACGTCGACCCGGGCGAACTGGTCACGCGCACGCTGCGCCAGCAGATCAACCGCGTGTCGTCGCGGCTTGAGAGCGGCCTGACGCTGCTGGCGTCGGTCGGCTCGACGGCGCCGTTCATCGGTCTGTTCGGCACGGTCTGGGGCATCTATCACGCGCTGGCGGCGGTGTCGTCGTCGGGCACGATCCAGATCGACAAGGTCGCCGGCCCGGTGGGCGAGGCGCTGATCATGACCGCGATCGGCCTGGTCGTCGCCATTCCCGCCGTGCTCGGCTACAACGCATTCACCCGCGTAAACCGCCTGACGCTCGGCGAACTCGATGCGTTTGCGCACGACCTGCATGCGTTCCTGACGACGGGCTCGCGCATCGTCAGCGCGCGCCCCAAGAAGGCCTGACCGGGAGGACGCAATGGCATTCGGCGGATTCAACGACAACGGCCATCAGGCACCGATGGCCGACATCAACGTCACCCCGATGGTCGACGTGATGCTGGTGCTGCTGGTGATCTTCATCATCACCGCGCCGCTGTTCACGCACGCGATCAAGCTGGAACTGCCTGGCGCGGCGTCGGCGCCGGCGCCGGAAAAGCCGGAAACGATCACGCTGGCGATCAATGCGGAAGGCCGGCTGTTCTGGAACAACGCACCGGTCGCGCTCGACGAGCTGCCGGCCCGCTTCGTGACCGCGTCGGGTAAAAAGCCGATGCCGGAACTGCAGCTGCGTGCCGACAAGAGCACCCGCTACGAGGTGATCGCTCAAGTGATGGCCGCCGCCCAGGGCAACGGCATGACGAAGATCGGCTTCGTCACCGATCCGAAGGCCGCCGGAAAGTAAGCCTCTCCGGGATTCCGGCGCCCGCCGGGATCCCGCTCCCTGCCGCCCGCGGGCTGATTTGCCCGCCGCCGGCCTCCCCGGGAACCGCCCGCAGGCGACCGTCCCCGCCCTTCCCTTGCGCCGACCGCATTTCCCCTCCGTCCAGTCGGTATAATCACCGGCTACGCTTACACTCACCATCCACCCGTCATGCAAGACAAATACATTCCCGCCGACGTCGAGCGCGCGGTGCAGGAACACTGGCGCGCGATCGACGCCTACAAGGTCACCGAACATGCGCGCGATGCGCAGGGCCGCGAAAAGAAGAAGTTCTACGCGTGCTCGATGCTGCCCTACCCGTCCGGCAAGCTGCACATGGGCCATGTGCGCAACTACACGATCAATGACGTGATGGCGCGCCAGCTGCGCATGCGCGGCTACAACGTGCTGATGCCGATGGGCTGGGATGCGTTCGGCATGCCCGCCGAAAATGCCGCGATGGCCAACGGCGTGCCGCCCGCGCAGTGGACCTACGCGAACATCGAGTACATGAAGAAGCAGATGCAGGCGATGGGCCTGGCGATCGACTGGTCGCGCGAAATGGCCGCCTGCAGCCCCGAGTACTACAAGTGGAACCAGTGGATGTTCCTGAAGATGCTCGAGAAGGGCATCATCTACAAGAAGACCGGCACCGTGAACTGGGACCCGATCGACCAGACCGTGCTGGCCAACGAGCAGGTGATCGACGGTCGCGGCTGGCGCTCGGGCGCGCTGATCGAGAAGCGCGAGATCCCGATGTATTACGTGCGCATCACCGACTATGCGGAAGAGCTGCTCGACTGCGTCGAGAACAAGCTGCCCGGCTGGCCGGAACGCGTGCGCATCATGCAGGCGAACTGGATCGGCAAATCGACCGGCGTACGCTTCGCCTTCCCGCATCAGGTCAAGGGCGATGACGGCCAGCTGCTGAACGACGGCCAGCTGTGGGTGTTCACCACCCGCGCCGACACCATCATGGGCGTCACCTTCTGCGCAGTCGCGCCGGAACACGCGCTGGCCACGCATGCGGCGAAAAACAATCCGGCGCTGGCCGACTTCATCGCCGAATGCAAGCAGGGCAGCGTGATCGAGGCCGACATGGCGACGATGGAGAAGAAGGGCATGCCGACCGGCCTGTTCGTCACCCATCCGCTGACCGGCAAGCAGGTGGAAGTCTGGGTCGGCAACTATGTGCTGATCACCTATGGCGACGGCGCCGTGATGGGCGTGCCGGCGCATGACGAGCGCGATTTTGCATTCGCGAAGAAATACGACCTGCCGATCCGGCAAGTGATCGCCGTTGGCGACAACGTGTACTCGACCGACGCCTGGCAGGAGTGGTATGCGGACAAGGAGCACGGCCGCTGCATCAATTCCGGTAAGTACGATGGCCTCGGCTATCAGGCGGCCGTCGATGCTGTCGCCGCCGACCTCGCGGCCCATGGCGACGGCGAGAAGAAGATCACCTACCGCCTGCGCGACTGGGGCATCTCGCGCCAGCGCTACTGGG
>CAYZXP010000232.1:0-3282 GCA_964482415.1 uncultured Bifidobacterium sp. | reverse complement strand
GATCCGGTCGAAATCGCTCGCCGCTATGACGAGCAGGGCGCCGACGAAATCACTTTCCTCGACATTACCGCGTCCTCGGACGACCGCGACCTGATCCTGCACATCATCGAGGACGTCGCGTCACAGGTATTCATTCCGCTGACCGTCGGCGGCGGCGTGCGCGCCGTCGATGACGTGCGCCGGCTGCTGAATGCAGGTGCGGACAAAGTCAGCATCAACACATCGGCTGTCACCAACCCGCAGCTGGTCGCCGATGCGGCTGGCAAATACGGTTCGCAGTGCATCGTCGTCGCGATCGACGCCAAGCGCACGGCGGCCGGCCAGTGGGAGGTGTTCACGCACGGCGGCCGCAAGGCGACCGGGCTGGATGCGATCGAATGGGCGCGCAAGATGCAGGCGCTCGGCGCCGGCGAAATCCTGCTGACCAGCATGGACCGGGATGGCACCAAGGTCGGTTTCGATCTGCCGCTGACGCGTGCGGTCTCCGATGCCGTGTCTATTCCGGTGATCGCGTCAGGCGGTGTGGGCGGCCTGCAGGACCTGGCCGACGGCGTCCTTGAGGGGCACGCCGACGCGGTGCTCGCCGCCAGCATTTTTCATTACGGACAGCATACCGTGCAGGAAGCAAAAGAATTCATGGCAGCACAAGGCATACCGATGAGGCTCGCATGATGGTGAAGTCCAAATGGCTTAACCGCATCAAGTGGGATGAAAATGGCCTGGTGCCGGTGATCACGCAGGAAGTCGGCAGCAATGATGTACTGATGTTCGCGTGGATGAATCGCGAGGCGCTTGCGCGCACC
Source organism: uncultured Bifidobacterium sp. (assembly GCA_964482415.1). Taxonomy (GTDB): domain Bacteria; phylum Pseudomonadota; class Gammaproteobacteria; order Burkholderiales; family Burkholderiaceae_D; genus Pernthalerella. The sequence continues at coordinate 2,479 of CAYZXP010000232.1, read as the reverse complement.
GCCGAGCTCGGGCAGGCGGTCTACTGGAGCCGTTCGCGCAAGAAGCTCTGGCATAAAGGCGAGGAGTCGGGGCATTTCCAGCAGGTGCACGAGATTCGCATTGATTGCGACGAAGACGTCGTGTTGCTGAAGGTCGAGCAGGTTGGCGGGCTGGCCTGCCACACCGGCCGCCACAGCTGCTTCTTCAACAAGTTCGTCGGCGGCAGCGAACCGGACTGGGCCGAGGCCGAGCCGGTGCTGAAGGATCCGGACGACATCTACAAAAAATAAGATGAGCGACATCCTGCAACGTCTCGCCGAAGTGATCGAGACGCGCAAGCCGGCAGCCGGCGGCGATCCCGAAAAATCCTATATCGCACGCCTTTTCCAGAAGGGCGACGATGCCATCCTGAAGAAGGTCGGCGAAGAAGCGACCGAGTCGGTGATGGCCGCCAAGGACGTGCGCAACGGCGCCGAACCTGCGAAGCTCGTCTACGAATGCGCGGACCTGTGGTTCCACTCGCTGATCATGCTCGCGCAGTTCGGCCTGACGCCGCAGCAGGTGCTCGACGAGCTGGCGCGCCGCGAGGGGCTGTCCGGCATCGAGGAAAAGGCGAACCGCAAGCTGCAGGCGCGGGAACAGGACGAAAACGGGCAATAAGCCCGGGTCGGCTCAGGCCTGTGCAAGCGGGCGCCCGATGTACAGGCTGAATCATTCAGGCCATCGCCGATGGCCAGGATTCCGGAGACTATTTTGGATAACTGCATTTTTTGCAAGATCGCGTCTGGCGCGATCCCGGCGAAGAAGGTCTATGAAGACGACGACCTGATCGCTTTCCACGACATCAATCCGGCCGCGCCGGTGCATCTGCTGCTGGTGCCGCGCGAGCACATCGCGACGCTGGCCGATTGTGATGACAGACATCAGGCTTTGTTGGGTAGAATGCTGCTGCTCGCGCCAAAGCTGGCTCAGGAACAGGGTGGTGGATACCAGAATAATGCCGACGGCCCCGCCGGCGGCTTCAAAACACTCTTCAACACCGGTCCTGACGGTGGCCAAGAGGTGTACCATCTGCATTTGCATGTCATGGGCGGACCTCGCCCGTGGCGCGGACAGCGTTAACACGACGCTAATCGGAGAATTGGGCCTGCGGGTCCGGCTAGGAGAAGACAATGGGTTCGTTCAGTATTTGGCACTGGGTTATCGTGCTGGTGATTATCATGCTGGTGTTCGGCACGAAGAAGCTCGGCAACATCGGCTCTGACCTCGGCAAGGCCGTCAAGGGCTTCAAGGATGGCGTCAAGGGTGCCGACGAGCCGGCAGCGCCTGCGCAGCAAGTGGCCGACAAGTCGACCATCGACGTTGAAGCCAAGGAAAAATCCAAGAGCTGATCCCGCTTTCCGCCTGCAGCGGGCATGACATTCCTGCCCGCACCGCCCTCTCGAATCGTTTCCCCACATGATAGACCTTGGTCTCTCCAAACTCGCGCTGATCGGTGCGGTCGCGCTGGTCGTGATCGGACCGGAGAAGCTGCCGACGGTCGCTCGCATGGCCGGCACGCTGTTCGGCCGTGCACAGCGTTACATCAATAACGTGAAGGCCGAGGTGAATCGCGAGATGCAGATGGACGAGCTGCGCAAGATGCACACGAACATCGTGGACGCGGCCACCAAGCTGAACCAGACCGTCAGCGACGAGGTTGGCGAGGTCAGCAAGGAAGTCGGCGAGGCGGGCAAGGAGCTCACCGACTCGCTCGCCGAGGCCAGCAATGCCTACGAAGGCGGTCACGATTACCGTCGCGTTCCTTCGCAGTGGGAGCTGGACGCGAAGCGGCGCGATTTCCGCAAGAAAAAACTGTCCCACACCAGTGGCCTGCCGGTCTGGTACAAGCGCGAGAGCGGCCGCAAAACTCGCGTGATGTCGGGTGCGGCGCGCGTTGCGCGTTATCGGCCCAAATCCGGCAAGTCCGTGACGTTCTTCAACTGATCTCATGTCCGACGACAAGCCGTCCGGTATCCAGGAAAACTTCATTTCGCACCTGATCGAGCTGCGCACGCGACTGGTGCGCGCATCGGCAGTCGTGCTGGTGGTGTTCATCGCCCTGTTCATGTGGCCGGGTGCGGCCGCAATCTATGACTTCATGGCGCAGCCAATGCTGAATGCGCTGCCGGCCGGTTCGAAGATGATCGCCACCGGCGTGATCACGCCGTTCATGGTGCCGATGAAGGTGACGATGGCGGTTGCGTTGATCGTGTCGCTGCCCTGGGTGCTCTACCAAGGCTGGGCCTTTGTTGCGCCGGGGCTGTACACGCATGAAAAGCGTCTGGTGGCGCCGCTGATCGTTTCGTCGACGCTGCTGTTCATCATCGGCGTCGCTTTCTGCTACTTCTTCGTCTTTGGCACGGTGTTCAAATTCATCAACGATTTCGCGCCAAAGTCGATCGCGGTCGCGCCGGACATCGAGAACTACCTCGATTTCGTGCTGATGATGTGCCTGGC
>CAYZXP010000231.1:0-3312 GCA_964482415.1 uncultured Bifidobacterium sp. | reverse complement strand
GGCCAGCCGCTCGGCGGCGCCATCGGCAGCCTGTTCGGGCAATCCGGACTGGGCAACCAGATTGGCGGCATCGCCGGACAACTGGGCCGCATGCTGCCCTTCCAGATGGACGCAATGCAGCAGGCCTGGGCGCAACAGCAGCAACAGCAACAGCAGCCCTATGCCGGCCAGGGCCAGCAAAACTACGCCGCAGGACAGACCCTGCACTGACCCGCGCAGCCGCCCCGCGGCGACGCAGCGGGGCGCGCGCCAACACACGCGAACACCGATGGCAACTATCCAGGGCGGACCCGGCCGCGGCCGTTATCTCGTCAGCTGTCCCGACAGCGCCAAGCTGGCGCACTTCGTATCCGAGTCGCACGCCGATCCCGAGCTGCAGCTGCTCGACACCATCGGCCCGCAAGGCGCGCCGCACACCGCCGTGTTCGACATGGCGCACGCCACTGCTGCGCAGCTTGAACAACGCTTTGCAACCAGCGGCGACATGAAGATCGAACCCGACCAGCCGCTGTCCCTGTTCGGCCCCGCGCACTGACCCATCCGCACAACCCGAAAGGAATTCCATGGCCAACAAGCCCGAACCAGGCGCAGGCGCGCCGGCCGCAGCGGCCGCCGATGCCAAGCCGCGCACACAAGACCTGAAGCAGCGCAAGGGCCAGTTCCTGGTCGCGCCGCGCCGCCATCCCGGCATGCAGATGATGGGGCTCGCGCCGCTCAGCATGTCGACGGTCGAGCAGGCGCTGAAGGACTCGCCCGACATCGAGATCATTGACCGCATTGGCCCGAAACAGGTCGTCGGCGCGCTTGGCGCCGGCATGCAGGACGGCGGCGTGCTGGTGACGCGCATGCACGAAGACAAGGCCCAGGCGCTGGCGCTGCAGGCGCAGGGACAGCTGATTGTCGAGCGCGACCAGCCGCTGCAGCTGTTCGACGCCGATTTCGCGCAGCCGGCGATGGTCAGCTACAACCTGCCGCTCGGCGGCGCCGCGTTCACCGCAGAATTCCAGCTGCTCGGCAAGGGCGAACCGGTCGAAGGCGCGGAGATCTACCTGTTCGGCAGCCTGCTGCCCGCGCGCGGCGTGAGCGACGCGGCCGGCCGCGTGCGGCTCACGCTGTACGGTGACAGCGCCGCCAGCGTGCGCCGGCTCTACGTGAAGCCACGCGTCGATTACTGGAGCTTCTATCAGGAACGCCCCGACGTCAGCGACAGCGAGGTCAACGTCGTCGGACTGCGCGCGCTGTCCGACTGGCCCGGCCTGAAAAACTTCCCGCAGCAACAGCAGCTGACCTGGGGCCAGCGCGCGATGCGGCTCGACCAGCTGCCGAACACTTATCGCGGCCAGGGCATAAAGATCGCGGTGGTCGACTCCGGCTGCGCCAACAGCCATCAGGACCTGACGCAGGTCTCGCACGGGCAGGACATCGTCAACAAGGCCACCGCCGCCACCAGCTGGAACATCGATACCATCGCGCACGGCTCGCACTGCACCGGCGTGATCGCCGGACTCGATTCGGCCACCGGCATCCGCGGCTTCGCGCCGGATGCCGAGATCCATGCATGCAAGCTGTTCCCCGGCGGGCAAATCAGCCAGCTGATCGAGGCGCTCGAGTACTGCATCGAGCACCAGATCGACGTCGTCAACCTGAGCCTCGGCGGCGCCGAACCGTCGGAGGCGCTTGAGCAGCAGATCGTGCGTGCGCGCCGCGCCGGCGTGGCCTGCATCGTCGCCGCCGGCAATTCCGGCGGGCCGGTGCAATACCCGGGCTCGTCGCCCAACGTGCTGACCGTGGCCGCCATCGGCCGCATCAATGAATTCCCGGCCGACAGCTATCACACGCAGACGCTGACGCCGCAGGTCGATGCCAACGGCTTTTTTTCGGCGCGCTTCAGCTGCTTCGGTCCCGAGGTCGCGGTCTGCGCGCCCGGCGTCGCGATCACGTCGTCAGTACCGGACAACAATTTCGCCGCGTGGGACGGCACCTCGATGGCCGCACCGCATGTCACCGGCCTGGCGGCGCTGGTGCTGGCGCATCATCCCGACTTTCGCGGCGCCGGCCAGGCGCGCAGCGCCGAGCGTGTCGAGCACCTGTTCCAGATCATCAAGCGCTGCTGCCAGCCGCTGATGCTCGGCGATCCGCGGCGCACCGGCTTTGGCCTGCCCGATGTCGTTCGCGCGGTCGGCCTCGGCCAGGCGCAGGCGCAGGCGATGATGGCCGGCGCGCCCGCGATCGGATCGCTGATGGCCGCGCCCGGCGGACAGTCGATCGGCTCAATGCTCGGCGCCGCCGCGCTGCATGCGATGGCGAATGCCTATCGCGAACCGCCGGCGATCACGCCGCAGAACACGGCGCTCGGCATGGCGCTGGGGCTCGGCGCAATCGATCCTTACACGGGCTACCGCAGCGGCATCGCGCCAGCCTTCCTGCAGGGCTACTGGTAAGACGGCACGGAAGCCGGCGGCCTGCCGCCTCCTCCTTCGGGCGACGCGCTGTTCGTCGCCCGTTTTTTTCGCCTGCCCATTCCCGGGCCATGCATACGCACGCACGAAAAAATGCAGGCCGGCGATGTTTGGGCGGAACTTGTTGCTCGTCGAGCAGTCATGTCGTTTACGCAAGCGAGCCTTGCGCCAGACGCCAACCAACCGCCCGAATCGAGGAACATCATGGAACATCACCAAACGCATCACGCGCAGCCGCATGCACTGTCTTCGCAGGAAAGCTACAACCCGAACCGCCTGCTCGATACGCTGCGCGAACGAATGAAACTGAAAAACGATGCTGCGCTGTCGCGCGCGCTGGAGGTCGCACCGCCGGTCATCAGCAAGATCCGCCACCGCACGCTGCCGGTCGGCGCATCGCTGCTGATCCGCATGCATGAAGTAACCGAGATGAGCATTCGCGAACTGCGTGACCTGATGGGTGACCGCCGCACCAAATACCGGCTGTCCGATGCGCAAGGCAAACCGAAGCCGGCGCTCGACCAGCACGAACCCGGCGCACAGGAGCCATCCTCCGGCCAGCACCACTGACGCGTTCGGCTGCACCCGACTGGTATCACAGCAACGCAGCGCCTTGCCCTCGGGCGCAGGCACCGGCGGGACCGGACGTCACTCAGTCGGCAACGCGTCTGGCATTTGACGGAGGAGCGATGTGCACATGGCCGGCAGGTCTGATCGATGAATCGGTGCTGGAGTACGAAGCGGCCCCTGCCGGCATCGGCGCGGACAGACAGGCAGACAGGATGGCGGAGCAGCTGTGGGCGAGGCCGCGGCAGCGACGTCAGGCCCGGATCACGATCGAATTCGCGATCGC